>NZ_CP080383.1:625380-938070 GCF_019443325.1 Cryobacterium sp. PAMC25264
CAACGTGTGTGTCATGCAGAAGGGCCGCATCGTGGAGGCAGCGTCGACCGACGACGTCTTCGACAGCCCACAGCAGGCCTATACGCAGGAACTGCTCGCCGCCATCCCCGGCGGTAACTTCCAGTTCGGCCGCTAGGCCCGGTTGGTCAGCGCTGCCCCTCGGCTCCGGCCGGGGGGGCAGTCGTCGTGAGGGAGGGGAACGACCGTGAACCGGAGAGCGCCTGCGCCTCGCCAGGGCGTCGTCCTCCGCGCCCGCACGTCCGTGGGGGTGGGCTGGGCCAAGTAGCCAGACAGATATGGCGGCCGGCACCAGCCGGTCTGTGAAGAGGAAAACCTGAACAACGGATGGGACGTGGCCGCTGGCCGCGTCCCATCCATCGTCTACCGGATGCCTTCGGGTCGCACCACGTCGGCGGTCGAGCGTTCGAGACCTGGCGATTGTGTCTGTGGGGCGTTTCCGTCTCGGTGGTTGAGCTTGTCGAAACCTGGCGAGTTCTTCTGCGGTTGCCGCGGCAGAGTCCCGGAGACCGGCTCGCGGGGTCTACTTCGACAGGCTCAGCACGGCGTCGACAGGCTCGACCAGCGGGGTGGTTCTGTAATGCGGATCGACGCGCGAGTGTCTGGACTAGGCGCCCATCTCGTCGGTCGAGCGTGTCGAGACCTGGCGCCCCGGTCTGCGGATCGTTCCCCTGCGGTGGTCGAGCGTGTCGAGCTGTGGGGGCGCTTCGCGCCCGGGTGGTCGGCGGAAGCGCACTTCCTTTCGAGACCTGGCGACCCGGCTGCGTCCGTTTGCCGGTGGTTCATCGGCTGGGAACGCACCGTATAGAGGGGTGATCGGGCCCCGCCCGACGAGAAGAGGGCCGAGTACGGTAGCATAGACCCTTGGGTCCATAGTGACCCCACTCATCCACTCTCACGCCGCATGCGATATTCCGCGGCATCCATTCTTCGTAAGGATCTATTTTTATGGCGATTGCTACCCGCAATAACCTCCGGAATGTTGCAATCGTTGCCCACGTTGACCACGGCAAGACGACCCTGGTCGACGCGATGTTGCAGCAGACGAACTCCTTCGCCGAGCACTCGCACACCGAAGAGCGCGCGATGGACTCCAACGAGCTCGAGCGCGAAAAGGGCATCACGATCCTCGCCAAGAACACGGCGATCTCGTACAAGGGCATCCACGCCACCGACGGCCCCATCACCATCAACGTGATCGACACCCCCGGCCACGCCGACTTCGGTGGCGAGGTCGAGCGCGGCCTGTCCATGGTCGACGGTGTTGTGCTCCTCGTCGACGCGTCCGAGGGCCCGCTGCCGCAGACCCGCTTCGTGCTGCGCAAGGCGCTCGAGGCGCACCTGCCGGTGATCCTCCTGGTCAACAAGACCGACCGCCCCGACGCGCGTATCGATGAGGTCGTCGAAGAGAGCCAGGACCTGCTCCTCGGCCTCGCCTCCGACATGGCCGACGACGTGCCCGACCTGGACCTCGACCTGGTCCTGAACGTGCCGGTCGTCTACGCATCCGGCCGCGCCGGCGCTGCCAGCCTCACCAAGCCGGAGAACGGCTCGCTGCCCGACAACGACGACCTCGAGCCGCTCTTCGAAGCGATCCTGCAGCACATCCCCGCTCCCGTCTACGACGACGAGCACCCGCTGCAGGCCTGGGTCACCAACCTTGACTCTTCGCCGTTCCTCGGCCGCCTCGCGCTGCTGCGCATCTTCCAGGGCACCATCAAGAAGGGCCAGACCGTGGCCTGGGTCAAGCACGACGGCACCGTTTCCAACGTGCGCGTGACCGAGCTCATGATCACCAAGGCCCTCGACCGCTACCCGGCCGAGAGCGCCGGCCCCGGTGACATCGTCGCCGTCGCCGGATTCCCCGACATCACCATCGGTGAGACCCTCGCCGACCCCGACGACGTGCGCCCGCTGCCGACCATCACGGTCGACGACCCGGCCATCTCGATGACCATCGGCACCAACACCTCGCCGCTCATCGGCAAGGTCAAGGGCCACAAGCTCACCGCCCGCATGGTCAAGGACCGTCTCGACAAGGAGCTCGTCGGTAACGTCTCGCTCCGTGTCCTCGACATCGGCCGTCCGGACGCCTGGGAAGTCCAAGGCCGTGGCGAGCTCGCTCTCGCCATCCTGGTCGAGCAGATGCGTCGGGAGGGCTTCGAGCTCACCGTCGGCAAGCCGCAGGTGGTTGTCAAGCGCGTCGACGGCAAGATCCACGAGCCGTACGAGCACCTCACCATCGACTCGCCCGAAGAGTACCTCGGCGCGATCACGCAGCTCCTCGCCGCGCGCAAGGGTCGCATGGAGAACATGGCCAACCACGGCACCGGCTGGGTCCGCATGGAATTCATTGTTCCGTCGCGCGGCCTGATCGGCTTCCGCACCGAGTTCCTCACGGACACCCGCGGTACCGGTATCGCCAACGCGATCTTCCACGGCTACGAGGCCTGGGCCGGCACCATCAACACCCGCACCAACGGCTCCATCGTGGCCGACCGCGCCGGTGTTGTCACGCCGTTCGCGATCATCGCTCTGCAGGAGCGCATGCAGTTCTTCGTCAACCCGACCGAAGAGGTCTACGAGGGCATGGTCATCGGCGAGAACTCGCGCGGCGACGACATGGACGTGAACATCACCAAGGAGAAGAAGCTGACCAACATGCGTCAGTCCACCTCCGACACGTTCGAGTCGATGACGCCGTCCAAGCAGCTCACGCTCGAGCAGTGCCTCGAATTCGCCCGCGAAGACGAGTGCGTCGAGGTCACCCCGGCCGTTGTGCGCATCCGCAAGGTCGAGCTCGCCGCATCCGCTCGTCAGCGGAACGTCTCGCGTCTGAAGAAGCAGGACGCGAACTAGTTCACAGCATCACCTGACCGCAGGCATCCTGTTCCGGTTTTCCGGCGCGGGGTGCCTGCGGTTTTTTCATCAGCCGTACCGACCCATCAGGGGCACCGACGAACACGAGGACACGAATGAGCACTGGATCCACGACCATGACCCGGCCGTTGCGGATGGCGCTGGCCCTGGTGGCGTTGCTGGCCGTCGGCCCGGCTCTGGCCGGCTGCTCCGACGCGCAGGTGCAGGATGCCGTGAACGGGGCCGTGCAGGGCGCCACCGACGGTGATGTGAGCCTGGGCGGCGCGCTGCCGGACGGCTGGCCCGCCGAGATCCCCGTGATCGAGGGCGAGATCAAGTTCGGTGCCGGCAACACCACCAACGGCGATCAGGGCTGGGTCGTCACCATCGCCTCCAGTGCGGCCGACCCGCTGGCCGACGCGAAGCAGATGCTCGTGGACGCCGGGTTCGAGGCCGACACCAGCACGTCCGCGAACGTGGGCGACGTCGGTGTTCAGTCCCTGACGAACGCCTCGTTCCGGGTGACCATCGCCGGCACCCCCGACGGCGTGCTCTACACGGTGGCCCCCGCCTGAATCCCGCTTCCCAGTTCCGCGAACCGTGAGTAAAGCCCCAAAAATCCCGGATTTTTGGGCTCTTCTGACATATCCGTGGGTGGTTTCCGCGTGGCTTAACGAGCGCACGCCGCTTTCTGTCTAGGTTTCTGACTGTCAAAGGTTGGAAACTGAAGAACGGAAAACGGCGTGCGTACTGCAAGGATATGGCGGACTCTGCTCGGTGTCGAAAAGACCATCGTTGACGACGTCGATTACGACGACGATGCGGGCGTTTTGGTCGTCGCGGTCCGGCCGATGAAAGCGGCCCGGAACCGGTGTGGGCTGTGCCACCGGCGCAGCCCAGGCTACGACCGTGGTGAGGGTCGACGACGCTGGCGGAGCCTGGATGCTGGCATCATCCAGGTCGTTCTCGAGGCAGACGCCCGCCGGGTGGCGTGCCGTGAGCATGGCGTCACGGTCGCGTCGGTGCCGTGGGCTCGGCACCAGGCCGGACATACCTACCTCTTCGACGACCACGTCGCGTGGCTGGCTACGCAGTCTTCCAAGACCGCGGTTACCGCGTTGATGCGCATCGCTTGGCGCACCGTCGGCGCGATCGTCACCCGGGTCTGGGACGACGCCGCGACCCTGCACGACCCGTTCGATGGCCTCACCCGCATCGGGATCGATGAGATCTCCTACAAGCGTGGCCACAAGTTCCTCACCATCGTCGTGGACCACGACACCGGCCGTCTCGTCTGGGCTGCACCGGGCCAAGACAAAGCCACCCTCGGCACGTTCTTCGACGCCCTCGGCCCCGAGCGTTCCGCACAGATCACGCATGTTTCCGCGGACGGTGCGGCCTGGATCGCCAACGTTGTCGCGGCCCGCTGCCCGAACGCGGTGCGCTGCGCGGACCCGTTCCACGTCGTCAAATGGGCCACCGAAGCCCTCGACGAAGTCCGCCGCGCAGCCTGGAACGACGCCCGCAAAGCCGCCCGCATCAATGACGCCGCGCGGGGCCGCGGCCGACCCCGGAACGGAGCCCCCGAACGCCCCGACAGCGCTCGCGCGGCCGGCATCAGAAACAGCCGTTATGCGCTCTGGAAAAACCCCGAGAACCTCACCGAGAAACAACAAACCAAGCTGGCCTGGATCGTCCAAACCGACCCCCGACTGGCCCGCGCCTACTACCTCAAAGAAGGCCTCAGAGTCATCTTCAAACTCCCGCTCGACCAGGCCAAGGAAGCCCTCGACAAATGGGTCGCCTGGGCTCGCCGCTGCCGCATCCCCGCGTTCGTGAAGCTGCAACGAAGCATCGTGAAGCACCGCGTCGCGATCCTCGCCTCGATAGAACACAACCTCTCCAACGGCCGCATCGAATCCATGAACACCAAAATCAGACTCCTCACCAGAATCGCGTTCGGCTTCGCCTCACCTGACGCCCTCATCAGCCTCGCCATGCTCAGCCTCGGCGGCCACCGACCAGCCCTCCCGGGCCGGAAATGACCCACGGAAGAGTCAGGAGAGCCGATTTTTGGGGCTTAACTCACAGTTCGCGGGGGAGGGGAGAGGTTAGGCGAAGAGGGGCGCTCCCACGTAGCTGCCCGTGGCGGCGCCCGGCGGCACCGCGAAGAGGGCCGAGCCGACGTGCTTGAGGTACTCGTTCATGGCGTCGTGCCTGGCCAGGTTGAGCTGCACGGTCGAGAAGCTCTGCGGCGTGCGCTGGAAGCTGATGAAGAACAGGCCCGCGTCCAACCGGCCGAGCGAGTCGTTGCCGTCGACGAAGTTGTACCCGCGGCGGAGGATCCGGATCCCGTCGTTCTGGGTGGGGTGGGCCAGCCGCACATGCGATGCCTCGTCGATCAGCGGCAGATCTCCCGGCCCGCGATCTCGAAGTCTGGTTCGGTGAACTCGGTCCCTCCCGACAGCGGAGCGCCCTCGCCCTTGGTGCGGCCGATCACCCGTTCCTGCTCACGCAGGCTGCTGCGGTCCCACGTCTCGATGGTCATGCGGATGCGCCGAGCCACCAGGTAGGACCCGCCGGCCAGCCAAGCGGGCCCGTCCGCCGAGCCCACCCAGAGGTGTTCCGTGGCCGCGGCGGGCTCCTCGGCCTTGATGTTGGCGGTGCCGTCCTTGAACCCGAACAGGTTGCGCGGGGTGGCCTGGCTCGTGCTCGTGGACGAGGTGCGCCCGAAGCCGAGTTGCGACCAGCGCAGGGCGGCCCGGCCGAACGCGATGCGGGAGAGGTTGCGGATGGCGTGCACCGCTATCTGCGGATCGTTGGCACAGGCCTGGATACAGAGGTCGCCGCCGCTCCGGGCGTCATCGAGCATGTCGCCCGGGAAGTGCGGAAGATCCACCAGCTCGGCCGGCTGCCGGGCGGCGAGCCCGAACCGGTCCACGCCGGACGCTGTGCAGAAGAGGCTGGGGCCGAACCCGAAGGTGATCGTGAGGCCCGAAGCCGGGAGGCCGACGGCCTCGCCGGTGTCCTCCGGCGGGGCGTCATAGGGGCCGTTGACCGCGCCGTAGTCCCCGATGTCCTGCCCGGCGGTCATCGCGGCGGCCGCGACGCTCCAGTCCTGCAACAACTCGATGAGGTCAGCCCGGCTGGTGCCGTCGGTGACGTCGAATGCGGCGAAGTGCAACCGGTCCTGCGCCGGGGTGAGGATGCCGGCCTGGTGTTTTCCATAGAACGGGTACACGGCCGTCGCCGCCGTCTCGGCGGCGGGGGCCAGGGCCGCTGACACCGCCCGGTCGCCGGCGAAGCCCAGGCCCAGCCCAGCCACGCCCGCCCCCGCGAGGCCGAGCAGTCCGCGCCGGGACAGCCCGCGGGGCGCCGGCGCATCCGGTGTCGGCTGGGGGGAGTCGGTCATCTGCTGGTCTTTCGTTAGAGCACGAGCGTAGCGGTGAGCTGGTTGAGCGGCTCGCCGAGGGCGTTCACCTGGTCGGCGAATGCCTTGATCTCGGCGGGGCTCAGGTCGGTGTACAGAGTGAAGCCGTCGCCGACGCGCTGGGCGTCGAGGAGCTTCTGCAGTGAAGCGAACTCGGTGTCCAGCTTGGTGGCCAGGTCAGGGTCTTCCTCGACCAGGATGTCGCGCACGCCGTCGTAGAGCACCGTGGCGCCGTCGATGTTGGCCTGGAAGTCCCAGAGGTCGGTGTGCGACCAGAATTCTTCCTCACCGGTGACCTTGCCCGTTGCGACCTCATCGAGCAGCCCGATGGCGCCGTTGGTCTGCTGGGACAGGGTGAAGCTGAGGTCCTGCACCTTCTCGTTCAGCGTGGTGGTGTCGGCCACGAGCAGCGTGGCCAAGTTCTGGCGCTGCTCGGGCGTGTACGCGGCGAAGCCCGGCTTGGCCTCGGCCGGCCAGAGGTCCTTCTCTATGGCGTGCCAGCCGGTCCAGTCCTGGCCCTCTTCGAGGTCGGCCTCGCGCAGGTCGAGCTGCGGGTCGAGGTCACCGAACGATTCGGCGACGGTCTCCACGCGCTCCCAGTGCGCTCGGGTCGCCGCGTACAAGGCACGCGCCGTGTCGTCGTCGTTGGCGACATAGGCGTCTGCGAACGCCTGGGTACCGGTGAGGAGCTGGGCGACCTGGTCGCGCACGTAGGCCGCGTAGTTGGCGTTGGCGACCTGCACCTGGGCGTCCAGGTCGGCGTCCACCGCCACGTCGTCACCGGAGTCGGTGACGGTGAACGCGGTCTTGTCGATGCCGTCGCCGGTCATGCCGGGCTTGCAGCTGGTGATGTAGCTGCCGGCGGCGAGCTGCACGACGAGGTCGCGACTAAGGCCCGGGCCGATGTTCTCGGCCTCTCCGACGATGCGCAGTCCGTCTTCGGCGAGCAGGTAGAACTCGGTGACCTGGTCGCCCGAGTTGGTGACCGTGAAGCTGATGTTGCCGGCGGGAGCTTCGGCGGCGGAGACCGTGCAGGCATCCGCGCTGCTGTCGACGGTGAGGGCCTGGCCGGAGCCGCCGGCTGATCCGGCGTTGGCGACGCAGCCGGTGAGGGCGAGCAGTGCGCCGGCGGAGGCGGCGACGAGGGGGAGGAGGCGGGCGCGCATGGGTGTCCTTAGGAGGGAGGGCAGGGGTCAGTGGGCGGCGACCGCGGAGGCGGTCTGCCGAGGGGCCGCGGCGCGGGCCGGGGTCTTGGTGCGGCTTTTCACGATGAAGAGCGTGAGGGTGGGTACCAGGTAAGCAAGCCACACGGCCAGTTCGAGCCACGTGGTGGCCGGCGAGAAGTTGAGAGTGCCCTTGAGCAGGGTTCCGTACCAGCTGTCCGGCGGGATCACGGCCGAGACGTTGAACGCGAGGGCGTTCAGCCCGGGCAGGATGCCGGCCTCCTGCAGGTCGTGCACGCCGTAGGAGAGCACCCCGGCGGCGACCACGATGAGAATGGCGCCGGTCCAGGTGAAGAAGCGGCTCAGGTTGATCTTGAGCATGCCGGCGTAGATCAGAGCGCCCAAGCCGACGGCGGTGAGGATGCCCAGACTCGCGCCGATCAGCGGCAGTGTCGTCTCGCCGGTGGCCTGCACGGCCGCCCAGATGAACAGGGCGGTCTCGATGCCCTCGCGGCCGACGGCGAGGAAGGCGACGAGCACCAGGCCCAGGCCGGTACCCACCAGGTGCTTGTCGATGCTGCCGTGCAGGTGGCCCTTGAGGTCGCGGGCGGTGCGCAGCATCCAGAACACCATCCAGGTGACCAAGCCGGTCGCGATGATGGAGAGCAGTCCGCCGATGGTCTCCTGGGCGGCGAAGCTCAGCCCGTAGGTGCCGAAGGTGAGGATGGCGCCCAGCAGGAGCGCCAGCAGGACGGCCAGGCCGACCCCGGTCCAGAGCCGGGGCAGCACGTCGCGGCGGCCGATCTTGACCACATAGGCGATCAGGATCGTCACGATCAGCGCGGCTTCGAGGCCTTCACGCAGGCCGATCAGGTAGTTTGCGAGCACGGTGCTTCCCGGTCGTCGAGGATGAGTTGGAATGTCGAACGATGGTAAGGCTAACCTTACCCATTCACTCTACGGAAGATGCACGGGCGTGTCCAGCTAGGATTTTCACAGAATCACGGCCGGCGTTCTGCACCGTACGTTGTCCCCGCCCGTCGGCGTTCCGCGCCCGTTCTCTGCACAGGAGTCACCCATGGTCATGTCCGGAAGCGGCGAACGGGTGGTCTTCGTGGTGGATGCCCCCGGCGACGAGGCCCTACTCACGGGCGGAACGATCGCCCGGCTCCTCCACGACGACGCCGAGGTCACGGTTCTGTTCGGGGCGGCGCTGGCGGGGCTCGCGCCGGATGCCGCCGCCGTCGCGGCCGCCCGCACCTCGCTCGGTGAGGACGACCCGGCGCGGTGGCGGGTCCTCACCGCCCGGCCGGAGGTCGACACCCGGGATGTTCTCGGCGCGGCCCTGACCGAGGCACACGCCACGGCCGTGGTCATCGCCGCCGCCGACCGTGACCTCCGCCAGGCCGCCATCGACGCCGCCGGGGATCACGGGGTGCCCGTCTTCGTCAGCAGCCGGGTGTCCCAGTCCACGGGGCACCGCCTCACCGCGGTCGACGTGAGCGACCAGGTGGACCGGAAGATGCACGCCTTGAGCGCCTACCCGAACCGCTGGAGCGTCGACGGTCACCTGGTGCGTCACGTTGATGGCAGTGAAGTTCTCGTCACGGGCACCGAGACGTTCCTGCGGGGACCGGCGACGCCGCATCCGGCCGACCCCGAGCCGCCCACCAGGGCCACGAGGCTGCTCGCCACCCTGATGGGACTGGCCGCCGGCGTGCTTTTCGGGGTGCTGGGAACGGTGGCCCACCAGACCACGTTCTCGCTCGGGTCGGTCACGGTACCGATCGGGCTGGTCCTGGCGCTGCTGGCGGCTGGATCGCTGCTGTTTGGCCTGCGCCTGGTGGTCGGTGACCGCCTCGTGGTGGGCGCGGCGGCCCTCGGCCTGCTGCTCACGGTCTTCCTGCTGTCGCTCCGCAGCACCGGCGGCTCGGTCCTCGTGCCATCCGGCGTGCTCGGCTCGGTGTGGACGATCGTTCCTGCGCTCTTCGCCGCGCTCGTTCTTGCGTGGCCCCGAATTCCCGCCAGAGCACCGACGGCGTAGACTGGCCACTTAGTTCGTGAAGGGAATTCCGCCACTGTGACGTATGTGATCGCCCTGCCCTGCGTGGACGTTAAAGACCGTGCCTGCGTCGACGAATGTCCCGTCGACTGCATCTACGAGGGCGAACGCTCCCTCTATATCCACCCCGACGAGTGCGTGGACTGTGGGGCCTGCGAGCCTGTCTGCCCCGTCGAGGCCATCTACTACGAAGACGACCTGCCCGAGCAGTGGGCCGACTACTACAAGGCCAACGTCGAGTTCTTCGACGACATCGGCTCGCCCGGCGGCGCGGCCAAGGTGGGTGTGATCGCCAAGGACCACCCGGTGATCTCGGTGCTGCCGCCCCAGGTCCAGCACTAGACGTGCTCAAACCGCTTCCCGACTACCCGTGGGACCAGATGCTGCCGTTCGCGCAGCAGGCCAAGGCCCACGCCGACGGAATCGTCGACCTGTCGATCGGCTCGCCCGTCGACGCGACCCCGCCCGTCGTGCAGGCCGCTCTGGCCCACGCGACGGATGCGCACGCCTACCCGCAGACCACCGGAACCCCGGCCTTGCAGCACGCCATCATCGACTGGTACGCCCGCCGCCGCGGTGTGACCGGCCTGACCGAGCAGAACGTGCTGCCCACCATCGGCTCCAAGGAGCTCGTGGCGCTGCTGCCGTTCATGCTGGGCCTGGGTGAGGGTGACACCATCGTGCACCCCAGGGCCGCCTACCCCACCTACGCGATCGGCGCGGCCATGGCCGGGGCGGATGCGTTGGCATCCGATGACCCCGCCGAGTGGCCGGCGACGACGAAGCTGGTCTGGCTGAACAGTCCGGGCAACCCCGACGGGCGGGTGCTGAACGTCGAGTTCCTCCGTGCCGCGGTGGCCCGCGCCCGGGAGCTGGGCGCCGTGATCGTCAACGACGAGTGCTACGCCGAACTCGGTTGGGATGCGCCGTGGGACGCCGAGGCGATCCCGAGCATCCTGGACCCCCGGGTGACCGACGGCGACACCCGAAACATCGTGGCCATCTACTCGCTGAGCAAACAGTCCAACATGGCCGGCTACCGCGGCGCGTTCGCCGCCGGCTGTGACGCCGTGCTCGGCCGTCTGCTCACCGTGCGCAAGCACGCCGGCCTCATGCTGCCCGCCCCGCTGCAGGCCGCCATGGTGGCGGCCCTGGGTGATGACGAGCATGTGAGCCGACAGCGCCAGCTGTACCGGGCCCGGCGCGAGGTGCTGCTGCCGGCGCTGACGGCCGCGGGCTTCACGATCGAGAACAGCGAAGCCGGCCTGTACCTCTGGGCGACGGCCGGCGTGGACGCCTGGGACTCGATCCGGCGGCTCGCCGAGCTGGGCATCCTGGCCGGCCCCGGCCCGTTCTACGGCGACTTCTATCCCGAGCACGTGCGGTTCTCGCTCACCGCCACCGACGAGCGCATCAACGCCGCCGCCGCCCGGCTCCGCGCCTGGGCTGCATAACTCCTCCGGACGTTGTGCTCACCGCCGGGCTGCTTAGGCTGGGGGCATGGCTGACAGCATCGACCTGGGCAGTGGCGGCGCACCAGTCGACGGGTACGCAGCGGGCGTCGCGGCCCTGCACGACCTCGTCGCCGAGCTGCCGCCGCGGCCGCCCGTGACCCAGGGGCGGATGTTCAACGGCGACGGCCTGCGGGTGCGGGGCCGGATGTTCGCCTTCATCGGCCGCAACGGTGACCTCGTCGTCAAACTCCCGGAACCGAGGGTGCGCCAACTGGTGGACCAGAACACGGGGACAGCCGTCGTGATGGGCACCCGCACCATGCGCGAATGGGTGCGGGTTTCGGCCGACGCCGGGGTGGGCCGGTGGAGCGAGGCGCTCGAGGAGGCCCACGGCTTCGCGCTCACGCTCACACCGTCTTGAGCCGCGACGGAACCCGTGACTGAGCCCGCGACGGCTGGCGCCGAGCAGGATCGGGTCCTTCGGCCCTAGCGCTTTCCGAACCGGCAGGGCGCCCGGAAACCCGGTGTCCACCTGGTGGAGCCGGCTGTAGCGGAGTGCCAACAGGAGCCGTGCGATGTTGGCGGATGCAACAGTATGCCCCTCGGCGGAATAGGCTGTAAGCGGGTTATCGTTGCCAAGCACCACGAGCGTGCTGCGGCGGACCGCCACAGACCAACAGCCGAAAGGCTTTGAAATCCAGGGAGGCGCCGTGAGCGACGTCGCGCAGCGAACACCATCCACCGAGTCGAAGTACATCGACCGGGCCGTGTCGGACCAGCAGATGGCCACACTGACCTACCCGGGGGCACGGCGCAGTTCCCGATCCTGGGTAGCACCGACGGGCCGTCCAGCATCGACATCGCGACGCTGACCAAGCAGACCGGTTACACGACGTTCGACTCCGGGTTCGTGAACACGGCGGCGACGAAGTCGGCCATCACGTACATCGACGGCGAGCACGGCATCCTCCGCTATCGCGGCTACCCGATCGAGCAGATCGCCCAGAACTCGAGCTTCCTCGAGACCGCCTGGCTGCTCATCTACGGCGAACTGCCCAGTGAGAGCGAACTCAGCGCATTCGACACGCGCATCCGCCGACACACACTGCTGCACGAAGACCTGCGCCGGTTCTACGACGCCCTGCCGCACAACGCACACCCCATGTCGGTGCTCTCCGCCGGTGTCTCGGCCCTGTCGACCTACTACCAGGACTCGCTGGACCCCAAGGACCCCGAGCAGGTCGAACTGTCGATGATCCGCCTGCTGGCGAAGCTGCCGGTGATGGCCGCGTACGCGCACAAGAAGAGCATCGGTCACGCCTTCCTCTACCCGGACAACTCGTTGAGCTTCGTGGACAACTTCATCAAGCTCAACTTCGGCACCCTTGCCGAGCCGTACGTGGTGAACCCCGTCGTCAGCAAGGCCCTCGAACGCCTGCTCATGCTGCACGAGGACCACGAGCAGAACGCCTCCACCTCGGCCGTGCGCCTGGTCGGGTCCACCGAGGCCAACCTGTTCGCCTCGGTCTCCGGCGGCATCAACGCCCTCTCCGGCCCGCTGCACGGCGGCGCCAACGAGGCCGTGCTCACCATGCTCAGCGACATCAAGGCCTCCGGCGAAGGTGTGCAGAAGTACGTCGAACGTGTCAAGAACAAGGAAGCCGGCGTGCGCCTGATGGGCTTCGGCCACCGGGTCTACAAGAACTACGACCCGCGCGCCAAGCTCGTCAAGGAGAGCGCCGACGCCGTGCTCGAAGCCCTCGGCGTGAAGGACGACCTGCTCGACATCGCCAAGGAGCTCGAGTTCATCGCGCTCAATGACGACTACTTCAAGGAGCGCAAGCTCTACCCCAATGTGGACTTCTACACCGGCGTGATCTACAAGGCCATGGGCTTCCCGCCGCGGATGTTCACGGTGTTGTTCGCCATCGGCCGGCTGCCCGGCTGGATCGCGCACTGGCGCGAGATGAACCTGGATACGACCACCAAGATCGGTCGCCCCCAGCAGCTCTACACGGGCGCGGTCGCCCGCGACTACCCGCGGGCCTAACTAGCCGCGCGACCTGTGAGAAAAGCCCCAAGAATCTCCGATTCTTGGGGCTTTTCTCACAGTTCGCGGAGGGGGATTAGGCGTGCAGGGCCGCGTTCAGGGTGATGCCGGTGCCGGCCCGGGGCAGCACCTCGACGGCGCCGGTGAGCGAGTTGCGGCGGAAGAGCAGGTTGGGCACGCCGGAGAGGTCCTTGGCCTTGGCCGTGCGCGGGGCGCCGTCGGCGGTGCGGGTGCCGTCCAGTAGCACGACCTTGGTGCCGGCGGTCACGTACAGGCCGGCCTCCACGACCGAGTCGTCGCCGATCGAGATGCCGATGCCCGAGTTGGCGCCGAGCAGCGCCCGCTGCCCGATCGTGACCCGCTGGGTGCCGCCGCCCGACAGCGTGCCCATGATGGATGCGCCGCCGCCGACGTCGGCGCCGTCACCGACCACCACACCCTGCGAGACGCGGCCCTCGACCATCGAGACGCCCAGGGTGCCGGCGTTGAAGTTGACGAATCCCTCGTGCATGACGGTGGTGCCGGGGGACAGGTAGGCGCCCAGGCGCACCCGGGACGCGTCGGCGATGCGCACCCGCTCGGGGGAGACGTAGTTGAGCAGCGGCGGGAACTTGTCCAGGCCCGTGGCGCTGATGCCGTGCCGCTGCAGAGACGGCCGGAGCCGGTCGAAATCGGCGGGCAGCACCGGGCCCGCGTTGGTCCAGACCACATTGGGCAGGTGAGCGAAGATGCCGTCGAGGTTGATCGAGTTGGGCCGGACCAGGAGGTGCGAGAGCAGGTGCAGCCGCAGGTAGGCATCCGAGGTGCCCGCTGGAGGCGCCTGCAGGTCGATCTCGACCGTGACGGCCTCGAGGCGCACATTGCGTCGGGCGTCGGGCCCGCGGCCTCCTCGAGCTCGGTGGGCACGATCCAGCGGTCCCGGTCCCGGGGCAGCGCGCCCAGCGTGGGCGCCGGGAACCAGGTGTCGAGCACGGTGCCGTCACCGGCGATCGTGGCCAGGCCGTACCCCCAGGCGTGCGTCGCCGCCGGTGCGGAGGGATCTGAGCGGGGTTCGGGGGGAAGGGCGGTGACCATGGCTCTAGATTAGTAGGGTGCCCCACGACCTCACCCATTCAGCCGAGACCGCCCTCACCCTCGACCTCACCTCGTCGTCGATCGAGCTGACCCGCGCCATCTGCGATGTGGAGTCGGTGTCGGGCAACGAGACACCGCTGGCCGACGCCATTGCCGCCTCCCTGGCCGGCTCCGCGCACCTCGAGGTGATCCGCGACGGTGACACCATCGTGGCCCGCACCAACCTGGGCCGGGCCCAGCGCGTGGTGATCGCCGGGCACATCGACACCGTGCCGCTGAACGACAACCTGCCCACCCGCTACGAGACCATCGACGACGTCGACTACCTCTGGGGTCGCGGCACCGTGGACATGAAGGCCGGCGTCGCCGTGCAGCTCAAGCTCGCCGCCGAGCTGACCGACCCCAGCGTCGACGTGACCTGGATGTGGTACGACCACGAGGAGGTCAACGCCGATCTCAACGGGCTGGGCCGGCTCGCGGCCAACCGCCCCGACCTGTTCGAGGGCGACTTCGCCATACTTGGCGAACCGAGCAACAGCCAGGTCGAAGGCGGCTGCAACGGCAACGTGCGCATCGAGGTGCGCACCTTCGGCAAGCGGGCGCACTCCGCCCGGGCCTGGGTGGGCGAGAACGCGATCCACAAGGCCGCGCCGATCCTCGACATCCTCGCGGCCTACACCCCGCGCGAGGTGGAGGTCGAGGGCCTGGTGTACCGGGAGGGCCTGAACGCCGTGGGCATCACCGGCGGCATCGCCGGCAACGTCATCCCGGACGAGTGCATGGTGCACGTGAACTACAGGTTCGCGCCCAGCCGCACGGCCGCGGAGGCCGTGGCCCACCTCGAGGAGCTCTTCGCCGGCTTCGACATCACCGTGGTCGACCTGGCCGAGGGCGCACGACCCGGCCTGGACGCGCCGCTGGCGATCAAGTTCCTCGACGCCGTCGGCGCCGAACCCCGGCCCAAATACGGCTGGACCGATGTGGCCCGCTTCTCGGCGCTGGGCATCCCGGCCGTCAACTACGGGCCCGGTGACCCGCTCAAGGCGCACGCCGACGACGAACGGGTGGCGCTGTCCCAGATCACCGACTGTGAAGACGCCCTGCGCTCCTGGCTGACCGCGCCGATCGGCTGACCGTGACGCCCACCAGCGCCTCTCCGGCCCGGGTGCGCGCCCACACCGACCGGGCGCTGCCGGCGCGCTGGCGAGCCCGTTACCGGCTCGTGCCGTGGTGGCAGAAGGTCATCGTGATCTGGCTGCTCTCCCGGCCGGTGACCACCACGCTCGTGCTGGCGCTGGCGAGTGTGCAGGGACAGAACCCCTGGACGCCGGCGAAGCCCGGCTACACGGCGTTCGCCACCATGTGGGATGCGCTCTGGTACAACATCGTCGCCGTCGGTGGCTACCCGTCGGTGCTGCCGGTCACGGTGGACGGCCACGTGGGCGAGAACGCCTGGGCCTTCATGCCCGGCTACCCGGCGGTGGTGCGGTGCTCATGCTCGTCACCGGCGCGCCCTGGGCGTCCATGGCGGTTGTCGTGTCCGTTGCCTGCAGCCTGGGAACCGCGCTGCTGTTCTACCGCCTGATGCGCCGGGTGCAGCCGGAGTCGACGGCCCTGTTCACCGTGGTGCTGTTCTGTGTCGCCCCGCTGTCGCCCCTGCTGCAGTTCGGTTACGCCGAATCGATGCAGTTGCTGCTGCTCACCCTGGCCCTGCTCCTGGTGCTGCAACGCCGCTACCTGGTTCTCGTGCCCGTGATCGCGCTGATGGCACTGACCCGGCCGAGCGGCCTGGCGTTCGCCCTGTTCCTGGCCCTGCACGTGGGATACCGCTGGTACAGTCGGGCCAGGGACCCGTTCCCGGTGCGCGAAGCGGTGACGGCGTCATCCGTGGCCGTGTTCAGCTCTCTGATGGGCCTGGCCTGGCCGGCCATCGCCTGGGCCGTCACGGGCTCGCCGACCGCCTACACCGACACCGAACTGGCCTGGCGCTCCGCGTACATCGGCTACCAGGAGCTGGTGCCCTTCGCGGCCTGGTTCCAGAGCGGCGTGTGGTGGCTCGGCCAACCGCTGGGCATCGTCGTGGTGGTCGCCGTGATCCTCGGCTTCACGCTGCTGATGTTCACCCCCGCGGTGCGGAGCCTTGGCGTCGACCTGCGTCTGTGGGTGGTGTCCTACGCGCTCTACCTACTGGCCGTGTTCTTCCCGCAGTCGAGTGTCTTCAGGCTGCTGATGCCGATGTTCCCGCTGCTTGGCGCGCTCGCCCGGCCGCGCAGCATCGTGTACCGCGTTGTGGTCACACTGCTGCTCATTTGCGGCCAGTGGGGCTGGCTTCTGCTCTGCTGGGGCGTCGACGGGGCCGATTGGACACCGCCCTAATTACTGTCTGACGGCCGAATGGTCGATAATAGGACTACGACTACGAATGGAAGGGGAGTTCATGGCGGCCATGAAGCCACGGACCGGAGACGGGCCAATGGAGGCTGTAAAGGAGGGGCGCCTGATCATCGTGCGTGTACCGCTCGAAGGTGGAGGTCGACTCGTCGTCTCTGTGAACGACGCTGAAGCCAAGGAGCTTCACGATGCGCTCGCCGGTGTAGTCACCCCGGCCGTATAACAAGTTTCAACTGATCGGCTGTGCGGTTTTCCGCACAGCCGATTTTTCGTACCGTCAGTGGTTCCTGCCGCCAGAGGTCGGTTAGGCGCGTAGCTTGGTGATCTGCAGCAGCCCGTCGCCCACGGGGGAGAGTGCGCTGATGACGGCCTTCGACCCGGCGATCTCGTTGAGCAGGGTGCGGAAGCCCGTCGCGACCTCGTCTCGCTGAACGGGGTCGGCCACGCGGCCACGCCACAGGGCGTGCGCCACGAGCACGGTGCCGCCCGGGCGGGCCAGGCGCAGGCCGTGCTCGACGTATTCGATGACCGATTGCGGATCGGCGTCCACGAACACGATGTCGTAGGAGTTCTCGTTCATGCGGGGCAGCACCTCGGCGGCGCGGCCCGTGATCAGGCGCACCCGGTTTCCGGGGATCCCGGCCTCGTGGAAGTTCGCCTTCGCGTGCTGCAGGTGGTCGACCTCGATGTCGATCGAGGTGAGGGTGGCCCCTGGGGCGCCCGTGAGTAGCCAGATGCCGGACACACCGGCTCCGGTGCCCACCTCGAGGATGCTGCGGGCGCCGGTCGCGGCGGCGATGACAGCCGACTGCGCCCCCACCGAGGGGGCGATAGCGTCGATGCCGAGTTCGAGGGACTGCTGCCGGGCACGGGCCAGGGCGTCGCTCTCCACCACCGAGTCGTCGGCGAATTTCCAATTCAGATCTTTGTCAGACATTCCGCAACTCCAGTAGATGTATGGATCAAGACTACGGCCGCCTCACCCTCGGTGTGGGGATGCCTCGCCGGGGGGATATTCTGAGGTCATGTTTGGTCTGACGTTCGAGAAACTCCTGCTTATCGGGATCATCGCCGTCTTCCTGCTCGGTCCGGAGAAGCTGCCGCACTATGCCGCCCAGCTCGGCCGACTGGTGCGCCAGCTTCGCGACATGGCCAACGGCGCCAAAGACCGCATGAAAGACGAGATGGGCCCGGAGTTCGACGACGTCGACTGGAAGAAGCTCGACCCGCGCCAGTATGACCCACGCCGGATCATCCGGGAAGCGCTCACCGAAGACGAACCGGTCAAGCCGCAATCGGCCGTGATCTCCCGCACCGGCCCCAACCCGGACAGCGCGTACCTGCAACGCAAGCGCGCCAGGGAGGGTGCCCTGACCGGCCCGGCGCCGTTCGACTCCGAGGCCACCTAGCCGCTCCTGCCGCCCCGAACTGGGGTGCGGCCGGATCGTTCGCGCAGCTTAAACCAGAGGCGTGCGCGGCGTACCGCGGGGGAAGAGCGTGCCCCTGCCGGAGTGCGCAATCCTCGGGGGAGAGGTCGCACCATGCGCAGCACACGCAGTCGCCTGATACTTGTCGCCATCGTCGCAGGAACGGCCCTGCTCTCGGCCGGCGCCACCGCCTACGCCTCGGAGAGTCTGCACGCCGCCGAGGTCGGTGCCGCCCAGAATTCCGCACTCGGGTCCGCCGCCACAACGACGCCCACGCCTACCCCGACCCCGGCCGTGACGCCGACTGTGACGCCGACCCCCGTTGAGCTTGCGCAGCCGGAGACGCCCGTCGCTGCCGCACCCGACGTGGCCGTGCCCGAAGAGACCGACGCAGATGCATCCGCCGACGACGGGAATGTCGTCGAGGTGCGCACGCCCAACCCCGACGCCATTCCTGTGACCCGCGCCCAGCACGAGTACTTCTACGGGCTGGTCACCCAGTGCATGGCCGAGGCCGGATTCGAGTGGCACGCCGTGTGGCTCTCCGCAGACGACACTTTCGCAGGTGTGGACATGACCCGCGCCGGAGACCTCGATCCCGACCAACAGGCCGGCTTCACCCTCGCCATGAACGGCGATACCGGCGGCGGCGACTACTACCACTGGGCGGACGCCGGCTGCTGGGGCTACGCGGTGCACGTCACCGGCAACGACGGAAACAACTAGGCGTCGCCCATGTCCACACGAGGACGCCGTGTCCTCCTGCTGACCACGGTTGTGTCGGTCGCCGCGCTGTCGGTCGGCGTTGCGGCGTACTCGGCCGGCCGGGATGCCCCGGCCCCGAGCGCTGTGGCCGCCGGTGCCGGCCCGGCCAGCGCATCCGCGGGAACACCGGAGACCACCTCGCCGTCCGCGACCGTACCGTCCGTGACCCCGGCGGCCACCGCCCGCCCCGACGTTCCCAAGACTCCGGCGGTGTCGGAGTACTTCTACGGCCTGATCACGCAGTGCATGGCGACCGCGTCATTCGACTGGCAGGCCGACATCAGCTACGCGAACGGAGTCTTCTTGAGCGCCGACACCACAAGGGTGGAGGATGTGGCTCCGGCGCGCCAGGCCGATTTCACGCTGGCGCTCTACGGCGACACCACGGCAATGCCGTACACCTGGGAAGACACGGGCTGCTGGGGATACGCGTTGCACCTGACCGGCAA
Organism: Cryobacterium sp. PAMC25264; assembly: GCF_019443325.1. Lineage (NCBI taxonomy): Bacteria > Bacillati > Actinomycetota > Actinomycetes > Micrococcales > Microbacteriaceae > Cryobacterium > Cryobacterium sp. PAMC25264. Next base: position 644,523 of record NZ_CP080383.1, read on the forward strand.
CGACGGCACCTCCTAGCCAGACGTTGACGGCGGACAGTCTGTGGAAAGCAGAGGCGGTCGCGCGGTCTCGACAAGCTCGACCGGCGGGTGGGTGTGACGTATCCGTTGGTTGAGCTTGTCGAAACCTGGTGGGCCGATGTCGCGGGCGCGACGCTGGACCTGTCGCGGGGTCTCGACGGGCTCGACCGGCGAGTGGGCGTGACCCTGCACCCGTCAGGGGGTACAAGCTGGACGGCTAACGTCGGCGGGCCGCCTTGAGGGTGCGGGCGAGGAGCGCCATGGGGCCCACGAGCCGGGCGAACTCCGATCCGGTTCCGGGCAGCCGCAGCACCCCGGTGGCCAGGGAGATGGTGACCGGCTCCACGAACCGCTTGAGTCCCTCCGGGCCGTTCCGACGGCCGAGGCCTGAGCCTTTGACACCGCCCATCGGGGCGTCGACGGCGGAGAACGACCCGCGGTAGCCCTCGTTCACGTTGACACTGCCGGCCTCCAGCGCGCCGGCTACGCGCAGTCCCCGCCGGGCGGATCCGCTGAGTACTGCCGCATTCAGCCCGTAGTGGCTGTCGTTGGCGGCGAGGATGGCCTCCTGCTCGGTGTCGACCACCGACACCGACACGACCGGTCCGAACGTCTCGTCGGCGAAGCAGAGCATGACCGGGGTGACGCCGGTGAGGATCGTGGGCTCGAAGAAATATGGGCCGAGGTCTGGCCGTCCCCGGCCGCCGGCGTGCAGCGTGGCCCCGTGGGACAGCGCATCCTGCACGTGTCTGCTGACCCTGTCCAGCTGATCCTGCGAGGTGAGCGAGCCGACATCCGCCCGGTAGTCCAGGCCGGAGCCGAGCAGGAGGGCCCGGGTGACGGTGCTGAATTCCTGCAGGAAGCGGTCGGCGACCGCCCGTTGTACGTAGATGCGCTCGATCGACACACAGAGCTGACCGAGTGATGAGAAACAGGCATACGCCGCCTGCGCGGCCGCACGGTGCGGGTCGACGTCGTCGAGCACGATCATCGGGTTCTTTCCGCCCAGCTCGAGTGACGCGCCGGTGAGGGTGCTCGCCGCCTGTTCGCCCACCCGGATGCCCGTGGGCGTCGACCCGGTGAAGCACACGTAGTCGGCGCCTGCCGTGACCGCGCTGCCGATCTCGGGGCCCGGGCCGGTCACGACGGCCCAAAGATCGGCCGGTACCCCGGCGTCGATGAATGCCCGGCGCAGCATCAGGATGCTCAGCGCCCCCTGGTTGTCGGCCTTCTGCACCACCCCGCAGCCGGCGGCCAGGGCGGGGACGACGTCCATCGCGGCCAGGCTGAGCGGGAAGTTCCACGGGGTGATGACCCCGGCAACGCCCTTGGGCCGGTAGCGCACCCGGGTGGTCACGAGCAGCGGCAGGCCGGACCTGCGCCGCTCGCCGCCGAGCACTCGCCGGGCTGCGAGCGCGTTGTACCGGGTGACGCCGGCGGCCTGGAAGACCTCCTCGAAGGCCTGCCCGCGGGTCTTGCCGGTCTCGGTCTGCAGGATGTCGAGCAGGCTCTCGCGGCGGCTCAGCAGTAGGTCGTGCGCCTTCAGCAGCACCGCCCGCCGGTGGGCGAATCCGGCCCGGGCCCAGCCGATCTGGGCGAGGCGGGCGCGGGCGTAAGCATCCGCGACGTCCTGCGGGCTGCTCAGCGGCAGCGCGTGCAACGGTTGCCCGGTGAACGGGGCAATGACCGTGGCCGTGGCACCCGAGGTGGAGCGGATGTCGCGGGCGAGTTCGGCGATGAACGGGAGTTCCAACGTGGCGGAAGTCATGGGGGTCAGTCTAGACAGGTGTGCCGGAGCGCACTCCTGCCCGACCGGGTGAAACCCGGCGCAGGGTCAGCGCGGGGAGATGCCCAGGCTCAGGCCGGCCAGGCCGCGTCCGCGGGTGGCCAACCGGTCGGCGATGGCCTGAATGGCAGCCGCCGCGGGGTCGGCCGGGTCGCCGAGCACCACCGGGATGCCCGTGTCGCCGCCGCTGCGCAGGGCTACGGAGAGCGGCACCTGGCCGAGCAGCGGCACCGGGGTGTCCTGCCCGGCGGAGAGCCGGGCGGCGACCTCGGCGCCGCCTCCGGAGCCGAAGATCTCCAGCACGGTGCCGTCGGGCTGCATCAGTCCGGACATGTTCTCGATCACGCCGTAGATCGCTTGGCCGGTGTGCCGGGCCACGGCGCCGCTGCGCTCGGAGATGTCGGAGGCGGCCGGCTGCGGGGTGGTGACCACGATGACCTCGGCGTGCGGCAACAGTTGGCCCACCGAGATGGCGATGTCGCCGGTGCCCGGCGGCAGGTCGAGCAGCAGGATGTCCAGGTCGCCGAAGTAGACCTCGGTGAGGAACTGGGTGATGGTGCGGTGCAGCATCGGCCCGCGCCAGGCGACGGCCACCGAGGTGTCGTCGACGAACATGCCGATCGAGATGACCTTCACGTCGTAGCCGATCGGCGGCAGGATCATGTCGCCCACCTGGGTGGGCTTGACCATGCCGGACTGGCCGCCGGGCGTGGCCGGCGGGGTGACCAGGCCGAGCAGCCCGGGGATGGAGAAGCCGTAGACGTCGGCGTCGACGATGCCCACGCGGAGGCCTCGCGCGGCCAGCGCCACGGCCAGGTTGGCGGTGACGGTGGACTTGCCCACGCCGCCCTTGCCGCTGGTGATCGCATAGATGCGGGTGAGCGAGTCGGGGGAGAACTGCAGGCTGCGGGCGCCCTGGCCGCCGCGGAGCTTCTCGGTCATGGCGCGGCGCTGCTCGGGAGTCATCACCGAAACGACGACGCGGGCCAGGCCCTGGCCGACGACGGATTCGGTCGCCTCACGCACATCCGTCTCGATGCGGGTCGCCGCCGGGCAGCCGGCGATGGTGAGCCGGATGTCCACCGTGGCGCCGCCGTCGGCGTCGATCGTGACACCCGACACCATGTCGAGCTCGGTGATGGGTTTGCGGATCTCCGGGTCGATGACTTGGGCGAGGGCGGCCCGTACCCGATTCTCAGTCAATCGGGTGCGCCTCCTGGGCGCTGCGGCGATCGGCGGCGGCACGGCTGATGCTGCCCTCACGTTCCCGGCTCTCGAGCTCGCGGCTCTCGCGGTCGCGGGCTGCCTCGCTTTCCCGGCGCGCCTGCTCGTCGCGCTGGTCGAGGTTGTCGAGCATGGCGCGCAGCTCAGCGCGGAGGAAGTCCTTTGAGGCGAGGTCCTTCATCCCCAGGCGGAGCGCCACGACCTCACGGGCGAGGTACTCAGTGTCGGCCAGGTTGCGTTCGGCGCGCTGCCGGTCCTGCTCGAACTGCACCCGGTCGCGGTCGTCCTGCCGGTTCTGCGCGAGCAGGATCAGCGGAGCGGCGTACGACGCCTGGAGCGAGAGCACCAGGGTGAGCGCGATGAAGCCGAGCTCGATCGAGTCGAATCGCAGGTTGATCGGGGAGAGGGTGTTCCAGCTGATCCAGAAGACCGTGAAGAGGGTCAGGCCCAGCAGGAACCAGGGGGTGCCCATGCCGCGGGCGATCGCCTCGGTGAGCCGGCCGAACCTGTCGTTGCTGCGTCCGTTGCGCTTGCGCCCGACCAGGTTGGTGGTGCGCAGCCCTTTGGGCGTGTCGAGGCGGAGCTCCGACTTGTTAGCTCGTGCCATTGTCGTGCCTCCGTCCACCCGGTAGCGGGATACTTCCTGTCATCAGCTGGGTTCTGGCCGTGGCACGTTTACGCACCTCGTCGTTGCCGTCGTGACTTCGCCAGTCATCCGGCAGCAGGTAGTCGAGCACGTCATCAATCGTCACCACCCCGACGAGTCGGTGGTTGTCGTCGACGACCGGAACGGAGACGAGGTCGTAGCTGGCGAGAATACGGGTGACCTCGGCCGCCGAGGTGTCCGCGGTGACGGGCTCCAGACCCAGGTCGAGCAGGGTGCCGAGGCGTTCGTGCGGCGGGTAGCGCAGCATCCGTTGGAAGTGCACCATGCCCAGGAACCGGCCGGTGGGAGGCTCGTAGGGCGGCAGGGTGACGCAGATCGCCGCGCCCAGTGCGGGCGCCAGGTCGTGCCGGCGGATGAGCGCGAGGCCCTCGGCGACGGTGGCGTCGGCCGAGACGATGATCGGCTCGGTGGTCATCAGACCGCCGGCGGTGTCCGGGGCGTAGGAGAGTAGGAACCGCACGTCGTCGGCTTCCTCCGGCTCCATGAGGTCGAGCAGCTGCTCGCCGCGCTCCTCCGGCAATTGCGCGATGAGGTCGGCGGCGTCGTCGGGCTGCATGTGGTCGAGCACCTCGGCGGCGCGCGAGTCGCCGAGCCGGGTGAGGATGCCCACCTGCTCGCTCTCGGGCATCTCCTCGAGCACATCGGCCAGACGGCCGTCCGGCAGTTCCTCGGCTACCTCGAACATGCGCTGCCTGGGCAGGTCGAGCAGGGTGTTGGCGAGGTCGGCGGGCTTCATATCCGAGTACGTGGCGATGAGCTGCTCGGCCGACTGGGACTCGCCCGCGGTGACCTTCTCGTAGACCTCGTCCCAGTTGGCGAAGGCCGTGGCGCCCTTGGCGAACAGCGACGAGCTGGCCTTGGGCCGGCGCACGAACAACTGGCTGATCGCCCAGTCGCCCTGGGCGGACTCCTCGATTGCGACGTCTTCGATGGTTGCCTCGCCCGAACCGTCGTTGAACGCGACGCGGCGGCCGAGCATCTCGGCAATCACCCGCACCTCACCGCCGCGCTGCTCGAAGCGGCGCACGTTGATCAGGCCCGTGGTGATGATCTGGCCGCTGCCGATGCTGGTGACCCGGCCGATCGAGACGAACACCCGGCGTTTGCCGGGGATTTCGACGATCAGGCCGACTACACGGGGCGGGTCGTCTTTTCGGTAGACCACCAGCACGTCGCGGACCTTGCCCACGCGGTCGCCCGCGGGGTCGAAGACGTTGCACCCGGCCAGTCGGGCGACGAAAACTCTGGTGTTTGCCACACCTCTAACTTAGCTTGTGCACGCCGCACGGCACCCGTGACACCGTGCCGCGCCCAGGGCACTCTGCGGCCGGCCGAGGCCGGCGTTTGCGACCGGCGTTGAGGCCCTCATCGGGGCATTCTCCCACTGGATGCACAGCGGCCCCTGCTGGTACGCGAGTGGATCGTGGAAGAATGGGGGGCATGTCCTCTCAGAGCCCCTTCGGCGGCCGCGCCGCCGCACTGTATCCGGTCCTGCCCAAGGGCGAGGTCGTGGCCACGTACGAGACCTACAACGAGGCCCAGCTGGCCGTGGACGTTCTCGCGAAGGCCGACTTCCCCGTCAAGCAGCTGTCCATCGTGGGCAACGACCTCAAGACCGTTGAACGGGTGACCGGCAAACTCACCTGGAGCCGGGTCGCGTTGGCTGGGGCGGCATCCGGTGCCTGGCTCGGGGTGTTCTTCGGGTTGCTGTTCTTCATCTTCTCGCCGGATGGCGCCGGCTTGCCGTTCGTTTTCGCGGCCGTGCTCATGGGCGCCGGCTTCGGCATGCTGTTCGGACTGGTGAGCTACGCGCTCAACCGCCGCCGCAAGGACTTCACCTCGACCATGCAGGTGATCGCCGGCAATTACCAGGTGATCGTGAACGTCGAACTGCTCAACAAGGCCCGCAACCTGCTGTCCGGCCAGGCCGAGCCCGCTGCCGCCGCTGGTGTGCACCCGTCCGACCCGCCGCGCTCGGCCCCTGAGCCGCCCGCTGCCGGCGGACCGACACCGCCGTCGAACCAGCCGCCCGCATACGGTGAGACCGGACCGACCGAGCAGCCGACCGCGCCGCCCGCGTACGGTCAGCCGGCCCCGCCCGTGTCGGCCCCGCCGGCGGCCGGACCGCCGCCCGTGGCCGAGCCCCCGGTCTCCGGCCCGGTCGACCCGGCCCGCTAACCCGCCGCTCGCCTGCTTACCGTTCCCGAAGCGGACAATTGCGCCCGGTGCGCCGGGTGCAGATGTCCGGACGGGGACCAGTTGTGGGTGCTTAGGCCTGCAGTGCGGCCATCCAGGCCTCGACGGCTGCCGAGTCCCGCGGGATACCGGCCGAGAGGTTCTCGGCGCCGGTCTCGGTGATCAGGATGTCGTCTTCGATGCGCACGCCGATGCCGCGGTACTCGGCCGGCACCGTGAGGTCGTCGAGCTGGAAATACAGGCCGGGCTCGATGGTGAAGACCATGCCGGGCTCGATCACGCCGTCGATGTACATGTCGCGGCGGGCCTGGGCGCAGTCGTGCACGTCGAGGCCGAGGTGGTGGCTGGTGCCGTGCACCATGTAGCGACGGTGCTGGCCGTTTTCCGGCAGCAGCGCCTCCTCGGCGGTGACGGGCAGCATGCCCCAGTCGGCGGTGTGCCGGGCGATCACGGCCATCGCGGCCGCGTGCACCTCCCGGAAGACGGCGCCCGGCTTGGCGACCAGGAAGGCCGCGTCGGCGGCCTCGCGCACGGCGTCGTAGACGCGGCGCTGCACATCCGTGAAGGTGCCGGTGACCGGCAGGGTGCGGGTGATGTCGGCGGTGTAGTAGCTGTCCACCTCGACGCCGGCGTCGAGCAGCATCACGTCGCCCGGCACGACGGGTCCGTCGTTGCGGGTCCAGTGCAGGATGCAGGCGTGCGGGCCGGAGGCGGCGATGGTGTCGTAACCGACGGTGTTGCCGTCCACGCGGGCGCGGGTGTTGAAGACGCCCTCCACCAGGCGCTCGCCGCGCTCGTGGCTGCTGGAGCGGGGCAGGTCACGGATGACGTCTTCGAAGCCGCGGGCGGTGGCCGCCACGGCGAGGCGCATCTGGCCGATCTCGTAGGCGTCCTTGACCAGGCGCAGCTCGGACAGGTCGCGGGCGAGGACTGCATCCGCGTCGTGTTCGCTGTTGATCTCGATGCTGAACGGGGCGTCGGACGCGTTGGCCGTGAGCATCCGCTCGGCGGAGTTGCGGAGGCGGGCGTCGTCGACCTGGCCGGTGAGGAACGGGTCGGCCTCGCGCACGAGCAGGGTCTCGCTGTCGACGCGGCCGAGAACCGCGGCGAAGTCGTCGATGCCGCGCACCGTGACGGAGAGGTCGCTGGCCACCTGGGCGATGGAGGGCCGCGGGCCGATCCAGAACTCGCCGATCTCGGAGTTGGCGTAGAACTCGTCTGAGTCACGGCCGGCGCGCTCCCGGAAGTACACGGTGGCCTCGTGGCCGGCGGCGGTGGGCTCGAAGACGAGCACGGCACCGGGTTCGGAGTCGCTGCCCCATCCGGTGAGGTGGGCGAAGGCGGAGTGCGCGCGGAACGCGTAGTCGGTGTCGTTGGCGCGCTGCTTGAGCCGGCCGGCCGGAACGATCAGGCGCTGACCCGGGTAGAGCTTGGAGACCCGCTCGCGCCGGGCGGCGGCGAACGGCGCCTGCTCCCGGGCCGGCGGCAGCTCGTCGGTGCGCTCGGCCCAACCGCTGGAGATGAACTCCTTGAACCCTTCCGAGCCGGGCGTGGTGGACCGGTTCTCGTTCGAGCGGGCGGCGGGGGCAGGGGCGGTGTCGGTGGAATCAGCCATGCCCCCATTCTCCCACCCGCACCGCACCGGATGCGCGAGGGAGCAGCCGGGCAGGCTCAGCCGGCGGGAGAGAGGGTCGCCACGATGGGGCGGTGGTCGCTGCCCGCGGCGTCTTCGGTCTGGATCACGTTCATGCCGTCCACCTGCCAATTGGCGGTGGCCAGCACATGGTCGATGGGGGAGCCGAGCAGGGTGGGGGCCCAGGTGGGCCAGGTGCCCACGCCGGCGGCGCCCGCGGCCAGGGCGGCATCCCGGCAGGAGCCGAGCTCGGTGTCGGCGGTGTCGGCCCGGCCGGCGAAGTGGTCAAGGGTGGCGTTGAAGTCGCCGGCCATGATCACGCCGTCGATGCCGGAGCCGCTTGCATCGCACTGCTCGGCCAGCCAATCCAGGTCGGAGCGCCAGTTGGTCATCTCCCATTGGATCGGCGAGACGGCATGCACGGCCACGATCGTGGGGCCGGTGCCGTCGACGGGTTCCGCCACCACCGTGGGCAGCACGTTCGTGTTGCCGGGCGGTCCGGATCCCTCCGCGGACGTGACTGTGTAGTCGCCCAAGTCCGGGCTGATCAGCAGCGTGGTCGAGCGGGCCTTGGAGATGAGGTCGAACGACACCGTGTGCACCCACATGGGCCGGCCGGCGGCGCGCATGGCCTCGGCGACCAGCACCCCGGTTTCCTCGGTGGTCTCGGGCAAGGTGACCACATCGGCCTGCTCAGCCAGGGCGAGCGCGGCGATGGCGTCGGCGCCCGGTTCGTCGCCGAGGGTGTTCCAGCTCAGCACGGTGATCGATGCCGTCGCGTCGGCGTCCGTCGCGGCGTCTGCCGACGCATCCGCCGACTCTGAGACATCCGCCGCCTGCGCCGAAGCGGGCAGGGCGGATGCGGCGCCCCGGTGCAGCAGGACGCCCACGTTGACCGCGCTGAACAGCGCCAGGAACACCATCAGGAGCGCCGTCGTGCCCCGAAAAGACCGCGCGAGAAGAAACAGGGCCGTGAGCGCCACCAGCAGTGCGGCGGCGACCACCACGGCGAGGCCGCGCAGCGAGACCGCGTGCGCCACCACCCAGGTGTTCTGCAGGCCGAAGAACTGCGGCCAGGCCAGGACGGTGAGAACCGCCAGCGCCGCCACGACGATCAGGGTGCGGAAGAGGAAGGAGAACATAGATGAGTCACTGTAAGCGACCTGGGTGCATTCCGCGGCCAACTAGCATGGGGGAATGGCAGTCGAACGGCGTTTCACGGGTCCGATCGACCTGCACACCCACTCCAGCGTCTCCGACGGTACCGAGACTCCGTCGCAGCTCGTGCGCGCCGCTGCGGCGGCGGGCCTGGGCACGGTGGCCCTCACCGACCACGACTCCACGGCGGGATGGTCGGAAGCTTCTGTGGCGGCCCGGACGGCGGGCATCACCCTGATACCGGGCATGGAATTCAGCACCCGGGTCGGGCACGCCAGCATCCACCTACTCGCGTACCTGTTCGACCCGTCGGATGCCGGGATCGTCGCGGAGACCGCGCATATTCGTCAGGCCAGGCTCACACGGGCGGAGCAGATGGTGGCCCGGATCGGCGCCGACTACGAGATCACCTGGGACGACGTGCTCGCCCAGACCACCACGGGCGGAACCGTGGGCCGTCCGCACATCGCGGACGCCCTCGTGGCCAACGGCCTCGCCCTCACTCGCAGCGAGGCGTTCGCGGGCATCCTGCACTGGGAGGCGGGCTACTACCAGCCGCACTACGCGCCGGATCCGCTGCGCGCAGTGACGCTCGTGCGTGCGGCCGGGGGTGTGCCCGTGATCGCGCATCCGGCCACCCGGGGCGTCGCCGACGTGATGGCTGAGAGCCGGCTGGCCGCGCTCGTGGGCGCCGGCCTGTTCGGCTTGGAGCTGCGGCACCGGGAGAACAAGCCGGAGGCTACCGCGCGGCTCACCATGCTCGCCGAGAAGTACGGTCTGGCCATTACCGGGTCCAGCGACTACCACGGCGAGGGCAAACCCAACCGGCTGGGCGAGAACACCACCACCCCCGAGGTGCTCGAGCGCCTCGTGGCCGAGGGCCGCGGCTCGGCGCCGGTCACTCCCGCCTGACCCTCGCACGACCGGCCCGGCCGGTGAGTTGCCAGTTTGCGCCCGTTCCGCACCTCCCAGGGGGCGGCAACTGGCAAGTCAGCACGAGTCGCCCGCCTCATTTGCCAGTTGGTGTCCCTTCGGCGACGTTGAAGCGGCCGGAACTGGCAACTCAGCGACGCCCAGAGCCGACCCCTTGCCGCCCGGAGCCCTGGTCGGTTCGTGGACCGGCCAGGAGTGGAGGGTCTCACCCCGTCGACTGGCAGCCGGGGCACCCGGCCGGGTCTTCGTGACGGGCCCTCAATCTCGTCCCCATATCCTGGAGGCATGCTCCAGCTGACCCCGACGACCTCTCGTGATCTGGAGGAGTTGACCGAGTTCCTGCGGGGCGTCGACCTCACCCTGAGCGGACTGGCCTCTCCTGCCGTGCGCTTGTGGATCACGCGTGACGCGTCCACCGGCTGCATCGTCGCCAGCACAGGCTTCGAGTGCAGCGACGATGGCAGCCAGGTTCTCATACGCAGTGTTGCCGTTGATCCGTCCCGCCGCGGGCGAGGCACGGGCCTCGAGCTGGCCGGATTCGCTCTCGACAAAGCAGCAGAAGCTGGAGCGGAGCGCGCGTGGCTGTTCAGCCGCCGCTCGGGAGAGTTCTGGCAGCGGCTGGGCTTTGCTCTGGCGTCCACCGGGGACCTCGCAGCGGCGCTGGCGAGAACGCATCAGGTGCGGCACTTCGCCGAAACAGGTCAGCTTGCCCGCGAGGTGGCCTGGAGCCGGCGGCTCAGCTGAGCTTGGTGCCCTGCGAGACCCAGACCCGGCCGATGGCGTCGAAATACTCCGGCAGACAGGCGTCCGCAACCCTCTGAATGGATGCGACGGCCATCTCGGTGGCTGCCTGGATCGTCACGTTGAAGGTGAGCTCATTGCCGTTGTGCGTGACATCGGACGGTTCGGCGCCTGAGGAGCTGACGCAACTGTGCCAGTCCTCCGCCGCTTGGCGGTACTCCGTCTCGTCGACGACCAGGTCCGCCAGGACTTCCTGCTGGTAGGCACTCGCGCCGTCGCGCAGATCGATGCGTTGTTCGTCGCTCAGCAGGTTGAACGGTGAGACGCTGCACCCGGCCAGGAGAGCGATGACGCCGAGAACCGGAACGAATGCCCAGGCGCGCATCAGTCAGCTTCAGCCATGAATTCGATGTCCATGACGCGAGCGTAGTGCCGACCGGTCGCGAGATGCGGCAAACGGCCCCTTCACGCGAGTGAAAGGGCCGTTTGCGGCATGTCGGAAGTGCCTTACGCCGTGGTCGCCTGCGGGGAGCGGCGGCGGGTGCGGCTGCGACGGCGGGGAGCGCTGTTGCCGTCGTGGTGCTCGGCGCCTCCGCCGTCGTGGGTGCCGGCTGCCGGGGTGGCGGCGGGGGCATCCGGGTTGGTGGTCGTGCCCACGCGGGTGCGCGGACGACTGGCCTGCTCGCCCGAGCGACCCGAACCGGCGCGCCCGTCCGAGCGGCCGTCGGTGCGTCCGCCGGAGCGGCTGTCGCTGCGGCCACCGCGGTTCCCGTCACGGCCGGAAGCGGCGCCGGGCACGGTCTCCTTGATCGGGGTCGCACGCAGGCGACCCTTCGAGCCGGCCGGGATGTTCAGGTCGGTGTAGAGGTGCGGCGACGAGGAGTAGGTCTCCTGCGGCTCCGGGGTACCGAAGTCGAGGGCCTTGTTGATCAGGGTCCACTTGGGCATGTCGTCCCAGTCCACGAAGGTGACCGCGATGCCGGTCTTGCCGGCGCGGCCGGTGCGGCCCACGCGGTGCAGGTAGGCCTTCTCGTCCTCGGGGATGGTGTGGTTGATCACGTGGGTGACGTCGTCGACGTCGATGCCGCGCGCGGCGACATCCGTGGCGATCAGGATGTCCTTCTTGCCGGCCTTGAACGCCGCCATGGCGCGCTCGCGCTGCTCCTGGTTGAGGTCGCCGTGCACGGCGGTGGCGTTGAAGCCACGGTCGCCGAGTTCCTCGACGAGCTTGGCCGCGGCCCGCTTGGTGCGGGTGAAGATCACGGTCTTGCCGCGGCCCTCGGCCATCAGGATGCGGCCGATGACCTCGTCCTTGTCCATGTTGTGCGCCCGGTAGACCAGGTGCTCGATGTTGGCCTGCATGAGGCCCTCATCGGGGTCGCTCGCGCGGATGTGGATGGGCTTGGTCATGAACCGGCGGGCCAGGGCCACGATCGGGCCGGGCATGGTGGCCGAGAAGAGCATGGTGTGACGGGTGGACGGGGTCTGCGAGAAGAGCTTCTCGATGTCGGAGAGGAAACCGAGGTCGAGCATCTTGTCGGCCTCGTCGAGCACCATCTCGCGCACGTTGGAGAGGCTCAGCAGGCGCTGGCTGGCGAGGTCGAGCAGACGACCGGGGGTGCCGACCACGATCTGCGCGCCGGCCTTGAGCTGCTCGATCTGACCCTCGTAGGCCTTGCCGCCGTAGATGGAAACGATGGTGGTGCCGCGGTTGCTCGCTGCGAGCTCGAGGTCTTCGCTGACCTGCACGCACAATTCGCGCGTGGGAACGACTACGAGGGCCTGCACGCCGGGCTCGGGGTTCAGGCCGAGGCGCTGGATCAGCGGCAGCCCGAAGCCGAGGGTCTTACCGGTTCCGGTCTTGGCCTGGCCGATGATGTCCTGGCCGCTGAGAGCGAGGGGGATCGTCTGGGTCTGGATCGGGAAGGGCTCGAGGATGCCCTTGGCGGCCAGGGCGTCAACGATGTCCTGGTCGATATTGAGTTCGGTGAAGGTCACTTTTTTGTTTGCCTGTCTTGCTCGAAGCGGGATGCGCCCGTCTTCTGCTTCAGGCGCAAAGTCCACCGATCCGACGCCGGTGAATGACACCAGACTATAGGTGCGACCTGGGCACAGCCGGTGGCCACACCGGATCCGCACTGTTATCCGCAGCCCGGCCGGGCCGCCGAGTAAGCTGGGCGCGTGATCTCGTGGTTAGGTGAACGTCCCAAACGGGCAGAGACGCCCCGACTGTCGGTCAGGGCTGAACGCCGCGCCACGACGAAGGTCGACATCACCGAACTGGTACCCGACCTGCTCACCTATCTCGGCCAGGCCGCGTATTTCGAACTGGGCATGTTCGAGAGCCTGTCCACGGCCGTGATCACCGCGCCCAGCCTCGCCGCGAAGGAAGGCCTCAGCCTGGCCGCCGGGCGCGCGCTGTCGAAGCATCACGGCCTGATCGAGGAGATCCGTCGCCGGGACGGCGAACCGGCCACCGTGATGGGACCGTTCGTTCCCGCGCTCGACAGCTTCCGCACGGCCACGGGCGGCGAGGACTGGCCTGAGCTGCTGCTCAGCTGCTACCTCACGGGCGGCCTGCTCGACGATTTCTTCATCCGGCTCTCCGACGCGCTTCCCGGTGACGTGGGACCGCGGATCGCCCACCTGCTCGGTGAGCACGGCGGCGCCGACGTTCTCGTGCACGAGTTGTCCGCGGCCATCACCGCGCAGCCCGCGCTGGAATCCCGCCTAGCCATGTGGGGGCGGCGGCTGGTGGGGGACACCCTGCTCGTGGCCAGGTCCGCCATGGCCGTCAGCCAGGATTCCCGCATCGAACCGGTCTTCACCGAACTGATCGCCGCGCACACCCGCCGTATGGACGGCCTGGGCCTCACCGCCTAGCGTCTCGGCCGGACCGGCGCCACACGCACAGAAACGCCCCCATCGGGCCGATGGGGGCGTTTCGTGTACGTCTGGCTGCCGGTCGGTCTAGGCCGGCAGTCCGGTCTCGCTGATACTGTGCAGGACCTCCAGGTCGGCGGCCTCGCGGCGACGACCGATGACCACATCGACCACGACGGATGCCACGGCCGCGGCCGCGAACGACACCCACCAGATCCAGCCACCGTCCCAGGCCCAACCGAGCCAGGTCAGTGCGACCCAGACCAGGCTGGCGACGCCCGTGCCCACGGCCGGCACGAGCACTGAACCGTGCGTGTGGCGGCGCGGAAGCGCATACCGGGCGGCCAGGCCCAGGATCGCGCCGCCGAGGGCGACGAAGAGGAGTTCCATGGAAGGTTACGCCACGAAGCCGACGCGGCGGGACTCCTCGGAGCCCAGCTCGACATAGGCCAGTCCGATGGTGGGGACGATGTACAGGCGCCCCTTCTTGTCGCTGAGCTTGAGGTAGCCGGTCTGCCCGGCGAGGGCGGCTGCGACGGTCTCTTCGACCTCGTTGGCCGGCTGAGTCGTCTCGAAACTGATCTCCCGGGGGGAGTTGAAGATACCAATGCGGATGTCCACGGATGCGCCTTTCGGTTGCCTACCCGCTCAGATTACGACATGCCCGCCGGTCGGCCCGCCACGTTCACTGTCGGCGCAACCCGTTACCGTTGGACCGTGATGAACCCGGTGACCGAAGTAGAGCCAGCCGCCCCGGTGCGGGCGGGCGACGCCACCGCTGACCGGCAGCCGGTGGGCCTGGATGCCTCCCAACAGGCCGTGCTGGAGTTGCCAGCTGGCCGCTCGGCCGCCGTGATCGGCGCGCCCGGCTCCGGCAAGACCCGCACCCTCGTGGAATTCGTCGCAGACCGCGTGCTCCGCCTGGGCATCAGCCCGAGCGAGGTGCTGGTTCTCGTGCCCACCCGCACCGGCGCCACAGCGCTGCGGGACCGGTTGGCCCTGCGCCTGCGGGTGCCCACGAACGGTCCGTTGGCCCGCACCGCGAACTCGGTGGCCTTCCAGATCGTGCGGGACGCCGAGGTGGCGGCCGGACGCACCAGCCCGACTCTGCTCACCGGTGGCGAGCAGGACCAGATCATCGCCGAGATCCTGCAGGGCGACATCCTGGAGGGCACCGGGCCGGCCTGGCCCAGCCCGCTCGACGCCGAGGTCAGGGGCCTGCGCGGATTCCGCACCGAGCTTCGAGACCTGATGATGCGCGCCGTGGAATACGGTGTCACGCCCGAACGGCTGAGCCGGCTGGCCGCCGACACCGAACGACCGGAGTGGGCCGCTGCGGCCCAGTTCATCACGGGCTACCAGGAGGTCAAGGACCAGAGCCGCCCCGGCCAATTCGACTCCACCGAGCTCGTGCAGTTCGCCGCGGCCATCGTGCAGGCCGCCCCGCGGACCCTCCCGCGGAACGGAGCCGTGCGCTCCGCGGCGGCAAGCGCGGTGAGTGCAGGCAACCCACTCGGTCCGCTCGCCGATCTCCGGCTGATCGTGCTCGACGACGCCCAGGAGGCCACCCAGTCCACGCTGGCGCTGCTGGCCCAGTTCGCCGCCCGCGGCGTCACCGTCGTCGCGTTCGGCGATCCCGACCTCAGCACCGGGTCGTTTCGCGGCGCCCACCCGGATGCCCTCGGCCGCCTCGCCCACTACCTGGGCCTGGCCGACGTGACCACGCTCACCCTCGAAACCGTGCACCGGCACGGCCCCGAGCTGCGCGCGGTGATCCGCGAGTTCACCGGCCGGATCGGCGCCGCCGCCGCCGGAACCCAGCGTGCCGCCGGCACCGCCATCGGTGCCGCAGCCGCCGGAACGGACGAGACCGCAGGGCCGGACACCACCGCAGCAGGGTCCGACGCCGCCGGGATGGTGCAGACCGTCGTCACCGCGAGCCCGGCCGACCAGCTCGCCGTGATCGCCCGCCGGCTGCGCGAACGGCACGTGCTCGACGGGGTGCCGTGGGGGCGGATGGCCGTGATCGTGCGCACCGGCGCACTGGTGCCCGCCCTGTCCAAGGGGCTGGCCGCGCTCGAGGTGCCCACCCAGGTGGCCGCCTCCCAGGCGGCGCTCCGCGACGAACCGGCCGTGCGCGCATTCATCCTGGCCCTCGATGTGACCTTGGGGCGCCGCCCGCTCGACGCCGACGCCGCCGTCGACCTGCTGCGCGGCCCGCTCGGGGGCCTCGACCCGATCACCCTGCGGCGGCTGCGCGCCGCGCTGCGCCAACAGGAGCTGAGCGAGCCGGAGCTGACCGAAGCGGAACTGAGCCACCTGGAGCCTGGCGAGCCTGCTGGGCATCCCGACCCGGCCCGCAGTCCCGGTTCGGCGCGCACCGCCGACCAACTCCTGGTGGAGGTCTTCACCAACCCGGAGCTGCTGGAGAGCATCGACAACCGCACCGCCAGGCGGGCCGCCTCCTGCGCCAAGAACCTGCGGCAGACCCGCACGGCGTTCGCGGCCGGCGCCACCATCGAAGAGCTCCTCTGGGGGCTCTGGCAGCGCAGCGGGCTCGCCCCCGCCTGGGCGGAGCAGTCCACCGGTACCGGCATCGACGCCGACGAGGCCAATCACAACCTCGACGCGGTCGTGGCCCTGTTCTCCGCCGCGCAGCGCTTCGTCGAGCGCACCCCCGCCGCCCCGCCCGTGCTCTTTGTGGAGCACCTCGTCGACACCGACGTGCCCGAAGACACCCTCGCGCCGCGGGCGACGGCGGAGTCGGTGCTCGTCTCCACCCCCAGCGGCACCATCGGCCGGGACTACGACGTCGTGGTGCTCGCCGGCGTGCAGGAGAACGTCTGGCCCGACCTGCGCATCCGCGGCTCGCTGCTCGGCGCCGGCGACCTCGCCCTGCTCGCCGCGGGGGAGCAGCCCGACCCGGCCGGTGCCCGCACCGGCGTGCTGCATGACGAGCTGCGCATGTTCGCCCAGGCCGCCTCCCGCAGCACCACCGAACTGCTCGTGATGGCCGTCGACAACGACGAGAACCAGCCGTCGGCGTTCCTCAGGCTGCTGCCCGAACCGGACCCCGCACCGCTCACCCGGTACCCGCTGTCGCTGCGCGGCCTGGTCGGTCGCCTGCGCCGCGACCTCACCCAAACGCTCCGACCCCGCCTCTCGCCGGCGGCCGACCCGGTTGGCGCGCTGCCCGCCGTGCTGCCGGCCCGGGCCACGGATGCCGCGGCCACGCTCGCTCGCCTCGCCCGCGAGAAGGTGCCCGGCGCCTCACCCGAGGAATGGTACGGACTGCGCCAGGCCAGCACCGAGCGCCCGCTCAACGATCCGGAGGCCGGCGACGGCCCGGTGCGGGTCTCACCGTCGCGCATGTCCGCGTTCGAGACCTGCCCGTTGCACTGGCTGATCGGCCAGATCGGCGGCGGCGACTCGAGCACCGCGGCCAACCTCGGCACCATCATCCACAAGGTCATGGAAGACGCCACCGACCCGGCCGGCGCGCCGGATCCGGCCCTGATCACCGCGGATGCCCTCTGGGCCGGCGTGGAGGCCCGCTGGGGTGAGCTCGTCTTCGACGCCGACTGGCAGTCCAGGGTGCAGAAGACCCAGGCCCGCGAGCTCACCGACCGCCTCGCCGCCTACCTCGGCGACGGGGCCCGCGACGGCACCCGGCTGCTGAGCGCCGAGGGCCGATTCCAGCTGGACCTGGACGGCGCCGTGCTTTCCGGCACCATCGACCGGGTGGAACGGCTGCCGGACGGCCGTGCCGTCATCGTGGACCTCAAGACCGGCAAGGGCGACCCGACCAGCGACACCGGCGTCGCCGAACACCCGCAGCTCGGCGCGTACCAGCTGGCCTTCGCGGCCGGCGTCATCGACGGCCTGGAACCGGGCATGGAGCTCGCCGGAGCACGCCTGGTGATCGTGTCCTCCGGAACCCAGAAGCAGAACTACCGCAACCCCACCCAGCCGGCCTTCACGCCCGACGAACTCGCGGCCTTCAGCACCCGGGTCACCGACGACGCCGCCGGGATGGGCGGCGCCACCTTCGTGGCCGAGATCGCCGACCACTGTCTCGATCCCCGCTCGTACGGCTCGTGCCGTATCCACGTCATCAAGCAGGTCAGCTCATGAGCAGCATCGACTCCACGTCACGCCGGGCGGTCTCCGCCCTCGACATCGCCGAGGCGCTGGGCATGTTCCCGCCCACCAGCGAACAGCAGGCCGTGATCGAGGCGCCGCTTCGCCCCACCCTCGTGGTGGCCGGGGCCGGAAGCGGCAAGACCGAGACCATGGCCAACCGGGTGCTCTGGCTGCTGGCCAACGGCCATGCCCGGCCCGACCAGATCCTCGGCCTCACCTTCACCCGCAAGGCCGCCGGCGAGCTCGCCGAACGCATCAACGGACGCATCCGTCAGCTCAGCGAGGCCGGGCTGATGCCCACCGGCGACGGCACGGCGGACCCCGTCACCGGCCTGGCCGCCGGGCCCGACTCGGCCGACCTGTTCAACGCGCCGGCCGTGTCCACCTACAACTCTTTCGCCAGCCGGCTGTTCACCGACAACGCGCTGCTGCTCGGCCGCGAACCCGAGTCGGTGCTGCTCAGCGAGACCAGCGCCTGGCTGCTCGCCCGCCGGGTGGTCGTGGCCCACGGCGACGGCCGGCTCGTGAGATATGGCAAGGGCGTCGACGCCGTGACGGATGCCGTGCTCTCGCTCAGCCGGGCGCTGGCCGAGAACCCGCCACCGTTCGTGCCCGGCGAGGAGCCCGAACCGCACGACCTGGCCCGCCTGGCGAACAGCTTCGGCTACCTCGCCGACCTGCCCTACGGCAACCCGCGCAAGAAGAAGCCGTACGACTCGGTGCTCGAGGCCATCGCCGCCGTGGCCCCGCTGCCCGTGCTGGCCGAACTCGCGGATGCCTACGGCGCCGAGAAGCGCCGCCAAGGCCTGATCGAATTCTCCGACCAGGTGGCGTTGGCTTTACAGGTCTGCCGCAAGGTGCCGGCCGTGGTGGCCCGCTACCGCGAGCAGTATCGCATCGTGCTGCTCGACGAATACCAGGACACCTCGGTGCTGCAGACCGAGCTTCTGCGCACCCTCTTCGCGCACCACCCGGTGATGGCCGTCGGCGACCCGCACCAGTCCATCTACGGATGGCGCGGCGCCAGTTCGGCCAACCTGCTCGGCTTCTCCACCGACTTCGCCGAGCTGGCCAACACCGAGGCACCCTCGATGTCGCTCTCGTACACCTGGCGCAACCCGGTGACCGTGCTCGACGCCGCAAACGCGCTCGTCGCGCCGCTCAGCGCCCAGCTGCGCGCCCGGCCCAACGGCATCCAGGTGGAGACCCTCAAGGTCCCCGCCGGCAAGGCCGCCGGCCGGGTCAAGGCCGCGATGCACGAGACCATCGCCGACGAGGCCGCCGCCATTGCCCGCTGGTTCGCCGCGCGGCTGGGCAGCGAGACCTCGCCCGCCGACCCCGACGCCGAGCCCCGCTCGGGAGCGATGCTTTTCCGCGCCCGGCGCGACATGGAGTTCTACGCCGAGGTACTGCGGGAACACGGCGTGCCCGCGCACGTGCTGGGCCTGGGCGGCCTGCTCTCCACGCCGGAGGTGGCCGATGTGCTCGCCGTGCTCCGGGTGGTGCACGACCCGTCCGCCGGCAGCGACCTGATCCGGCTGCTCACGGGCGGCCGGTGGCGCATCGGGGTGCGCGACCTGCAGGCCTTGTCGGGCGTGGCCGGTTGGCTCGCCACGCACGACTGGGCACAGAAGGCCGTGTCGGACGAGCTCAAGGCCAAGCTGCGCGCATCCGTCGCCACCGAAGAAAGCCGCTCGCTCGTGGACGCCCTCGACTTCGTCGCCAGCGTGCCGGAGACCCACGGCCAGCTGGCCGCGTTCAGCGACGAGGGACGCCAGCGACTCCGCCAGGCCGGCCGGCAACTGGCCTGGCTGCGCAGCCGCGCGGGCCTGGGCCTGCTCGACTTCGTGCGCCTGATCGAGCAGGAGACCCTGCTCGACCTCGAACTGGTCGCCAACGAGAGCCACGGCCGCGCCCTGGCCAACCTCTACGCCTTCCACGACGCCGTGTCGGCGTTCCTCGACAGCGACGAGCAAGGCACCCTGGCCAGCTTCCTGCGTTGGCTGGCCCGGGCCGAAAGACAGGACGACCTCGGCCCCCGCGGCGAGGCGGCCGAACCCGGCACCGTGCAGCTGCTCACCATCCACGGGTCCAAGGGCCTCGAGTGGGACTTCGTGGCCATCCCGGGGATGACCGAGAAGAACCTGCCCGCGCCGAGCCGGGAGGTGTCGGGCTGGCTGCGGTTCGGCGAGCTGCCCTATCCCTGTCGGGGAGACCGGGCCGAGCTGCCGGAGTTGCGCCGGCTGGGCCACGAGACGCAGCTATCGTTCGACATCGACTTCGAGCTCTACAAACAGGAACTCGCCGATCGGCACGACGCCGAGGAGCGGCGGCTGATCTACGTGGCCACCACCAGGTCCCAGCAGCAGTTGCTGCTCACCGGGGCGTTCTGGGGTGGCGGCACCACCGTGCGCAAGCCCAGCCGGTACCTGCTCGAACTGGCCGAGGCCGGGCTGATCCCCGAGTTGCCGGAGGGCAGCGAGCACGACGAGAAGCCCCTGACCGACGAGGACACCAGCGAGGTCTGGCCGTTCGATCCGCTCGGCACCCGGCGCCCGGTCGTCGAGGCCGCCGCCGCGCTCGTGCGCGCCCAGGGCGGCGACATCGGGGACGGTGTCGGCGACGACGTCAGGGACCTGGACGAGCCGGACACACCCTGGTCGCGGGAAGTGACGCTGCTGCTCGAGGAGCGCGCGCTGCGCCTGGCCGGCCCCGTCGCACTCGACGTGCCCACCCGTATTCCGGCCTCCCGGTTCAAGGACTACGTCGACGACCCGGCGGCCGTTCTGGCCCGGCTCCGGCGCCCGATGCCCGAGCGGCCCTACCGAGCTACCCGGCTGGGTACCCTGTTCCACTCCTGGGTCGAGCAGCGCTCCGCCGGCGGGTCGTCCGGGGATCTCCTCGACGCGAGTCTGGACGAGCTCGACCTCGATTTCGAGGGCGATGAGGAGTTCACGGCCGGTTCAGACACGGGCATGCCCGTCGAGCTGGATCAGCTGGAGCGGTTCAAGGCGACCTTCGAACGCTCGCCCTGGGCGAACCTGGCACCGGAGGAGGTGGAGATCGAGATCCACCACGTGCTGGGGGACCAGGTCTTCATCTGCAAGCTCGACGCGGTGTACAAGACCGAGACCGGTTACCAGGTGGTGGACTGGAAGACCGGCAAGGCACCCAAGGATGCCGCCGACCTCGAACTCAAGCAGACCCAGCTGGCGCTGTACCGGTTGGCTTACGCCACCTGGAAGGGTATCGACCCGGCCATCGTCGACGCGGTGTTCTACTTCGTCGCCGATGACATGATCGTCGCCCCTGAGCGGCTCTACTCCGAGGAAGACCTGGTGCGGGCCTGGTCGTCGGTCGCCGGCGCATCCGCCGCCGTGGAGATCGGGCCGGTGGCGTCGTCGGTGTAGTCGGTGTCTGAACCGGCGGCACCGAAGCCCGTGCCGTCGAAGCTCGTGACCCGGGAGAACGACCCGGTCTCGGCGAAGTCGCTGGTGCCGTACTCGGAGCTGTCGTCGCTGTTGCGCCCGACGGACCCGGTACTCGGCGTGCGCGGGGTGGCCTCGAGCATCGACTCCACGTCGGACACGCTGAGGATCGGGCCGGTCTCCGGCGACAGCGACTGCATGGTGTGGCTGTGCACGTTGTCGACCAGACCGTCGAGCATCGACACGGCGTCGTCGATGATGGCGTCGTTGTGGATGTCGACGCCGTGCAGCAGCCACCGGGCCAGCTCGAGCTCGGCGTAGAGCATCGCCCGCTGGGCGATCAGCGGGTCGTTGCCCTGCCGGGTGGCGGTGTACGTGGCGATGGCCGTCTCGGCGGCGTCGCCGCGGGCGGCGAGCAGCCAGTTGAGGTCGCGGGCCGGGTCGCCCACGCACAGCGCCGACCAGCCGAGCACGCCGCACACGGCGTCGTCGCTGATCAGGAACGACTCGGCGGTGAGCGAGCCGTGGATCACGGTGGGGGCGAACTGCCAGAGCGAGTCGTCGTCGGTGGCGAGCTCCCAGCGGCGCAGCAGGGCCGCCGGCAGCTTTCCGGTGTTCGATGCGCGGTCGATCAAGTCGATCGTGGCGGTGCGGCAGTCCAGCGCGCTCTGCTGCACAAGTCCGGCATCGCCGATGAAAGCCGTGGGCAGGCCGTGGATGGCCGCGATGGCGCGACCGATCGAGCCGGAGACCCCCTCGTGCCCGGTGAGCGCGTCGGCGTCGTAGGACGCGCCGGGCAGCCGTTCGTAGACCACGGCCCTGGTGCCCTCGAAGGGCGCCTGGCCCACGAAGACCGGCACGTCGAACGGTAGCCGGCTGCGGTTGCCCGTCGTGAGCGCGCGCAGCGCCACGAGGTCTGCCGACTGCTCGGTTTCCGCCGCTTGCGACGTAGGCACCCGGATGATCAGCTCAGTGCCGTCGCGGGTGATCAGCAGCGCGGAGTCGAACAATCCGTTCGCGCCGAGACTGTGGTTTCGGGCGTGGGCGACGTCGAGCTCCGGAACTGCATTGGTGGCCAACGCGGCTAGAGTGAGATGGGATCTGGCCATGCCTTCTAGGTTAGGTCGAGTTCCTCCCTGCGGCGCTATTCGCCACGCCTGCAGTCCACTTCGGCACGAGTTGCCCGAGCTTTGAGGGGCCATGAATGTCGTTCAGGTTTACGGCCAGGCTGCCGCTTTCCCGGCACGCCGTCGATCGCGACAACGATGCCCGCGCCCGCACCGACCTGTTCGAGACCCTGTGGGCGGATGCCGGCACCCGGCTGCTGCCCCTCTGGCACGGCAAAGCGCTGCTCGCCGAGCCTCTCGGCATTCAGCTCGAGAACGCCGCGCCGCGTGTGCTGCTGCTGGCGCCGGCCGAGCTGGCGACCGGGCCCGATGCATCCGGTCTGCAGGTCTATCTGGGTCGCTCGCTCGACCCCGACGCCGCCGAACCGGTGGGCACCCCGATCATCGCCGTGCCGCTCGACGACGAGCAGGCCGCGGCACTCGAGCCAGACGAGAGCCGCTGGGTGGGC
Source organism: Cryobacterium sp. PAMC25264 (assembly GCF_019443325.1). NCBI lineage: Bacteria > Bacillati > Actinomycetota > Actinomycetes > Micrococcales > Microbacteriaceae > Cryobacterium > Cryobacterium sp. PAMC25264. The sequence continues at coordinate 666,909 of NZ_CP080383.1, forward strand.
CTGCGCGACTACGCCACCCTGCTCTCCGACCGGGACACCGGCATCTTCACCGAGTCCCTCGGCATCCTGCACTGGCACGAGTCGCACCCGCACTGCCCGCGCTGCGGCGCCGCCACCGAGGTCACCACCGGCGGCTGGGTGCGGCACTGCCCGGTCGACGGCAGCCAGGTGTTCCCGCGCACCGACGCGGCCGTGATCGTCCTCATCACCGACGACCAGGACCGCGTGCTGCTCGGCTCCAACGCCATGTGGGAGGCCAACCGGTACTCGCTGCTGGCCGGCTTCGTCGAACCCGGCGAGTCGTTCGAGTCCGCCGTGGTGCGCGAGGTCTTCGAGGAATCGGGCCTGCGCGTGGCGGACCCGGTCTATCACGGCTCGCAGCCGTGGCCCTTCCCTGCGTCGATCATGGTGGGCTTCACGGCCCGGCTGGCCGACGGCCAGCACTCCTCGGGGCTCGTGCCGGATGGCACCGAGATCCTCGACCTGCGCTGGTTCAGCCGGGCGGAGCTCTCCGACAGCGAGAACGGGATCATGCTGCCCGGTGCGTCGTCGATCGCTCGCGCCCTGATCGACGACTGGCTGGCCCGGCCGGCCACGGTGTCCCCGGGTGTCTGACCCGTTGACCCCTACCGCCGAGTCTCTGCTCACCGGGCTCGACGAGCAGCAGCGCATCGCGGCTGAGGCCCTGATCGGCCCGGTCTGCATGCTCGCCGGTGCCGGAACCGGCAAGACCCGCGCCATCACGCACCGCATCGCCTACGGCGTGATGAGCGGCGCCTATTCACCCACCCGGGTGATGGCGCTCACCTTCACCGCCCGCTCCGCGGCGGAGCTGCGCGGCCGGCTGCGGCAACTCGGCGCCGGCGGTGTCGCCGCGCGCACCTTCCACGCGGCAGCGCTCTCGCAACTCAACTATTTCTGGCCGCACGTCGTGGGCGGGCAGGCGCCACGCATCCTCGAGGGAAAGGGCCGGTTGCTCGGCCACGTGGCCGAGGTGCTCAAGCTCAAGCTGGACACCGCCACCCTGCGTGACCTGGCCGGCGAGATCGAGTGGCGCAAGACCTCCGGGCTGAGCCTGGAGCAGTACGCCACGGCCGGACGGGCGCTGCCGGGCCGGCTGGACATCGACCAGGCCCTGGACATGCAGGCAGGCTACGAGCGGCTCAAGGACGACCGCAAGCAGATCGACTTCGAGGACGTGCTGCTGGCCATGGCCGGCATGATCGAGGCCGAACCGTCGGTGGCCTTGCAGGTGCGAGAGCAGTACCGCTTCTTCGTCGTCGACGAGTTCCAGGACGTGTCGCCGCTTCAGTACGACCTGCTCAAGCTCTGGCTCGGCGACCGGCGCGACCTCTGTGTCGTCGGCGATGCCAGCCAGACCATCTACTCGTTCGCGGGCGCCCGCAGCGACTACCTGCTCGACTTCCCCAAGCACTACGAGGATGCCACCGTGGTGCGCCTCGAGCAGAACTACCGGTCTACAGCGGCCATCGTCGCCACCGCCAACCAGCTCATGCGCGGCCGGCCCGGAGCGCTGTCCCTGCACGCCGCCGTCGCCGAGACCGGGGTTGAGCCCGCGGTGCGTGAGTACCCCAATGACATGGCCGAGGCCAGGGGTGTGGCGCAGAGCATCGCCGAACTGGTGGCCGCCGGCACCGCCCCCGAGAACATCGCCGTGCTGTACCGGGTCAATGTGCAGGCCGCGCTGCTCGAGACGGCGCTGGGCGATGTGGGCGTGAGCTACCAGATCCGCGGATCGAAGCGGTTCTTCGACCTGCCAGAGGTGAAGCAGGCGGTGATGTCGCTGCGCGCGGCATCCGTCTCGATCATGGGCGAGCCCCTGTTCAAATCGGTCAGTGACGTGCTGCGCGGTCTGGGCTGGAGCCAGACGGCGCCGGAGACCCGTGGTGCCGTGCGGGACCGGTGGGAGGCGCTGAACGCGATCATGGGGCTCGTCGACCAGGCGGCTCCCGGCACCTCGTTCCGCCAGTTCACCGACGAACTCATGGAACGCCAGGCCGGGCAGCACGAACCCACCGTCGCGGCCGTGACCCTGGCGACCCTGCACTCCGCCAAGGGCCTGGAGTGGAACGCGGTCTTCGTTGTGGGGCTGAGCGAGGGGCTCGTGCCGATCAGCTACGCGGGCACGTTCGAGCAGGTCGATGAGGAACGCCGCCTGCTGTACGTGGGCGTCACCCGAGCGCGCAAGCGGCTGTCGCTCAGTTGGTCCGCGGCCGGAAGCCAGCAGCGTTCCCCGCGAGAACGATCACGTTTTCTGGCAGAAATCGGCATCCGCACCGCACGTGCGGCCGGTGCGCGCGGCGCCTGACCGACAGGCTGATCGCGTCGATCGCCAACGACGCGGCGGCGAACTCGTTCGAGGCGGCGAACAGACGCTCGTGCACGATACCGGCCACCGTGGCGGCGGCCTCGATGCCGAGCCGCGGCGTCTCGGTGGACGCCGTGCGATAGAGCAGCTGGCAGGCGATGGCGGGCCAGGCCGGATCCTCATCGACCCGGTCCAGCTCCAGGCAGGTCAGGCAGGGGCCGGCGCCCGGCTCCACAAGCGGTCCAACACGCACCTCGGCGTCGCTGAACAGCACCGGCAGGTGCGGAACGTCCCGCCGCAGCCAGCGGCCGTGCCGCTCGGGAGCCAATACGAAGTGGTCGACGATCACCGCCAGGTCGGGCAGCGGCGGGGGCGAAGCCGCACCGGTGGCGGCGAGGACCTCGGTCGTCACCACCGTGATGCTCAGCTCGCCCAGCAGACTGCGGATGCGATCGGCCGTGGCGCCGGCGCCGTCGACGCACACAACCGGGCGGTGGCCGGCCAGGGCCCGATCCGCGGTCGTGCCGCCGGAAGCGGTGCCGGGTCGGGGGTCGTACCGGGTAGCGTCGTCGGGCCCTCGATCGGCTGTGCCCGGCGGGGAGTCATCCGCTGGAGCGCCCGTGCCCGTCGAACCGTCTGGCACGGCGCCGGCATCCGCCGGTGTGTTGTTCGCTCCGGTCACGACCTCCGCAGTACCGCTCACCAAGGCGGGACCCAGGGCGCTTAGCAGGGCGGAGGTCGCCTCATCCGTTGCGCCGGCCTGCCGCCCGAGCATCAGCGCGCCGGACCGGGGCACGCCGCCGCGGAGCGCAGCGATGACACCCTCCAGCGGCGCCGTGACCCCGGGCACGATCGCCAGCGGCCGGTCTATGCCCAGCTGGATGGTGTCCGGGGTGCGCCAGACGAGCGGATACCGCGGGTCGAGTCGAAGAATCATCCGGCGATTGTCTCCCGGGGGCGGCAGGAGACGCGGGATTCATCCACAGGCGCAGGAGGCCCCGCACACGGGGCCGGCGCACACACAATCGTGATCGACGCGGTGACGGCGCTTTCCGCAGGCGCAATCCAGACTCTGCGCCTAGGCTGACGCAATGACAGAGCGAACAACTTCTCCGCGGCGAGTCCTCGTTACCGGTGCCACCGGATACATCGGTGGCCGGCTGGTTCCCCGGCTCCTCGAGGCAGGGGCAGACGTAAGGGTCCTGGTGCGCTCCCCGCAGAAGCTCACCGATGTGCCGTGGGCCAAAGACGTCGACATTGTCGAGGGCGACCTGGGCAACCCGGAGTCGCTGGCCAAGGCGAGCACGGGCATCGATGTGTTGTACTACCTCGTGCACTCGATGGGAGCCAAGGGCGACTTCGAACAGACCGAGCGTGAGGCCGCCCGGAACGTCGCCACGGCCGCGGCCGCGGCAGGGGTCTCCCGCATCGTGTACCTCGGCGGACTGCACCCGGACACCGATACCTTGTCGCCGCACCTGCGATCCCGCGCGGAGGTCGGCCGTATCCTGCTGGCCTCCGGCGTGCCGACCGTGGCGTTCCAGGCTGGCGTGGTGATCGGGTCCGGTTCCACCTCCTTCGAGATGATCCGGCATCTCACCGATGTGCTCCCGTACATGCCCGCGCCCAAATGGGTGCGCAACTTCATCCAGCCGATAGCCGTGCGCGATGTGCTGTACTACCTGCTCGCGGCGGCCGACGTGCCCGCCGATGTGAACCGCACCTTCGACATCGGTGGGCCCGACGTGCTGCGCTACGGCCAGATGATGAACGGCTACGCCCTCGAGGCCGGCCTGCACCAGCGTCCCATCGCCGCGCTCCCGGTGCTCACGCCGTGGCTGGCCTCGCAGTGGGTCAACCTGGTCACCCCCATCCCCAGGAGCCTGGCTATTCCCATCATCGCCTCGCTTCAGTACGACTGCGTGATGCACGAGCACGACATCGATGCGGTGATCCCGCCGCCCGCCGGCGGCCTCACCACGTATCGCCGGGCCGTTCGCCTGGCGCTGGGACGCATGCGCGACGGCGACGTGGAGACCAGCTGGCAGAACGCGGCTACCGAGGGCGCGTCGAGCAACCCGCTGCCCAGCGACCCCGATTGGGCCGGCCATCTCGTTTACACCGACCTCAAGGAAAAGAAGACGTCGGCCAAGCCGGCCGACCTGTGGCGCGTCATCGAGAGTATCGGCGGCGACAACGGATGGTATTCCTTTCCGCTGGCCTGGGCCGTGCGCGGCTGGATGGACAAGCTTGTCGGGGGAGTGGGGCTGCGACGTGGCCGGCGTCACCCCGACCGTTTGCAGACCGGTGACGTGCTCGACTTCTGGCGCGTGGAACGCATCGACCGGGGCAGCTTCCTGCGCCTGCGGGCGGAGATGCTGGTTCCCGGACGTGCCTGGCTGGAGATGCGGGCAGAGCCCACGGCTGACGGCGGCTCGATCTACCGGCAGCGCGCCGTGTTCTTCCCGCGCGGCTTGGGCGGCCGGCTCTACTGGTTCTCGATCCTGCCCTTCCACGGTGTGATCTTCACTGGCATGGCCAACCGCATCACGGAAGCAGCCGAGTCCGAGGCCGCAACCGTGCATGCGGAGACCGCCGTGGCCGACTCCGGTGTCACGGATTCCGCCGCCGGCACCCCGCCGGAAAGCCCGGAGACCGCCGAGGCCGCCGCCCTGACCTAGCAGCCGATCTGATCGGGGTTGCCGTCCGGCGGAGGGGGCGTTCCACGCGCCAGCAGGCCCGGCTGGCTGCCGGTGCACAATCTCGATGCTCGGGTTCGTCGGATCCGGTGACCCGCTCTGCGGTGGGGGCCATACCCCTCTATTCCTGGCATTGTGAGCAGCGTCCCGGTGCACAATTTCGCGGTACGCGCGCGCCGAAATATGTGATTCCGATCTCGGGCTGAATGGGTAGGTTCGGGACCAAAAAAGTTCTCCACAACCTTGTTTTTGGGGCACACAAAGCTGCGAGATCGGGCTACTCTCACTGCATGTCCAGCCTCGCAGCAATCTTCGCCCCCGATACCGTTCCGGAGCCGGCCCGTCCGGGGTCCGTCACGGTGCCGCCGGCGCGGGTTGGGGTGGCGGAACGCGCTGTGGTGCCGGCGGTTTCTGTGCCGGCGGTTTCTGTGCCGGCGGTTTCTGTGCCGGCGGTTTCTGTGGTGCCGGTTCTGGCCGAGGTCGCCCGGCGGGCCCGGCGGGATCGTTGGCCGATGTGGTCGCCGCGGTCGCCCGTTGGGGTTCGTGTAGTGCCGATTACGACGCCCTGTCCGATGCGGGTGCTCTCGCGTGCCAGCGCGATATTGCGCGGCTTGTGGAGACGGTGGGCACCCGGCAGGTGTGGGTGGCGAAGACCATCGCGCACCGGTCTCGGCCGGAGTTGGGTCAGTCCGGGTTGGCGCGGCAGCAGGGGTATGTGGATCCGGATGGTTTGATCCAGAAGCTGACCGGGTCGACCAAGGCCGAAGCGCGCCGGTTGGTGGACGTGGGCCGGATGCTCGCCGACAACGAAGCCGCCGCCGCCGCGCAGGCTGCCGCCGAAGACGAGGCCGCCCGCCGGCTCTGTGACGGGCTCGACAACACGGATGGTGCTGATGTCGCGGACGGCTCAGGCGGCGACACGGAACTCACCGGCCTCGACGGCGTTGATGGCCGGGATGGGGTGGGCGGGATCGATGGGGTCAGCGGCGTGGGTGGCGCGGTGATTGATTCGGCGTTGTTGCCGTGGCACCACAAGATCTCCGAGGCCGTGACCTGCGGCGCTGTCCGTGGCTGCCGCGCACGCGATCCGGACCGGGCTTGGTGACATCGACACCGTCGTGACGGGGCCGGTGCTCGCGACCGCCGTGGACGAGTTGCTCCAGGATGCCCGCACCCTGAACGTGGACCAGTTGCTCAAGCGGGCCCGCCGCACCCGGGACTCCCTCGACGCGGCGGGCATCATCGTGCGAGAACACAAAGCGTGGGACGATCGCTCCTTGCGCGTGTGGACGAACCCGTCCGGCCAGGTGCACCTGCACGGGGTGTTCCCGCCCGAGCAGGGCGCGTTCATCCTCTCCACCTACGACAGCCTCACCAGTCCCCGCCGCGGCGGGGTGCGCTTCGTTGACCCGGCCCGCGCGAAGTGGGCCCAGAGTGTGCGCGATGACCCGCGCAGCACCGAACAGATCGCCGCGGACAGTTTCCTCGCTCTCCTCAAAGCCGGCACCGAGATCAACCCCCACCGCATCCTCGGCGGCCGCCAACCCTCTATCCGCATCATCACCCACCAGACCACCCCCGGCACGGCACCCACCCCGACGCCGCCTACCCCCGGCACCGGCACTCCTGCCACTACCGGGAACCCCGCCAGCACCGCGAATCCTGCCGCCACCGAGAACCCCGGCCGCACCGGCACCCCTTCCGACAGCGGAACCACTGCCCCCGCGGGGAGTTCAGCCTTCACCGGGACGGATACCCCCTCCGGCACCTCAACACCCACGTGGACCTTCTCTACCGCACCATCACCGACCCCGGCACCCCACCTCAACGGCCCAGCGCGGCCCGACCCGCTTATCCCGCCGGGCCCGACGTCCCACGTCGACGGCCCGGCCCGGCCTGACCGGGTGATCCCGCCGGGGTCGGGACTTCTCCTCCTGCGGGATCTGGACGAGATCCTCGCGCCGCCCCAGACCTCACCGCGCACGGCTACCTGAGGGCAACCCCGCACCCCTGTCCCAACCCACCCTCGACCGGCTCATCTGCGACAGCGGCACCCTGCCCATCACCTTCACCACCGACAACCAACCCCTCAACCTCGGCCGAGACGAGCGCCTCTTCACCCCCGCCCAACGCATCGCCCTCGCCGCCCGCGACGGCGGCTGCCGCTGGGGCGACTGCGACAAACCACCCGCCTTCACCGAAACCCACCACATCGACCACTGGCTCCGCGACCACGGCACCACCGACATCCGCCACGGCATCCTGCTCTGCAACCCGCACCACCGCCTCCTGCACAACCAAGGCTGGCAAATCTTCGAAAACCAGGGCCGCTACTGGCTCCGCCCACCCGCCACCATCGACCCCGGACAAACCCTCCTCGACATGCCCAGCAAAACACCCGACCGACACTGACGTTGACAGCCGACACGGGGTCTCGACAGGCTCGACCAGCGCGATGGACGGGTACCGCAGACAGGGTGACGGAGGGCTCGACGGGCTCGAGCGGCGAAGTGGGCGCGGACCGCGGACAGGGGTGCGATGCTGAGCGCCGAAGGGTCCACCGACAGCCTCCATCTCACCGAAGCCGGATACGTCGTGTGGCTCGCTGACCTCCGGCCGGTGCTCATCGACATACTCGAGCATCCGGCCACCCTGCCCATCAAAGCGCAGCCCGCCTGATCGGCACTTCTCCTCCTCGGCGTCAGGGGCGCGTGTCACCCCGGCCGGTGGCTAGCATGAAGGCATGCGCAGACCTGCACGTCGCCTTCTCAGCATTGTTCTCGCCGCGACCGCTCTCACTGGAGCCGTGGGGCTGACCGGACTGACCGGCATCACCGCAGCCGCCGCTGACTCCTCTGGCGCTGCCGCGGCTCAGAGCACCGCCGGCCCCGTTTCGGTGCTACCCGCCGCGCAGTTGTGGCCGACTGGCGTCGAGGACTTCAGCTTCGTCTCGATGCACGCCGACTACCAGCTCGGCCGCGACGCCGCCGGCCACTCCACCCTGGCCACTACCGAGACTTTCGTTGCCCGGTTCCCCGACACCGACCAGAACCGCGGCATCCGGCGGGAGATCCCCACCCACTATCAGGGCCAGCCCACCGGACTGACCATCGACAGCATTACCGACGAGACCGGCCAGCAGCGCGACACCGCCACGGAGACCATCTCCGACGACACCGGGGCCGAATTCGTCAGCGTCACCATCGCTGCCGACGACTTCGTGCACGGCGAGCAGACCTACGTGATCAACTATCACCAGACCTACGTCACCCTCTCTCCCGATGACACCGCCGACCAAGAGTTCTACTGGGAGGTCAACGGCACCGGCTGGGCCCAGCCGTTCGGGGCGGTCTCGGCCACAGTGCACGTGGCGCCGGACCTGGTGCCTCACCTCACCGGTCAGGCGGCCTGCTACCAGGGCGGATCGGCATCCGGCACCGAGTGCGATGCCCTCGACAGCGTCGCCGCGGGCGACGGGTGGGTCGTCGACGCGGAGGCGCGTGACCTGGCCGTGCATGAGGGACTCACCGTGGCCGTGGGGTTCGAGGCGGCAACCTTCGTTCCCCGCGACGACTCTTTCACGGCGAACGCCTTTCCCACGGTGGCCCTCCTCGCCGCCCTGGTCGCGCTCATCACCGCGGGGATCGCGGTGCTCCTGCGCTCGACCCGGTGGCGCAACCAGCCCGGCCGGCCCACCATCATCGCCGAGTACCTGCCGCCTGCCGGGGCGAACCTGCTGCAGTCCGGGGACGTCCTCGGCGCCCGCGCTTCAGGCAAGGCCATGACCGCCCAGTTCCTGCAGTTCGCCGTGCGCGGCAACCTGCGGGTGCTCGAGGGTGACGGCAAGAACCACTACCTGCTCGAGCTGCGCAGCCGGGAGGGTCTCGACGCCACCGAGCGCACGGTGCTCGACGCCTTGTTCCCGTCGAACCGCAAGATCGGGTCTGTACGCGACCTGAAGAAAAAAAGCACCACGCTGGGCACCGCCCTGCAGAAGGTGCGGCGAACGGCACGCAAACGGATGCTCACCGATGGTCTCCGGGAGAAGAAGGGTGGGGCCGCCCGCCGCTGGCTCATCGCCCTGGCGATCGTCGCCGGTGTTGTGGCCGTCGTGGCGAGCATCATCACCTTCGCCACCGAGGTCGCCGGCGCGTGGCCGTTCTTGTTACTGGTCGGCGGGCTGGCCGCCACGATTGTTACGCTTGCCGTAATCGGCGACGTGCGACCGCTCACCGCGAGCGGCGCGGAACTCCGCGACTACCTGAAGGGCGTCACAGTGTATATCTCGCTGGCTGAAGCAGACCGGCTCCGGGTGCTGCAAAGCCCTGTGGGCGCGCTGCGCACGCCATACCGACCGGATGGTGCCGGTGCGGTTACGACCGAGCCCGTGCAGGTGCTCAAGCTTTACGAACGGCTGTTGCCCTACGCGGTGCTCACGGGCGAAGAAAAGCAGTGGTCGAAGGTCCTCGGCGACTATTACGACGGGACGCGGGAACAGCCGGACTGGTACGTCGGCACGGCTCCGTTCAACGCCGCCTACTTCGCGACGGGTGTGACCGCGTTCGCCTCGTCCACGTCGTCGGCCTGGTCGGGCAGCGCCTCGAGTTCGTCCAGTTCCGGCGCCGGCGGGGGCGGTTCCGTCGGTGGCGGCGGTGGCGGTGGCGGGGGAGGGGGCGTCTGATGGGCACTCCGGCAGAACCTACCTTCACCCGGTCGGCCCTGGCACCCGGGCTGCTCGGCGCCATTGCCCTCCTGGCCGGACTCGCCCTGCTCGATGTCGACAGTTTTGTCATCATCCGCTACGTCGTCAGCATCCTGGCGCTCATCATCTGCGTCTTCGTCATCCAAGCCAAGTCCTGGTGGTGGCTCATCGGTCTGGTGCCCATCGCGGTGCTGTGGAACCCGATCGTGATCATCGAGCTGCACGGCCAGGGCTGGGTGTCCGCCCAGTTCATCGCCGCCCTGGTCTTCATAATCGTCGGCATCCGTACTAAGGTCCCGACGGCGGTGCACCGCTGAGAACGGGTCCGGGCATAGACTGAGTACGCGTCTGGAGAACCTGGTTAGTGTCTCGACCGTTGTCCTGCGTCGATCAGCACCTTCGAGGCTGCCCGATGCCGGTCACGTTGCTCGTTTTGCGGGGTTCGGCGTATCGATCGCACAGGCATCCACGGATGCTCAACACGACGAGCGCGCACTGTGTGCCGCGCTGGTGTGAAGTGGAGAAAAATGGCTTACACCCGCCCTCAAGGAGCGGGCCGTGCTGGTGCCAGCAGCGGTCGAACCCGGCAGCGCCCACGCTCGCGTGACGACGACGCCCCCATCATCCCGATCCTCGCCCGCAAGGTGCGCGAGGTCGAGGCGAAGGCCCAGAGCGGCACCAAGCTAGGCCCCACCAACCGCACCAAGTACCAGGTCATCGCCCTGCTCATGCGCGAGGAACGCGCGCGGGTCAAGGCCGACGGCGAGCTCACCGACACCAACCGCGCTGAGCTGCTCAAACGCCTCGACGGTATCGCCCAGATCCTAGCGAAGACCGCCGCCCGCGACACCAGCCTGATCACCCTGCTCGAACCGGATGCGGGTGTCTCCACCGTCGCACAGCGCTTCCGCCGAGACTGGCTGCTGGAATCCGGCGCCGAACTCAGCCCGGACGAACTCATCATCACCCGCGAACCCGAGGCCAAGCCCGAGGTTCCGCAAAACCAGGTCATCCCGCAGTCGGTGCGGGCCCGTCAGCTGGCCAACCCGTTCCTCGCCCCCGACTTCAGTGCCGTACAGGCTCAGCCGGTGTCCTCGGCCCGTCGCCTGGCCAACTGGGAACTGCTCGGCCCGCTGTTCAAGGCGTTCGAATACGGCTCAGGCGGCCAGGCCGCCAGCATGGACCTGCCCGAGGCCCCCAACGTCGACAGGTTCTCCCCGCGCGGCATGGAACTCATGCGGCACCAGGCCCGCTTCATCGAGAGCGCCCGCCTCGGCCACCGCAGCTACCTCCTCGCCGACGAGCCCGGCCTCGGCAAGACGGCGCAGAGTCTGCTCGCCGCATCCGTCGCCGGCGCCTACCCGCTGCTGGCGATCGTGCCCAACGTCGTGAAGATGAACTGGGTGCGCGAAGTCGAACTCTGGACGCCGCACCGCCGCGCCACCGTCATCCACGGCGACGGTGACACCCTCGACGCCTTCGCCGACGTGGTCGTGGTCAACTACGACGTTCTCGACCGCCACCTCGCCTGGCTCGGCACCCTCGGCTTCAAGGGAATGGTCGTCGACGAGGCGCACTTCATCAAGAACCTGCAGTCGCAGCGTTCCAAGCACGTACTCAGCCTCGCCGAGCAGATCCGCCGCCGCACCCCGGGCAACAACCCGCTGCTGATGGCTCTCACCGGTACCCCGCTGATCAACGACGTCGACGATTTCCGGGCCATCTGGCAGTTCCTCGGCTGGATCGACGGCGACAAGCCCACCGCCAAGCTCATGCAACGGCTGGAAGAGACCGGCCTCACGCCGGCAGACGCCGGCTTCTACACCGCCGCCCGGGCCGCCGTGATCGACATGGGCATCGTGCGTCGCCGCAAGGTCGACGTGGCCGCCGACCTGCCCGCCAAGCGCATCGCCGACCTGCCGGTGGAGCTCGACAGCGAGCTCGGCCGGTCGATCCAGAAGGCCGAACGCGAACTGGGCGCCCGACTGGTCACGCGGTTCAAGGCCCTCGTCGCCGCGCGTCACCCCGGCGTCAAGGCACCCGTGCTCACCGAGGACGAACGCGCCGCGTACATCCGCGCCGTCGCGCACGCCGATCTCGAGGAGTCCAAGGGCACCACGACCGGCGAGAACGTGTTCACCATGGTGCGCAAGATCGGCCAGGCCAAGGCCGGGCTCGCCGCCGACTACGCGGCCCAGCTCGCGCACTCGGTGGGCAAGGTCGTGTTCTTCGCCAAGCACATCGACGTGATGGATGCCGCGGAGGAGATCTTCGCCAAGCGCGGCCTGCGCACGGTGTCGCTACGCGGCGACCAGAGCGCCCTGGCCCGCCAGGCCGCGATCGACTCGTTCAACACCGACCCCGAGGTCGCCGTTGTGGTGTGTTCGCTCACCGCCGCCGGCGTCGGCGTGAACCTCCAGGCCGCCTCCAACGTGGTGCTGGCCGAACTCAGCTGGACCGCCGCAGAGCAGACCCAGGCCATCGACCGGGTGCACCGGATCGGCCAGGCCGAACCGGTGACCGCGTGGCGGATCATCGCCGCGCACACCATCGACGCGCGGATCGCCGAACTCATCGGCAGCAAGCAGGGCCTCGCGGCCCGCGCGCTCGACGGGGCCGACGAGGAACTGTCGCCCGAGGATTCGGTGCAGGCCAGCGCCCTGGTCTACGTGCTCACCCAGGCGCTCGACGGAGAGCTGTAAAACCGGGCCGGAAGTCCCTACCCCCGAGCAGCGCCGCCGGTGTTGACTTGATCCAGGCCAGAGCGCGCCACCATGATGGTGGACGGGCAATCTGCCGCAACAATATGCATGCACTAAGGAGTAGCCAGATATGAAGATCGGTATCCTCACCAGCGGTGGAGACTGCCCCGGCCTCAACGCAGTGATTCGGGGTGCTGTTCTCAAGGGAGGCCGCGCGTACGACTCCGAGTTCGTGGGCATCCGCAACGGCTGGCGTGGGCTGGTGCAGGGCGAGTTCATGAAGCTCGACCGTCACAGCGTCCGTGGCCTCTCCCGCCAGGGTGGCACCATCCTCGGCAGCTCCCGCACCAACCCGTTCGAGGGCGAGAACGCGGGCCCGGAGAACATCCAGAAGACCATGGACGCCGAGGGTATCGACGCCATCATCGCCATCGGCGGCGAGGGCACCCTCACCGCCGCCCGCCGTCTCACCGACGCCGGCATCAAGATCGTCGGCGTGCCGAAGACCATCGACAACGATCTCGCGGCCACCGACTACTCCTTCGGCTTCAACACCGCCGTCGAGATCGCCACCGAGGCCATCGACCGGCTGCGCACCACCGCCGACTCGCACGGCCGCTGCATGATCGTCGAGGTCATGGGCCGCCACGTGGGGTGGATCGCCCTGCACTCCGGCATGGCCGGCGGCGCACACGCCATCCTCATCCCCGAGCAGCCGCAGACCATCGAGCAGATCTGCGCCTGGGTCGAGAGCGTCCGCGACCGCGGCCGCGCACCCGTGCTCGTCGTCTCCGAGGGCTTCCTGCTCGCCGAGATGGGCGAAGCCCACTCGCACAAGGGCCTGGACGCGTTCAACCGTCCCCGCCTCGGCGGCATCAGCGAGCTCATCGCCCCCATGGTCGAAGAGCGCACCGGGATCGAGGCCCGCGCAACGGTCCTCGGCCACACCCAGCGTGGTGGCGCCCCCTCGGCCTACGACCGCGTGCTCGCCACCCGTCTGGGCATGGCGGCCGTCGACGCCGTCGTCGAGGGCAAGTGGGGTTCGATGGTCTCCCTCAAGGGAACCGACATCAACACCGTCAGCATCGCCGACGCCACCATGGACCTCAACCGGGTCACCCAGGCGCGGTACGACGAAGCAGCCGTGCTCTTCGGCTAAACCCCGCCAGCACAGAGAACTGCCCGGACGGCTCAGGCCGTCCGGGCAGTTGTGTGTCCGGGTCGTGCGCGCCCGGTTCGCGAAGGCGCGAGAGGCTGGGGCGGTTACGCCGCGGGTGCGAGTTTGGCCTGCACCTGCGCGAGCGACGGGTTCGTCGCGGCCGAGCCATCCGGGAACAGCACCGTGGGAACCGTGCGGTTGCCCCCGTTGAGGCTCATGACGAGCTCGGAGGTGCCGTCGACCTCTTCGACGTTCACCTCGGTGTAGCCGATGCCGACCTTGTCGAGCTGGGTCTTCAGCCGCGAGCAGTAGCCGCACCAGGTGGTGGTGAACATCGTGATAGTTCCGGTCTGAGGCACAAAATCCATGCGTACAGCGTAACCGAGGTTTCCGAGAATCCGCGGGGCTCGGTCAGCCCTGGGGTGCTCGCTACGATTGAGGCCATGACCGACCTGCCCGAGGTGTGCGTGTGCTACCTCACCCGCCTGTCCGACTCCGGAGCCCCGCAGGTGCTGCTGGGCCGCAAGAAGAAAGGCCTGGGCCTGGGCAACATCGTGGGTCTCGGCGGCAAACTCGAACCGGGAGAGTCCGCCCTGGATGCCGCCGTGCGTGAGGTCGAGGAGGAATCCGGGCTGACCGTGTCGGCGGATGCGCTGACCGCGATGGGCGTACTCACCTACCTGTTTCCGTACAAGCCCGCCTGGAGCCAGCGGTCGAACGTCTTCGTCACCGACCGGTTCAGCGGCACACCACGCGAGTCGGACGAGCTGAACCCGGTCTGGTTCACCATCGCCGACCTGCCCGTCGACGAGATGTGGGACGACGCCAGGCACTGGCTGCCCGGCGTGTTGGCCGGAGTGAGCGTCGAGGCCACCTTCACGTTCGGTGAGGATCTCGCCACTGTCATCACGCGCGGCTGAACGGCAGAAGTACGGCTTCTGAACGGCTTCTGAACAGCTCCTGAATTGACCTGCCTGCCTCAGGCTGTCAGGATCAACGAGGCCCGGTTTCGAGCCAGCCAGTTCTCCTGGCGTGCCCGGGCCTCGGTCCAGCCGCGCTCGGGACGAATCACAAGGAAAGACGCCGGTGGATCTCACCCTTATCGTCGCGCTGGTCATCGCACTGGCCCTCATCTTCGACTTCACCAACGGGTTCCATGACACGGCTAACGCCATGGCCACACCGATCGCCACCGGGGCCATGAAGCCCAAGGTCGCCGTCGGCGTCGCCGCCGTGCTCAACCTCGTCGGTGCCTTCCTCTCCACCGAGGTGGCCAAGACCGTCTCCGGCGGCATCATCAAAGAAGGCGACGGCGGCATCCAGATCACCCCCGAGATGATCTTCGCGGGCCTCATCGGCGCCATCGTCTGGAACCTGATCACCTGGCTGCGCGGGCTCCCGTCCAGCTCGAGCCACGCCCTTTTCGGCGGCCTGATCGGCGCCACCATCATCGGCGTCGGCGCACAGGCCGTGGCCTACGACGTCGTGCTGGCCAAAGTCATCCTGCCGGCGCTCATCGCGCCGATCACCGTGGGCATCGTCGCGTTCATCGCCACCCGCCTCGCCTACGCCATCACCCGCCGCGACGTCGGCAAGCCCGACGGCCGCGGCGGCTTCCGCTACGCGCAGATCTTCTCTTCCTCGCTGGTGGCCCTCTCGCACGGCACCAACGACGCGCAGAAGACCATGGGAGTGATCACCCTCACCCTCATCGCGGGCGGCTACCAGGCCGTGGGCTCCGGCCCGCAGTTCTGGGTCATCGCCTGCTGTGCCCTGGCCATCGCGATCGGCACTTACACCGGCGGTTGGCGCATCATCCTCACCATGGGTCGCGGACTCACCGAGATCAAGCCCGCACAGGGCTTCGCGGCCGAGACCAGCACCGCCGCGACCATCCTGGCCTCCAGTCACCTCGGCTTCGCCCTCTCGACCACCCAGGTGGCCTCGGGGTCGGTCATCGGGTCCGGCCTCGGCCGACGCGGCTCCACGGTGCGGTGGGGCATGGCCGGGCAGATCGCCCTCGGCTGGTTGCTCACGCTGCCGGCCTCCGCCATCATGGGCGCGTTCGCGGCCGGGCTGGCATTGCTCGGCCCGATCGGCATCGTTCTCGACGTCGTGATCGGCACGATCGTGGTCTACGTGCTGTTCCGTTGGTCCAAGCGCGACCGGGTATCGCACGACAACCTGCACGACATCGATGATGCCGGCCACGTGGTGAAGATCAAGAAGACCCCCCGCAAGCCGTCCCGCAAGGACCGACAGAAGGTTGCACTGTGATCGACTGGGCCGCTTTCCTCGTAGTAGCCGCGGCCTCGCTGGTCTCGTCGGCGATCGTCGTCTCGCTCTATTCCCTTGGCCTGCGGATGCTCACCACGGCTGGCCGCATCCCCACCGTCGAGCCCGCCGAATTCACCGGCGCCATCACCGTGCTGAGCCCGGCCCGCGCCGCCAAGGACGCCAAGCGTGCCAAGAAGGCCCGCAAGGCCAACCCGCTCACGGACGGACAGAAGCGCCTCGCCCAGTACGCCGGCTACCTCTGCTTCGCGGTGTGCGGCCTGATCGTGCTCTACGGCGTCTACCTGATCGTGCCCGCCCTGCACAAGTAACCTGCCCCCAGTTCCGCGAACCGTGAGTTAAGCCCCACAAAACGCGTTGCGACGGTGCTTAACTCACGGTTCGCGAACATCAGTCGCGATCGACCGCCCCTGGGCCGGCGTACGCATGAATGCCGGTGCGCGGGGGCGACTGCTTGCCTGTGTGCGGATGCGCAGATAGAGGATGCAAGGGGGCACGGACGCACGGGTGCGCGGATGCGCGGGTGCGCGGGTGCGCGGGTGCAGGGATGCGCGGATGCGCGGGTGCGGGTGTGCGCCGGTGCGCGGGTGCGCGGGTGCGCGGGTGAAGGGATGGGCGGGTGCGCGGGTGAAGGGATGGGCGGGTGCGCGGGTCTAGGGATGCGCGGATGCAGAGATGCGCGGGTCTAGGGATGCGCGGATGTGCGGGTTCGGGCGGAGGGTCCCGCGGTCGCGACCGTGGCCCGCGGGGAGTCTCCGCGGCCCGTGCGCGCCCAGCGTCTTCCGCGAACTGTGAGAAAAGCCCCGAAAAACGCGGGAGTTCGGGGCTTAGCTCACAGTTCGCGGGTGGGGCGAGGGGTTTTAGGCCGTGCGGCGGAGGCGCGTGATCCAGGTCATCAGGTGGTAGATCACGATGGCGGCCAGGGTGCCCAGCGCGATGCCGTTGAACGTGAGAGTGCCGGCGCTGAAGGTGTAGTCGGCGATGCCGATGATCAGCGCGGTCGCGGCCGTGAACTGGTTGACCGGCTTGCTGAAGTCCACCTTGTTGTCGAGCCAGATCTTCACGCCGATGACCCCGATGAGGCCGTAGAGGGCCGTCGTGACGCCGCCGAGCACGCCCGCAGGGATGGTGCTGATGACGGCGCCGACCTTGGGGGAGAGGCCGAGCAGCACAGCGGTGATGCCGGCGACCCAGTACGCGGCCGTGGAGTAGATGCGGGTGGCGGCCATCACGCCGATATTCTCACCGTAGGTGGTGGTGCCCGAGCCGCCGCCGAAGCCGGCCAGCACGGTGGCCAGGCCGTCGGCGAGCAGCGCCCGGCCGGTGAGTTTGTTGACCGAACTGTCGGTCATCTGTGCGACGCCGCGGATGTGGCCGACGTTCTCGGCGATGAGCACCAGCACTACGGGCAGGAAGGCCGGCAGGATCGCCCAGACGGCGGGGTTCTCGAACGGGTTGGTCGGCAGGGTCAGTGGCGGCAGGCCCACCCAGGCGGCGTCGCCGACCTTGCTGAAGTCCACTTCGCCCTGGATGAGCGCGGCGACGTAGCCCACGATGACGCCCAGAAAGATCGACAGGCGGCCGAGGATGCCCCGGAACAGGACCGTGCTGAGGATGACGGCGGCGAGGGTGATCACGGCGGTGAGCGGTGCGTCGCTGAAGTTCGCCTTGGCGACCGGCGCCAGGTTGAAACCGATCAACGCGACGATGGCGCCGGAGACCACGGGCGGCATCAGCGTATCGATCCAGCCGGAGCCGGCGACCTGCACGATGGCGCCGACCACGGCCAGCAGCACACCGACCGCAAGGATGCCGAACAGCGCGCTACCCATGCCAGCCGTGGCGACGGCGGCCGTGATCGGGGCGATGAACGCGAACGACGAACCCAGGTAGGACGGCAGCTTGTTGCGGGTGATCAGCAGGAACAGGAGCGTTCCGATACCGGAGAACAGGATGGTGGTGCTCGGCGGGAAGCCCGTGATCAGCGGCACCAGGAAGGTGGCACCGAACATCGCCACCACGTGCTGAGCGCCGATGCCGATCGTGATGGGCCAGTTGAGACGTTCGCCCGGGGCCACGACATCGGTCGCGCCGACAGTCTTACCGTCGCCGTGCAGGGTCCAGGGCAGTGCCATTCGAGTCTCGTTTCTGTTCAAACCGGTCGGCCGCATCCGGGCGGCCCTAGCTGAGCGTAGTGCTCCTCCGAGCGCGTCATCGAGTTGGGCTCGGTGTCAGGGGAGCGGAATAGGATCACCCCATGACCTCCCCTGCCGGCACCCGCGCCCACGATCCCCTCGAGGTCACGGTCTCCGGCGGCACGGTGCGGGGTGTGCGAGAACGCGGCATCCGGGCTTGGCGCGGCATCCCCTATGCAGCGGCTCCGGTGGGCGCGCTGCGGTTCCGGTCGCCGGCACCGGTACAGCCGTGGTCGGGAGTGCGCGCTGCGGCCGAGTTCGGCCCGGTCGCCACCCAGAGCCACAAGGGCCAGTTCATCGGCGCGCACCCGCGTATCCCGCAGAGCGAGGACTGCCTGAACCTCAACGTGATCGCCCCCGATGAACCTGCCGACGGGGAGGCGCTCCGCCCGGTGATGGTGTTCGTGCACGGCGGCGCGTACAGCGTGGGGTCCTCGCGGGAGAATCCCCGCCAGGGCGAGGGGCTGGTGCGCCGCGGCGGCATCGTTTATGTGGGCATCAACTACCGGTTGGGGGCGCTGGGCTACCTCGACTTCACCCGTTACTCCACCCCCGAGCGCCCGTTCGAGAGCAACCTGGGGCTGCGCGACCAGGTGGCAGCGCTCGCCTGGGTGCGCGCCAACATCCGCCTTTTCGGCGGCGACCCGGATGCGGTGACCCTGTTCGGCGAATCGGCCGGCGGCAACGCGGTGACCACCCTGATGACCGTTCCGGCGGCCGCCGGGCTGTTCCAGCGGGCCATCGCGCAGAGCGCCCCGCCCAACGCGGTGTACCCGCCGGAGCTCACCGGCGAGTGGGCGGCGAGCTTCGTTCGGATCCTCGCCGACCAGACCTCCTCGGCCCCGGACGTTGCGGCCCGGGTGCACCCGGCCGCACAGCGTTTCACCGACCAGCAACCAGCAGCCCAGCACGATGCCGTCAGCCAGCTCGATGCCGTCAGCCAGCACAGTGCAGGCGCCGACCATGCAGCCGCAGAGCGCCCCGGCGACACGACGCCGGCAGAACCGCCCATCCTCTCCGGCCTCACCAATGCCGAGGCCGTACGACTGCTGCTCGAAGCCGAGCCGGCCCGCCTCGCCGGGGCCACGACCACCCTCACGGTGCGCTCGCCCGATCTGTACCCGGGTACGATCCCGCTCTGCCCGGTCATCGACGGCGACTTCCTGCCGGAGCGGCCGCTCGACGCCTTCCGCGACGGCCGGGCCCACCGCATCCCGCTCATCATCGGCACGAACGAGCGGGAGGGCTCCCTGTTCAGCGGTCGTATCGACATCCTGGCATCGACGCCGTTGCGCATGCGGGCGGTCTTCGCGAACACCAAGAAGAAGGCCAGGAAGGCGCTCAAGGCGCAGTACCCCGGCATTCCCGCTCCGCGTGCCGCGCTCGACTTCGGCGGCGACTACTCGTTCTGGTACCCCAGCGTCAAGGTGGCCGAGCGACACTCCCGGTACGCGCCCGTGCACTTCTACCGGTTCGACGCCGCACCCAGGCTGCTGCGCCGGATGGGCCTTGACGCCACCCACGGCCTGGAGCTCTTCCCCCTGTTCGACCGGCTCGACGGCTGGTTCGGCCGGGGCATGACGGTTCTCGGCGGACGGCGGGCGTTCAAGGCCATCGGTGCGCGCATGCAGGTCTGGTGGCTCGGCTTCGCCCGAACGGGTACGCCGGATGCCGGCTGGCCGGCGTACACCGAAGCCGATCGGTTGACGCTCATCATCGACACCCGGGACCGGGTGGTGTCGGATCCGCACGCCGAACGGCGGGTCGCCTGGGGAGCCTTCGTACCGCACGTTTGACCAGGCCAGTTGGGTTGATTTCCACCCGCGGTGACCCTCGTCGTAGACTGAGTCGTTTGGCGCGCCGCCGACCGTCTATCTGGAGAGCATCATTTCCGCATCAGAGCACCAGACCACAGCCTCCGCATCCACCACACCCGGCGCTGAGCCCACCGGCCCGGCCGCCTCGGGCACCGGCCCGACAGGCACGGGGCCGACAGGTACCGAGCCCACAGGCACCGGGCCGATGTCGGCGATCAACCGGTACTTCGAGATCACCCGGCGCGGATCTTCCTGGGCTCGTGAGGTGCGCGGCGGCCTGGTGACCTTCGTCACCATGGCGTACATCGTCATCCTCAACCCGCTCATCCTCGGTGGCTTCAGCGCCGACCAGGCCGCGGTGGACGTGGCCGGCAACTGGCTGCCCAACGGCCAGGTAGCTGCGGTCACCGCCCTGACCGCCGGCGTCATGACGATTCTGTTCGGCATCATCGCGCGCCTGCCTTTCGGGTTCGCAGCGGGCCTCGGCATCAACTCGTTCCTCGCCGTCAGCGTCGTGGGCCAGGTCACCTGGCCCGAGGCCATGGGCCTGGTCGTCATCAACGGCCTCATCATCGTGCTGCTGGCCTCCACGGGCCTGCGCGAGATGATCTTCACGGCCGTGCCGCGCCAGCTCAAGATCGCCATCACCGTGGGCATCGGCCTGTTCATCGCGTTCATCGGCCTGGTCGACTCCGGTTTCGTGCGCGCAAGCGGCGTCGCCTCCCCGCCCGTTCAGCTCGGTGAGGCCGGCTCGGTCGCCAGCCTGCCGACCGCCGTGTTCGTGATCGGGCTGCTGCTCATCGGCGTGCTCGTGGCCCGCAAAGTCAAGGGTGCCCTGCTGATCGGCATCGTCGGCACCACGGTTCTCGCGGTCATCCTCGAGGCCATCTTCAAGGTCGGCCCGTCGCTCGGCACCAACCCCGCCGGCTGGAACCTCAACGCTCCCGTCCTTCCGACGAGCATCGTCGCGCTGCCCGATCTCTCCCTCGTCGGCGAGGTGAGCTTCGGCGCCTTCGAGCGCATCGGCGTGCTCGCGGCCGTGATGCTCGTCTTCACGCTCGTGTTCACCAACTTCTTCGACGCCATGGGCACGATGACCGGGCTCTCCAACGAGGCCGGCCTGGCCGACACGAACGGCAACTTCCCGCGCCTCAAGTCCGCCCTGATCGTCGAGGGTGTCGGCGCGGTCGTCGGCGGGGCCACCTCGTCCTCGTCCAACACGGTCTTCATCGAATCCGGTGCCGGCATCGGCGAGGGCGCCCGCACGGGCTTCGCCAACATCGTCACGGGGCTTTTGTTCCTCGCGGCGATGTTCTTCACCCCGCTCACCCAGATCGTGCCGCTCGAGGTGGCCGCTGCCGCCCTCGTCATCGTGGGCGCCATGATGGTCTCGCAGATCCGGTTCATCGACTTCTCCGAGTTCTCCATCGTGTTACCGGTGTTCCTCACCATCATCGTGATGCCGCTGAGCTACTCGATCGCCAATGGCATCGGCGCCGGTTTCATCAGCTGGGTCATCGTGCGTTCGCTCTCGGGCAAGGCCCGCGAGATCAGCCCGCTGCTCTGGATCGTCGCTGTCGGCTTCCTGGTCTTCTTCGTGCGCGGCCCCATCGAGGTGTTCTTCGGCGTCTAGCCGCACCTCTGGATGTGCTGCGTTTTCTTGCAACGAGCCGGGCAGGAGCAGCGCTTCGCTGCGCCTGGCGGGCGAAATGTGCGGCTGGGGTGTGGGGTGGTTGTGCCGCGATAGAGTGAATCGGTTATGAGCCACAAGCTCGTCCCCGACGGCAATGGAGCCAGCGTGCACACCACCCCCAGCAACCTGTCCACGATCACCGATTCAACACTCAGCCCGACACCTACCCACCCCGCTCGCCCCTCGTCGGCAGTGCCGCCGGCCTCTGAGCAGGACGCAGCACCGGAAGGCACCCCCCTCATCGACTCGAACAGCCCCGCCCCCGCTGTGACCGACAGCGCCGAAGCCACCCCCGGCTTCCGGATCGAACGCGACTCGCTCGGCCGGGTCGAGGTGCCCGCCGAGGCTTACTGGGGAGTGCACACCAAGCGTGCGCTGGAGAACTTCCCCATCGCCAAGCGCCCGATCTCGGTGTACCCGGACTTCGTGGTGGCCCTCGCCTCCGTGAAGCAGGCCTGCGCCCGCGCCAACGCGGAGGTCGGCGCCCTCAGCCAGGAACGGGCCGACTGGATCGACGCCGCCTGCCAGGAGATCATCGAGGGCAAGCACCACGACCAGTTCGTCGTGGGCGTCATGCAGGGTGGAGCCGGGACCTCCACCAACATGAACGCCAACGAGGTCATCTGCAATCTCGCCCTCGAGAACGCCGGCTACGGCCGCGGCCGGTACGACATCCTCAGCCCCATCGACCATGTCAACCGCAGCCAGTCGACGAACGACACCTACCCCACAGCGATCAAGATCGCACTGGCCTTCTTCCTCAAGCACCTGCTGCGTGAACTCAAGGCTCTGCAGGGCTCCTTCTCGGTCAAGGCCGAGGAGTTCGGCCAGATCCTCAAGGTGGGCCGCACCCAGATGCAGGACGCCGTGCCGATGACCCTCGGCCAGGAGTTCCACGGCTTCGCCACCACCCTCGGCGAGGACTACGACAGGCTCACGGAGACCATCTGGCTGCTCGCCGAGATCAACCTGGGCGCCACCGCGATCGGCACCGGGATCACGGCCGATCCCGGCTACGCCGCGGCCGCCATCCGGCACCTCAACGTGATCACCGGGCTCAACCTGGAGGCCGCACCGGACCTCATCGAGTCGACCAGCGACGCCGGAAGCTTCATGTCGTTCAGCGGCAACCTCAAGCGCAGCGCCATCAAGCTCTCCAAGATCTGTAACGACCTTCGCCTGCTCTCCTCGGGCCCGCAGGCCGGTTTCGGAGAGATCAACCTGCCGCCCAGGCAGGCCGGATCGAGCATCATGCCCGGCAAGGTCAACCCGGTGATCCCCGAGGTCGTCAACCAGGTGGCGTTCGCCGTCGCCGGGGCGGATGTGACGGTGACGATGGCCGCGGAGGGCGGGCAGCTGCAACTGAACGCTTTCGAACCCGTCATCGCGCACTACCTGTTCCAGAGCCTCACCTGGATGACCCAGGCGATGTGGACCCTGCGGGTGAACTGCATCGACGGCATCACCGCCAACGAGGACCGCCTGGCGGCCATGGTCGGTTCCAGCGTGGGCGTGATCACCGCGCTCATCCCGCACATCGGCTACGCCGCGGCTGCGGCGCTCGCACAGACCGCGCTGTTGACCGGGCGCAACGTCGCCGACCTCGTGGTGGAGGCCAACCTGATGACCAGGGAAGACGTGATGCGGGAACTCGAACCGGCGCGGCTCTCCGGCATGGAGCCCGACACCGGCACGTCCTCCATCCCCATCATCGAGTAGGCGGCAGTACCAACACGCAGGGGCACAGGGCGCCACTCGGGGTTACTCTGGTGCCGTGTCCTTGCGTGTGAGGCCGAACAACCGCCGGCACGAGCCGATCCATCGTGATGGGCTCGCGGCGCTGGACGCCGCCCTGCCGGACCTGGACTGGAGGGTCCTGCCGCCGGGCGCCGAACGGTACAGTTTCTCCGCACCCAGCGGGCGCCTGGCCGCGACGGCGCTGGGCCGACCGGGCGATCCGCGGGTGGTCCTCGTGCCGGGAGCCACCGGGTCGAAGGAGGATTTCCTGCTGCTAGCCCCGCTCCTGGCCGGCGCCGGGTACCGGGTGGAGAGCTTCGACCTGGCCGGCCAGTACGAGTCGGCCACGGCGGGCCCGGTGCCAGGCGGGGCCTACGACTACGGGCTCTTCGTCGACGACCTCATCGCCGTCCTGGAGTCGGGCCGCACACCCGTGCACGTGCTCGGCTATTCCTTCGCCGGGCTCGTCGCCGAGCTCACCCTGGCCCGCCGGCCCGACCTGTTCGCCTCGCTGGTGCTGCTCACCACCCCGCCGGACCCCGGCCAGACCTTCCGCGGGGTGCGATGGCTCGGTCCGGTGAGCAGCCTGGTGCCGCCGCACACCATCGCCTCCCTCATGGTCTGGGGGATCGTCACCAACCGCAACCACACCAGTCCGGGCCGCCTCGCCCTCGCCCGGATGCGGTTCCGCTACACCAGCCGAGCGAGCCTGGACGCGATCATCCGCCTGATGAAGCACACCCCGGACGTGCGCCGGGAACTGGCCGGCAGTGCGGTGCCCACGCTCATCGCCGTCGGCAACCGCGACCTGTGGAGATTGCGCCTGCACCGCCGCTTCGCCCGGCGCATCGGCGCGGAGCTACGCGTCTACCCGGCGGGACACAGCCCCTGCGAGACCACACCGAACCAGCTGGCCCAGCACATGCTCACCCTCTACGCGCGGGCTTCGTGACCACGTCGGTGAGCGCGTGCGCGGCTATCCGCTGCGCGCCGACGGATGTGCCAGGGCGAGTACTCCGGCCAGCCGGAGAAGAGGGTGCGCCCGGCCCACGTCACCCGGCGGCCGAGGCCGCCGGCGGTTTCGAACGGGCGGGATGAGATAGCCACCCGCAGGGTTCGATCCAGGGTGACCGTGTCGTCGGGTCCGAGATGCATGCTGAAGTCGAGATCGTCGTGGACATCGTTGCTGCGGCGCCGGACCCTGCCACGGTTGGTGGCCCAGACCTCGCGACGCATCGCGAAGTTCGACCCGAACAGGGGGTAGTGACCGAGCCACAGGCCCATCCAGATGAAGTAGCCGCCGATATAGACGTGATCGCCGAGCCAGGCCGTCACCGGGCCACAGCCGTAGAACTCGCCGGGCCCCGTGTACACGGCGGTCGCCGGTTGCCGGGAGAAGGTGGCCTCGATCCGCTCGAGCCAGTCCACCGGAGGCACGGAGTCGGAGTCAAGCCGAGCGATCACGTCGCCGATGGCCGCGTCGTATCCCGCCGAGGTTGCCGGCCAGATGCCCCGCAACGGTTCGGTGACCACGCGCACGCCGTAGGAGTGGGCGATCGTGGCCGTGGCATCCGTGCTGGCATTGTCCACCACGATGATCTCGTCGGCCTGTCGGCGCTGCTGGCTCAGGGCTCGGAGGCAGGTGCGCAGGAATTCGGCGTCGTTGTAGACGGGGATGACGACGGAGATCGTGATCGCTTCCGCGCCCTCAGCCCGGTCAGATTTCACGGCAGTGAGTTGTGAGCAGCCCGATGCGGTCGATGGAGACCGTGACCGTCGACCCGTCCTTGAGGAATACCTGCGGCTTGCGGCTGTAGCCGGCACCGCCGGGGCTGCCGGTGGAGATGAGGGTGCCGGGCAGCAGCGTGGACGTGAGGGACAGGTACGCGATGATCTCGGCCACGGTGCGCACCATATCTCCGCTCGACGCGTCCTGCAGGATGCGCCCGTCGACGTGGGTGGTCAGCCAGAGATTCTGCGGGTCGGCGATCTCATCGGCCGTGACGACGAGCGGGCCGGTGGGGGTGAAACCGTCGAAGGACTTGCACCTGGACCATTGCGCCTCGGAGAACTGCAGGTCGCGGGCCGTGATGTCGTTGACGACGGTGTACCCGAAGACATAGTCCAGCGCGTCGCGCACCGAGACGTTGCGGGCCGGACGGCCGATGATGACGCCAAGCTCGGCCTCGTAGTCGACCTGGCTGGTGAGGTCCGCTGGCCAGGAGATGACGGCCTCGTGGCCGGTGAGAGAGTTCGGCCAGAGCGAGAACACGGTGGCCGCGGTCTCGCTACGCAGCTTGAGCTCGGAGGAGTGCGCGGCGTAGTTGGCGCCGATCGCGATGATCTGCGGCGGGCGCAGAACGGCGGAGGAATGCCGCAAGTCGTCGACCGGGGTGAGGCTGGCGCCGTGCTGCAGCGCGTGAGCGGTGAGGGCACGCACCCGGTCGAATTCGGGTGCGCCCTTTTCGATCAGGTCTTGCAGATCGCGCGGGGCGTCGTCGATCACCTCGTCGAGGAAGAGCGCCTCGTCTTCCACCACGATGGCGAGACGGGGAATGGACTGGCCTTCGACTCTGAGGTGCGCAAACTTCACTTTCTCAGCGTAACGGGGCCGCGCCCATCTCGCTGGGACCCGGGGAACCGGCCGGTCGCGGCACCGCCCCAGCCGCACGCCACAGGTGCATGCCCGCGTAGCTGCGCCACGGCGCCCAGCGACCGCCGTGGCCGGCCAGGTCGCCGGCCCGGGCGGGCAGGCCGAGCCGCTCGGCGCCCTGACGCAGTGCGAGATCGCTCGTGAGCAGGATGTCGGGGCTGCCGAGCACCCGCATGGCCACGTATCCGGCCGTCCACGGTCCGATGCCGGGAAGGGCTATTAGCCGGGCTTGGAGGTCGTTGCGGCTCTCGCCGACGTCGAGTCTGAGCTCTCCGGAGGCCAGCGCCTCGGCGACGTGCACGATCGTATCGATCCGGGCGGCCGGTCCGCGCAGCACCTCGCGGCCGTGCTCCGCGATGCGGTCTGCGGTGGGGAACAGCAGGGCCGGAGCAAGGGTGGGATCGACGGGCGCCGGGTGCTCACGGGCCGCGCCGTCGGCTGCCGTGCTGTCGGGGGCGGTGCCGCCGGGTGCGGGATCTGCCGGCTCGCCGCCGCCCGGCAGCGGGTCGCCGAGTGCCGCGGTGAGCCGGCCGAGCGCCGTGCGAGCCGACGCCACCGATACCTGCTGGCCGAGCAGAGCCCGGAACAGCGTCTCGTCGGCGTCGAGGCTGCCCGGCACCCGGATGCCCGGCGTGCGGCGCACCGTCCCGGTCAGGGCCGGATCGGTGGCCAGGGCTCGGTCGATGGCCTGGGCATCCGCGTCGAGGTCGAAGAGCCGGCGCACCCGGCTCACCAAGGGTGCGAGGTCGGCGAGGCTGCTCAACCGGGCCGTGCAGGAGATGGCGGGAGAGTCGACGGTGCCGGCCAGTGCGAGCTGCAGGGTCGCCCAGCCGTGCGGGAGGCGCAGGGTGCGCTCGTACCCGTCCGCCGTGCGGCGCTCGACCCCGGCCACGGCGCGCACGCCCAGGAAGTCCAACAGGCCCTGTCCGTCGAAGGGGGCGCGGGCGGGCAGCAGCAGACTGATCCGGGAGCCGGCGTCCGTCTGGCCGGTCGCTCTGCCCGCCCTCTCGCCGACCCGCTCGTCGGCTCCGGCGGTGGCCGTGCCGCCGACGCGGGCGTTGGCGCTTGCCGTGCTGGAACCGGAGCCGGCCCGCCCGCCGGACGACCGCGCGCCGGCTCGCAGGGCCGACGGGGTGCGTTCATAGACGGCGGCGATGGTCTCGTTGAACTGGCGGATGCTGCCGAAGCCCGCCGCGAACGCCACATCGGTGATGGGCAGGTGCGTGCTCGTGAGCAGCACCCGGGCGGTCTGGGCTCGGTGGGCGCGGGCCAGGGCGAGCGGCCCCGCGCCCACCTCGGCCACGAGCACCCGGGTGAGGTGGCGTGGGGTGTAGCCGAGCCGGCCGGCCAGCCCGGGCACGCCCTCCCGTTCCACTGTGCCGTCGCCGATCAGCCGCATGGCCCGGGCGGCAAGGTCGTCGCGGACGTTCCACTCCGGAGAACCGGGAACGGCGTCGGGAAGGCAGCGCTTGCACGCGCGCAGTCCCGCCTCATGGGCGGCCGCGGCGGTGAGGTAGAACGAGACATTGCCCGGCTTGGGCGTCATGGCCGGACAGCTCGGTCGGCAGTAAATGCCCGTGGAGTGCACTCCGGTGATGAACTGGCCGTCGAAGCGGGCATCCCGCGACGACATGGCGCGGTACCGTTCGGCGAACACGGGGTCGTCGCCGTGCTGTCCGGGGATGAAGGTGGGTTCGGTCACCCCTCCAGACTGGCAGTGTCCCGGCGCGCACGGTAGCGGGAATCGGACACCACCGTGACGGTCCGGCGTCTCGGCTGGAAGCCCGGCCGGATCCCCGGCAGGAGTGCACCGGTCATCGTAAGCTGGCGTCATGACCCTCGACCCGGCCGGGCAGCCCTTCCCGGTGCCCGCTCAGAGCCCCGTGCCCGCCCAGAATCCCGTGCCCGCCCAGAGCGCGCCCATCCAGAGCGCGGTCTGGAGTTCCCCGGTGCGCCGCACCAACGTCAGCACGATCGTGTGGGCGACCATCGGCATCGTCCTGGCCGCCCTTGCCCTGATACTGGTAATGGTCTACCTCTCCACCTTCCTGGGCCCCGGCGCCCTGCTGGTCTGCCTGGTGCTCGCTCTGGTCCCGCTCACCCTGGTGATCCTGGCTGTGCGCTGGATCGACCGCTGGGAGCCGGAGCCGCGGCCGGCGCTGTGGTTCGCGTTCCTCTGGGGAGCCGGTGTGTCCATCGTGACGGCGCTGGTGTTCGATCTCGGCGTGCAGATCGTGGTCGCCACCAGCGGGGTGGCCCGGCCGGAAGGTGACTTCGTTGCGGCCGTCATCCAGGCCCCGCTCGTGGAGGAAGCCGCGAAGGGCTTCGGCATCCTGCTGCTGTTCTGGGTGATCAGGGGGCAGTTCAACGGGCCCATCGACGGGGTCGTCTACGCGGCCATGATCGCCGCCGGATTCGCCTTCTCGGAGAATATCCAGTACTTCGGTGTGGCGATGCTCGACGGCGGCCTGACCGACCTGGGCGTCACGTTCCTGCTGCGCGGGGTGATCTCCCCGTTCGCTCATGTGCTCTTCACGGCGTGCACGGGACTGGCCATCGGGTTCGCCGCCCGCCGGGCGAGTGGGTCGCGTTATCTGGCCCTGGTCTTCCTCGGCCTTGCCGCGGCCGTGCTGCTGCACGCGATCTGGAACGGCGCGTTCTACTTCCTCACCGACGATGCCTCCCTGGTGGGCTACTACTTCCTGGTGCAGGTTCCGCTGTTCATCGGCGCGATCCTGGTGGTGGCCATGCTGCGCCGCCAGGAGGAACGGCTCACCCTCCGGCGGCTCGGGGACTATGCCGCGGTCGGGTGGTTCACCGCGGCTGAGGTGGAGATGCTGGCCACCCCGCGGGGCCGTCGGCAGGCGCGCGCCTGGGCGGCCGCGCAGCCGCAGGCCCGCCGTCTCGCGATGAACCGCTTCATCGTGGATGCAGCCCGGCTGGCCTCGGTGCGCCAGCGCCTGGTGAGCGCCGAGACGCATCCGTCTCGGCGGCCCGCCGCGCCGGCCACGCGCCAGCGACCCGACACCGACACCGCCGAGGAAGCCCGGCTTCTCGGCCTGCTGATGCGGGACCGTGCCGAGGTGATCGGCTGACCTGGCGGCCGACGGCGGGAACGAGAAAACTCGCCGCCCGGTGGTGTGGCACTGCCGACAACTCTCCCGGTGCGACGAGTTTCTATGGGATAAGCATGCGCCCCGACATCGCGTTCGCGCAAGGGGGAATTTCTCGGTGTGCGTCTGGGCCCGGAATCCGATTGGATGGACTCATGACTGATCTGAACTCCAAGCCCGAACTCGACTTCCCGGAGGGCCCCGCGCCCGAACAGCTCGACATCGTTGACATCGTCGTCGGTGACGGCGCCGAGGCCGCCCCCGGCGCGACCGTCGACGTGCACTACCTCGGTGTCGAGTACGACACCGGCGAAGAATTCGACTCCTCCTGGAACCGGGGCCAGTCGATCAACTTCCCGCTCGGTTCCCTCATCGCCGGCTGGCAGCAGGGGATCCCCGGCATGAAGGTCGGCGGCCGGCGCAAGCTCACCGTTCCTGCGCACCTGGCCTACGGCCCCGCCGGCTCCGGTCACCGCCTCTCCGGCAAGACCCTGATCTTCGTGATCGACCTGCTCGGCGTGAGCTAAGACCTTTCCACACGCACCTGCTTGATTCGTCAGTGGTGGCCCCGGAGAATGCCGACGGCGCTCCGGGGCACCCCGACGCGATGCCCGTCCACGTGCACCGTCTGCGCGGATACCGCCATGACCTGCCATTCTGACGGAGCTGGCTGACCGGTGTGAGTACCGGCTCAGACGCTCGCGTTCCACGGTGCCGCGCGCCGATAATGGGTCATGATCACAATCGACTGCGCCCGGGCCTTGCAGCAGGCAGGGCTGCGCTGGCACCCGGCATCCGGCGACTCCTTCCGCATCGAGCGGCCCGGCTTCGACTCCGAGGTCTTCACGGTCAGCGAGATGACCATCGAGGCCCACGAATTCGACACCGGAACCATCCTGGGCTTCAACGGCACCACTGAGTGGGCGCTCGATTCCCTCGCTCTCGAGGATGCGCTCTGGCTGCCCCGCGAAGATCAGCTTCGTTCCCTGCTGCGCGGGACCTTCCGTTCCCTGCACCGGCTCGACGACGAACGCTACCGGGTCAGCGTGCACGTGCGCGGCGCCGACGAGGTGTTCGAGGCGCCAACGCCGGCGGATGCCTACGGCGACGCGGTGCTCATGCTCATCGGGCTGTCGGGCGCAGAACAGGCCACCCCGGCCGTGGCCGACGAGCCCGGCGACTCGGGCGACTGAGCCGGCGCGGGGGCTGGCCCAGCCGGCCGGGCAGGAGAGTCGGTCAGTAGCGCTCGGGCTCGGGCTCCAGCGCGAAGCGGCGTCCGGTGACCTCGGTGGGCGTGACCTCCACCCAGATGTATTTGAGGGTGGGCACCAGAGGGTGCAGCGGCAACGCGTTCGCGGCGTCGATCTCGGCCTGGGTGTCGAGCACCCGGGCGATGCCCTTCACCACGACGCTCCAGGCATCCGATCGGCCGATCGCGTCGGTCTCCAGGACCACCTTGTTATTCACGGTGAGGGCGAGCAACTTGGTGCCCTCCGCGGTGCGGAACAGCAGACGCTGATCGGCCGCGACGAAGTTGAGCGGAAAGATCTCGATGTCGTCGGCGACGGCCGCCGCGAGCCGGCCGAAGCTCGAGGAGAGCAGCAGCTCCCAGCACTCGTCGTCGCTGAGAACCTGAACCGGATCAAGGTCGTTGTTGTCCATGCTTCATAGTCCCACTTTGCGGTCCACTCGGCGAGTGCCGCCGAGTGGACCGCGGCGTGTTGCCCTAGCCGAGGGGCGTGGGGCGCTCTGCGAGGGTGTTACGGCCGTCGGACCGGTCTGAACGGCGGCCGAGCAGCATGATCGCGAGCAGGATGCCGCCGATCAGCAGGGCTCCACCGGCAACCAGGAAGACCGGCACGGCATCCGTGCCGGTGGCGGCCAGTTCACCGCCGTTGCCCGTGCCGCCGCCCGGGGGAACCGGCAGCAGCGGGCTCACCGGGCTGGTCGGGGTGGGCGTGGGGGGCGTACTGGTGGGCGGTGTGGTGGTCGCCGGCGGTGTGGTGGCCGGAGGCGTGGTTCCCGGCGGCGTCGTGCCGGGGGGTGTGGTGGCCGGCGGGGTGGTCGGGCCGGGTGTCGGCGTCGGCGTGGGGGTAGGTGTGCCGACCGGGGGAACAACCGTGCCCGCCGGGTACACAGTGTGGGTCAGCGAGGCAGAGCAGGTGACGAACGCGCCGCCGCCGTTGGCCGAACCGATGCACTGGTTGATCGAGACCGGCAGGGCCGTGCTGGCGGTGGACGGGGCCACGGTGCACGTCACACGGCCGGGCGTTCCGCCGCCGCGTCCCGAGGAGTTGCACTGGGTGATGGTGGCGCTGGTGGTCAGCTGCACGGGGGCGCAGTTGAGGGCCGGGTCGCCACCGCCGTCGCCGGCGCTGTCGCCGCACTGGTTGACCGTGGCGGTCGCCAGCGTCGTGTCGCCGATGATGTTGTTGACCACCGTGACCCGGCAGACCACGGTGCCGCCACCGCCGTTGCCGGAGCCGTTGCACTGGTCGACCACCGTCGTGGCGGTGGGGAAGCTCGTGGGGAGCACCGTGCACAGGACGGCGTCGTTCGCGGCGCCGATGCAGGTGCGCACGACGATGGTCGAGCTCGAGACGCCGGTTGACACGTCCAGTGTGTTGGTCACCGTGACATCGCACTCGATACCCTGACCGCCGACATTTTGGATGCCGTTGCACTGGGTGACCGAGCCGGGCACGGGTTCCGCGGACGCGGGTGCCGGGGTGGTGCCGAGGATCGCGGTCGCGGCGAGCACCAGGCCGAAGGCGATGGTGAGGCCCCGGCGGAGGACGGTGCCCGGTCAGCCGGGGTGCTGGCGGGCCGGTGCCGAGGAGACGCCGGCGTCGATCTCAGAAACGGATGAGCGAGGTGATGGTGACGCAGCCATGAGGGCCCCCTAGGAACGCGGGAAGTCAGCACCCCCCCGTTCAGGTGACTTTATCAGCGCGTTCGCCGGCGATAGCTGGCGATATGTTACGGAGTTCTGACGTCGACCCGGGCGGGTCCGTGATCCGCTCGGCTGTTCCCCCGCGACTGACCCGCCGGGATGCCGATGGTGCTGCGACGCTCAGTGGTCGCTGACGGCTCGAACGCGGTCCACCAGGTCCTTCCAGGCGCCCTGCACCTGGGGTTCGGCGAGCACGACCTCGTGTGGTGCGCAGCGGATGCGGTAGACGTAGCGGTCGGGCTCGGGGGCGGTGCCCTCGGTTTCGTCCCACGGCAGGGTGTCGAGGAACTGCATCCAGGCCGCCGCATCCGGCTGTTCGTCGACCTGCACGTCCCAGGTGACCCGGAGCCCGGCGATGCCCCCACTGCGTGAGACGACGACCTTCATGGCCCTATGGTACGTCCGGGAACGCCTTGGCAGGGGATATCGAGCCGATCGGGAGAGCCTTCCCAGCGGCGCCGCGGACGGTGGCCGCTCGATGCCGGCTCAGGAGGCGGCTCGCAGCGGACCGAGCGTGACGCCCACGCCGTCCCATCCGGCCAGCACGGCGTCGTGTTCGACCGATCCCTCGCCGTAACGGGCGGAGGCCGCCGTGGCCGTGGCGCGGGCGAACCCGGCGAAGTCGATCGTGGAGGTCAGGCCGGACCCGGTGAGGGTGTCGTACCAGATCTGGCCCGGGGCCTCCCAGGCTTTGCCGCCGAGCGCCTCGGCCACCAGGTAGAAGGCTCGGTTGGGGATGCCGGAGTTCAGGTGCACCCCGCCGTAGTCCTCCTCGGTCTCCACGTAGCCCGACATCGATGCCGGCTGCGGGTCGGCGCCCAGGACATCGTCGTCGTACGCCGTGCCCGGCGCCTTCATCGAGCGGAGCGCCTGGCCCTGCACCTGCTCCGTGAACAGGCCCGCGCCGATCAGCCAACTCGCCGACGCGGCATCCTGACCGGTGGCGAACTGCTCGACCAGGACGCCGAACACATCGGAGACCGACTCGTTGAGGGCGCCGGACTGGCCCTGGTAGGCCAGGTTCGCGCTGAACTGGGTGACACCGTGGGTGAGCTCGTGCGCGATCACGCTCAGAGAGATGGTGAACCGGTTGAAAACCTCACCGTCACCGTCGCCGAACACCATGCGCTCGCCATCCCAGAACGCGTTGTCGTATTCGCGTCCGTAGTGCACCGTGGCGTCGAGCGGCAGGCCGCGGCCGTCGATGGAATCGCGTTGGTACCGCCGCCAGAACAGGTCGTGGGTGTCACCGAGGCCGGCGAAGGCCTCGTTGACCGCCACATCGGCGACGGGCGGCTGACCCTCGGTGCGCACCACCCGGCCGGGCAGTGTCTGCAGGTGCAGCGCATCGCTGATGGTGCGGTGGGTGACACCGGGAACGGCCCTGGCCGACGGTCTGGGCAGGGCGGCGGTGCGGCGTTCTGTCGCGCGCAGGCCCCGGAGCGGGGCGTCCAGCCCGAGCGACCGCTTCGCCGCTTCGGACGCGGCGGAGAAGCGCGGGTCCTCGGCCTCGGCCAGCCGGGCGAGAATGTACGGCGGAACGATGCCGCAGCGCACCGGTTGGACGAACGGGACGGGGCTCTGAGTGTGGTCTGTGCCTGTCATGCGGAGAGTCTGGCAGCACGGACCGACATCCGCATCAGTCGGCGCGAGGGGATGGTCACATCGCCGCCCAGCCGCCGTCAGAGGTCAACACGATGCCGGTCACATTGGCCGAATCGGTGCTCGCGAGCCAGGTGATGGCCGCGGCGAGCTGTTCAGCAGTGGCCACCGGAGGCAGCACATGCTGGAAGACAGGACCGAGCACCGTGCCGGCCAGGGCCGAGAGCATCGGTGCCTCGATATTGGTCTGCACGCCGCCCGGCGCCACGGCGTTGCACCGGACGCCTTGTGCCGAATACATCACCGAGGTGTTGCGAGTGAGGCCGATCACGGCATGCTTGGACGCCGTGTAGGCCGCTCCGGCGGCGCCTCCCCGTAGGCCGGCCTCCGACGAGACGTTGACGATCGACCCACCGCCGCCCGCGACCATGACAGGCAAGGCCGCCCGGATCAGCCGCATGATCCCGGTGACGTTGATGCCGAACACGCGATCCCAGGTGGCGTCGTCGACTTCGCCGACGGGCAGGAAGCCGTCCATGATGCCTGCGACGTTCGCCACGACGTCGATGCGCCCGTTCGCCGCGTCGACCAGGCGGGTGGCCGTGTCCTCGTGGCTGATGTCGCCGTCGACCGTGACGATGTCGAGGTCTGGGTACTGGTCGATGAGCTCCTGGAGTCGCGAGGGAACGACGTCGCCGGCGATCACCCGGGCACCCTCGTGCGCGAGGCGCACGGCCGTGGCCTTGCCGATCCCGGAGCCGGCTCCGGTGACGATGGCGGTCTGGCCGGCGAACCGGTCCGGGGTCAGTGTGGAAACCATCGGGTGCTCCTTTGCAATCCGAAAACGGCCGCCTGCCGGCCGAGATATGGCGTGTGGTTGTACCGCGAACGCACCATTCATAGCACCGTCCGCCCGGCACGGCGCGGGGTGGGCGGATGCGGACGGCGCCGGTGTCAGGGCCCCTTTGTAGACTGCGGGTATGCGCCACGGAATCGTCATCCTGCCCCAGTACGACTGGCCGGAGGCTCGCCGCCGGTGGCAGGGCGCCGAAGAGTACGGGTTCCAGCACGCCTGGACCTACGACCACCTGTCCTGGCGCAGCCTCGCCGACCAACCGTGGCACGCCACGATCCCCACCCTCACGGCCGCGGCGGCCGTGACGGAACGCATCCGCCTCGGCACCTTTGTGGCGTCGCCTAATTTTCGGCACCCGGTGCCGTTCGCCAAGGAACTCGCCACCGTCGACGCGATCTCCGGCGGACGGCTCACCCTGGGCGTGGGGTCGGGCGGAACCGGTTTTGATGCCTTCGTCCTCGGCCAGGAGGCGTACACGCCACGGCAACGGCACGAGCGTTTCGCCGAGTTCGTGAGCGATCTCGATGTTCTGCTGCGCCACGAGGAGCCGGGCGCCGGCGGCATCAGCTTCACCGGCGAGTGGTACACGGCGGTCGATGCCCGCATGGTGGGTCGCCCGACGCAGACCCCGCGGCTGCCGTTCGTGATCGCGGCGAACGGGCCGAAGGGGCTCAGGCTCGTGGCCGAGCACGGCGCCGGCTGGGTCACCACGGGCGCCGACGGTGCGACCGGCGAGGAGTGGTGGAGCGCGGTCGGCGCTCTGGTGCACCGGCTCGATGACACTCTCGCCTCGGCTGGGCGCGACGCGACGACGGTGGATCGGTTCCTCTCGTTGGACAGCGGCGGCTCGTACTCGCTACAGAGCGTCGGCGCGTTCGACGATGCCGTCGGTCGCGCCGCCGAGCTCGGCTTCACCGACGTGATCAGCCACTGGCCTCGGTCAGAGGGCATTTACGCCGGCTCGGAGTCGGTCCTCGACGAGGTCGCCGCCCGCCTCGCCTAGCCCCGCAGCGGCGCATCCGTCGCATTCAGGCGCCGCCGACCTGCCGCGAAGCGCCCTCTTAGCCAGCGTAAGGTGCTTCCTCGGCAACTCGCGCTGGTCTGGCCGGCTTCCGGGGAGAGCTAGACGTCGATGCGGTATCCCCGCTTGATCACGGTGGCGACCAGGGTGGGCACCGGCAGCGCCTGGCGCAGTCGGCTGATTGCGACGTCGACGGCATGGTCGTCCTGGATCTCCGGCAGGGCGGCCGTGAGATCGGCACGGGAGAGCACCGACCCGCCGGCGGCGAGCAGGGCGCGCAGCAGGGTGAGTGAGGTCGGCGCCAGCAGGGCGGATGCGCCGGCGACGGAGACCCGCCGGCCGCGGAGCTCGACCAGGCCGTGCCTGCTCTGCAGGCGCAGCACGCGTTCGTCCTCGAGGTAATCGCAGACGAGCTTGATCAGCGCCCCCATCCGGAACCGCTCCGGCACAATCGGCGTGATGCCGGCCGCCACCAAGGGAGCCGCCGTGACGTGCCCGACCGCGGCGGCGACCACCGGTCCGCGCAGGGCCTCCTGCAGCGCCTCGAGGCGGCCCGCGCCATCTGCGGCACCGAACAGGGCCTCGACGGCGGGGGCGCTGGTGAAGGTCACGGCATCCAGCGAGCCCGTGCAGACAGCGTCGATGAGCTTCTGCACCCGGCTGGAATCCTCCGGCAGTAGCCACCGGTACGGGGCCACAGTGAGCACCGTGGCGCCGGCTTCGCGGAGCCTCTCGATCTGGGACTCGTCGGTGAACCCGTGCAGCTGCACCGCCACGGTGAGTCCGGTCGCGCCTTCGGCAAGGACCTTGTCCACCAGGGACCGGGTGGTCTCCTCGGCGCTCATGCCCGAGTCGTCCAGGTTGGCAGCCCGGATCGCCCCGCGTGCCTTGGGTCCGCGCACGAGGATGCGGCTGTGCTCGAGGGTTTCGGTGAGGTCGTGGCCGATACCAGCCGCATCCGCCGCCTCGAACCAGCGCCGCACGCCGTACGACGTGGTCGCCAGCAGGATGTCGGGACGGCCGGCGATGATCGCCGCGGTGTCCGCGGTGATGCGCGAATCGTCGGCAGCGGCTGCGATGCGGATGGCGGGGGCGTGCAGCACGTCAGCGCCGCGCCTCTCGAACGCGGCGATCAGGTCTTCGCTGCGGCGGTCGGAGGTGACGCCGATGCGGAACCCGTCGAGCTGGTCCGGGCGGAAGCCGGGCAGGCCTGCTTCTGTTCCGATGTCGTTAACTTGTGTCTCCGATGGTTCTGGGGGCTTTTCGTTACCTCTGGCCTGAGAGTGTAGCGGCGTTTGCGAGCACCGCAACGGCCGCCGCGTCATCGCAGCCGGCCAGCCGCACGACCTCGCCGATCACGAGGACGGCGGGGGAGCGGGCGCCGACTTCCCCGGCCACCCGCACGACGCTGTCGATGTCGGCCACCGTGGTGCGCTGCCGGTCCGAGAAGCCGCGCTCGATGATGGCGACGGGCATGTCGGCCGCCATGCCGTGGCGGGCCAGTCCGCTGGCCAGGTGCGGCAGGGTTCCCACACCCATGAGCACCACGATGGTGCCCCCCAGGCCCACCAGGTGGGCAAGTTCTTCTTCGCTGAGCGGCACGTGGCCGCTGAGCACCGTGAACAGACGGGACACCTCCCGGTGCGTGACCGGGATGCCCGCGAGCGCCGGCACGGCGATGGCGCTGGTGACCCCGGAGATCACGGTCACGGGCACGCCGGCGGCGCGGCAGGCGGCCATCTCCTCGCCGCCGCGGCCGAACACGAACGGGTCGCCGCCCTTGAGACGCACCACCGTGAGGCCGGAGTGGGCGCTGGCCACGAGCATCCGTTCGATCTCGACCTGGGGCACCGCGTGGTGGCCGGGGTGCTTGCCCACGTTCACTTGTTCCGCGCCGGGCGCCCAGTCATCGAGCGATTCGTGCGGGCCGAGCCGGTCGTAGTAGACGATGTCGGCGCCGGCAAGCGCCCGGCGGGCGGCGACGGTGAGCAGCTCGTCATCGCCCGGCCCGCCGCCGACGAGGGTGACGTGGCCCGTGCGGGCCACCGGCGCGGCAGTCTCCCGGGTGAGCCACACCGCGCGCTCGGCGCATGCGGCAGCGAGGAGTGGTTCGGCCGGGGCGGGCACATCGACGGCAACGACGAGGTCGACGGCCCCCACCAGGTCGCGCCAGTTGGCGGCAGACTGCGGCCAGGTCACCGCGCGGACGAGCGGGTTGGGCACCTCGTAAGTGTCGGCGGCGAGGTGGACCACCGCGCCGGCGGCCCGGTACCGTGCGATCACCCGACGCGCGGGCCGGCTGCCGCCGATGACGAGCACGCGGCGGCCCGTCACGTCGAGGCTGATGTCCAGGGACCTGTGCGGCATGGGCCTATTCTCCTTGTTCTGTCGCCGAGGCGGAATGTGCGTGACGCGGGGCGTCACCCGACGGGCGGAGCGGGATCCGCGGGCCGGACAGCATGACCGGCCCGGTGGTGGGGGCGTCGTCGTCCGACGGTTCGTTGACGCTGACGCCGACGTACCCGGCCGGGCGGGCTTCGCTCCGGGGCGAACCGGGGCCGTCAAGCGGGGCCGCGGCCGCGTCGCGTTCCGCCGGCCAGGCCGGCCGCGGCTGGCCACGCTCGAGCACCTGCACGATGGCCGGATCGGGGGTGGTCGGGGCGTTCACGAAGGAGCGGAACCGGCGCAGCCGCTCCGGGTCTTTGAGTGTGGCCGCCCACTCGTCCTCGTAGCTGCCCACGTGCGCGGACATGGCCAGTTCGAGTTCGGCGGCCAGGCCCAGGCTGTCGTTCACGACGACATCACGCACGTGGTCGAGTCCGCCGGGCAGTTCCTCCTGCCAGCGCGCGGTGCGCTGTAGCCGGTCGCCGGTGCGGATGTAGTACATCAGGTACCGGTCGATGTAGGCGATCAGGGTGTCGTCGTCGAGGTCCTGGGCGAGCAGTTGCGCGTGCGCAGGCTGGAAGCCGCCGTTGCCGCCCACGTACAGGTTCCAGCCCTGATCGGTGGCGATGATGCCCACGTCCTTACCGCGGGCCTCTGCACACTCGCGGGCGCAGCCGGAGACTCCGAGCTTGAACTTATGCGGCGACCGCAGCCCCCGGTAGCGCAGTTCGAGCTGGATGGCCATGGATACGGCGTCCTGCACGCCGAAGCGGCACCAGGTGCTGCCAACGCAGCTCTTCACGGTGCGTAGGCTCTTGCCGTAGGCCTGCCCGGACTCGAAACCCGCGTCGACGAGGATCGTCCAGATCTCGGGCAGTTGCTCGAGCCGGGCGCCGAACATGTCGATGCGCTGGCCGCCGGTGATCTTCGTGTAGAGGTTGTACTGCTCGGCGACCTCGGCGATCACCTTGAGCTTGGCCGGGGTGATCTCCCCGCCCGGGATGCGCGGCACGACCGAGTAGGTTCCGTCCTTCTGCATGTTGGCCAGGGCGCGGTCGTTGGTGTCCTGCAGGCCGCCGCGGCCGGCATCCAGCACGTAGCCGTTGGTCTGCGACGCCAGGATCGACGCGATGACCGGCTTGCAGATGTCGCAACCGAGGCCGCGGCCGAAACGCTCCATGATGTCGTCGAACGAGGTGAGCTGCAGGATGCGCACGCTCTCGAACAGTTCGCTGCGGCTGAATGCGATGTGCTCGCAGAGGGCCTGGGAGACTTCGATGCCGGCCTTTTTCAGCTCGGTCTCGAGGATCTTCTTCACCAGCGGAACGCAGGAGCCGCACTGGGTGCCGGCGCGGGTGCAGGCCTTGAGCGGGCCGAGCTCGGTGCACGCCTCCCCGTGGTCGCCGCGGACGGCCTCACGCACGGCGCCGACCGACACGTTGTTGCACGAGCAGAGCTGCACGTCGTCGGGCAGGTCGCTGTTGGCCGGCGGTTCCGCGCCCGC
The DNA here is from genome assembly GCF_019443325.1 of Cryobacterium sp. PAMC25264. Classification (NCBI taxonomy): domain Bacteria; kingdom Bacillati; phylum Actinomycetota; class Actinomycetes; order Micrococcales; family Microbacteriaceae; genus Cryobacterium; species Cryobacterium sp. PAMC25264. The sequence goes on from NZ_CP080383.1 coordinate 706,324, forward strand.
GGCGGAGAGGTAGGCGCCGGGTTCCGCGGGCAGCTCGCGGCCGAGCAACGGACGGAGCGAGGTGTACGGTGACGCGTCACCGACGAAGATACCGCCGAGCAGAATCTTGGCATCCCCCGTGACCACGATCTTCTGGTACAGACCGCGGGCGGGGTCGGCGTAGACCACCTCGAGGCAGTGCTCGGTGCGGCCGAGGGCATCACCGAAGCTGGCGACCTCCACGCCGGAGAGCTTGAGCTTGGTGGCGTCGTCGATGCCGGGGAAGAGCGCCTCACCGCCGTGCAGCCGGTCGGCGGCGACCTCGGCCATGGCGTTGGCCGGGGCGACCAGGCCCACGCAGACACCGTCGATGCTGGCGACCTCGCCGATCGCCCAGACATCGGCGGCCGAGGTGCGGCAGTCGTCGCCGATGGCGATGCCGCCGCGCGGGCCCAGTTCGAGGCCGGCGGCCCGCGCGAGTTCGTCGCGCGGCGTGATCCCGATGGAGAAGACCACGAGGTCGGCGTGCAGTTGGGTGCCGTTGGTGAGGGCGACGCCGAGCACCCGGCCGGTGGGGGAGCAGAGGATCTCGGTGGGCCGGGTGCCCAGCGCCAGCGTGATGCCCTGCGCGCCGATCAGCCGGCCGAGGGCCTGGCCGGCGCCCTCGTCGAGCTGGGCGCTCATCAGCCAGTCGCCCGAGTGTACGAGAGTGGATGCGGCGCCGAGCCGGGCGAGGCCGCCGGCGGCCTCCAGGCCGAGCAGTCCGCCGCCGACGACGACGACGTTGGCGGGTCGGCCCAGGCGTTGGCGCAGTCGGGCGACCTCGGCCACGAGGAAGTCGACGTCTTCGAGGGTGCGGTAAACGTGGCCGGCCTCGGCGCCGGGGATGGGCGGCACGGTGGCGGCGGAGCCGGTGGCGAAGACCAGGTCGTCGTAGGGCAGCCGTTCGCCGTCGGCCAGCGTGATGGCCTTCTCGCTGGTGTCGAGCCCGGTGACCGTGCTGCCGCCGCGGTAGCTGATCGTGTCGGAGGTCCACAGGGCGGTGTCGCCCAGGGTGAGGTCCTCGGAGTCGACCAGCCGGCGGGACAGGGCCACCCGGTCGTAGGGGAGGTGCGGCTCCTCGCCGAACACCGTGATGGTGTGGCCGACGCTGCCGGCCGCCGGGACGCGGGACGTGGCGCGGGCGGCCATGGCCTCGGTGAACCGGTGGGCGGCGGGGCCGCCGCCGATCACCAGGACGCGTCGGGGCGTGCCGGAGAAATCCGGGGCGGGAGTGACGTTGTCCATCGAATGGCCTTTCCGAGTCGTGAGCTGTTTCGTCAGCCTAAAAGTCGGCGATTTCTCTACCGTGTCCCCGACGTAACGGAGTGTGACGGGCGCCTCACGTCAGTGCGGGAGCGCTGAGAGGTCTTCGTTACGCGATCGTCACGGCCTCGCACGATGACCGACACGCGGGCTGCCTACCGTTGACACCAGGAACCGATTCCACCCCGTTCCCGCCCACCCGCTCTCGCTCGACCACTGCTCGCTCGACCACTGGAGGATCCCGTGCACACACCCACCGACTCGCACGACTCCGCCGGCCGTACGCTGGAGTGGACCAGCGTCTGCGCCCTCGAGCGGCTCGAGCCGCTGTGGGCCGAGGCCGCACTCATCGACGGCGTGCAGGTGGCACTGGTGCTGCTGCCCGACGGTAGCCTCTTCGCGGTGTCCAACCAGGACCCGGCGACAGGCTCGTTCGTGATGAGCCGCGGTATCGTGGGCTCCCGCGGCGCCCGCCCGACCTTGGCCTCACCGCTGCACAAGCAGGTCTACGACCTGGAGACCGGCGAGTGCTTCACGGCGGCCGAATACGCGCTGCGCACCTTCCCGGTGCGCGTCGACCACGGCACCGTGCAGATCTTGGTGCGCGACCAGGTGGGGTCGCGGCAGCAGGCCGAGAGCATCAACGCCCAGTTCGCGGCCGCGTGATCGGCGTCCCGATGCGGACGGCTCCGATCCGCACGGCCCCGATCGGCACGGCTCCGGTCGGCGCCGTCCCCTCCGGCGCGGCGCCGGCGCTGCTGGCGACGTCGCACGGCACCAGCGATCCCGCCGGGCAGCGCGCGGTGCTGGCCCTCGTCGCCGCGGTGGCCGCCGCGGCACCGGAACTCACCGTGCTGGGCGGGTACGTCGATGTGCAGAGCCCGGATGTGCCGACCTGCCTCACCGGCATCGCCGCCGAGACCGCCGGCCGGTCGGTCGTGATCGTGCCGTTGCTACTGTCGGCCGGCTATCACGTGCGCGTGGACCTGGCCGAGGCTGCCGCCGAGGCGAGCCAGCCGGTGCGGGTCACCGGTGCCCTCGGCCCCGACCCCCGACTCGCCCGCATCCTCGCCGACCGGCTGAAGGAGATCGGTCTGCTCCCCGACGACACCGTCGTGCTCGCCGCGGCCGGTTCCACCGATGCCAACGCCGTCGCCGACTGCCACAGCACGGCCGGCCAGCTGGCCACGGAGCTGGGTCGACCCGTCACGGTCGGGTTCATCTCCGCCGCCCAACCCCGGTTAGCCGACGCCGTGCTCACCGCCCGCGCCGGCTCACCGGGGCGGGTCGTGGTGGCCACCTACTTGATCGCGCCCGGCTACTTCGCCGGCCTGGCCGAGAACTGCGGTGCGGATGTCGTGAGCCGCCCCCTGCTCGTCGACGGTGAGGAGCCGCCGCGGCAGCTCGTCGACGTGGTGCTGGACCTCTATGCGTCCACCGCCCGGCTGGAGCAGGCGCTCGCCGGACTGCCCTGGTCGTTTAGCCCCCGCCCCTGACCAGTCGCGGCGACCCGGTCTGTGGGTCGCGCCCACTCGCTGGGTCTCCTAAGGAAGTGCGCTTCCGCCGACCACCCGGGCGCGAAGCGCCCCCACAGCTCGACAAGCTCGACCAGCGGATTCAAGCTCGACCGCCGGTGTGGTTGCGCCAGCGGATGGCCCGTAGGGAGGACCATCCGCGCTCATGTGTCCGACATGTAACAGCGGCCTATCAGTGGCGCTCGCCGCGGGTGACAACACGGTGACCAGAAGGTAACTAGGCCAGCGTTCCGCGGAAACACCGGCTGCGTAACGTCGAAGACAGAAGCCCCCGCAGCACTCCCGGCACCACATTCTTGAGGAGAAACTGATGACCCCGACGACGAGCGCCCCACCCGCCCCGGTCTCCGCGACCACCCCACCGGCCCCTCCGCCGACTTGGTGCACCGCCCGGGCCGCTGGATCGACAATTGGAACGCCGAGGACCCCCAGCAGTGGGCGGGCGGCGGCAAGGCCATCGCCTCGCGCAACCTCACGTGGTCGATCTTCGCCGAGTTCCTCGGCTTCGTGATCTGGCAGCTCTGGAGCATCGTGGTGGTGCAACTGCCGAACGCCGGCTTCACCTTCGACACCGGCCAGATCTTCTGGCTCATCTCGATCCCCAGCCTGGTCGGCGCCACCCTGCGCTTCCCGTACACGTTCCTGGTGCCCAAGTTCGGCGGCCGTAACTGGACCATCATCTCCGCGGGCCTGTTGCTCATCCCGTCAATCGCGCTGGGCTTCGCGGTGTGGAACCCCGAGACGCCATTCCCGGTGATGCTGCTCATCGCCGCGCTCGCCGGGCTCGGCGGCGGCAACTTCGCCAGTTCGATGTCGAACATCACCTACTTCTACCCGCAGAGCCAGAAGGGCTGGGCGCTCGGCCTCAACGCCGCCGGCGGCAACCTCGGCGCCGCCGTGGCCCAGCTAGTGGTTCCCATCGTGATCACCCTCGGCGCCCTCGGCACACTCAACCTGCCGTTGGCCGGGTTCTTCTGGGTGCCGTTCATCCTTCTGGCCATGTTCGGCGCCTGGAAATACATGGACAACCTCTCCAGCGCCAAGGCCGACTTCGCCGGTTCCATCGCCGCCGTCAAGGAACCTCACCTCTGGATCCTCGCGTTCCTCTACATCGGCACCTTCGGCTCGTTCATCGGCTTCGCCAGCGTGTTCCCCAAGCTCATCGCCGACCAGTTCCCCGAGTTCTCCAGCTTCCACGTGGTGTCGGCGTCGCTGTCGCTCGCCTTCCTCGGGGCTCTCACCGGTTCGCTGGCCCGGCCGTTCGGCGGCCGCCTGGCCGACCGCTTCGGCGGCGCCTTGGTCACTGTCGGTGCCTTCGCGGTGATGGCAGTCGGCGCCGTTCTGGTGAACGTGGTGCTGCCGCTCGGCAACTTCTGGCTGTTCCTGGTCACCTTCCTGCTGATCTTCGTGGCCACCGGCGTTGGCAACGGCTCCACCTACCGCATGATCCCCAGCGTCTTCGCCGCCAAGAGCGGCGTCGCGGACGCCCACAAGAACTCCGGCGACGTCAACACACAACGGAAGACCGCTGCGGCCCTCGGCCTCATCTCCGCGATCGGCGCGTACGGCGGGTTCATCATCCCGCAGGTGCTCGGCTTCTCGAAGACCTCCACGGGCGACTACTCCAGCGCGATCTTCGCCTTCGCCGGCGCCTATGTGGTGATGATGGCCGTCACCGCGTTCGTCTACCTCCGCCGCGGGTCCTCCGTGGCCGGCCACCGCATCTAACCAGTCTCGCTTCCAGCCAACCGCTGGTCGAGCCTGTCGACTTGTGCTGAGCTTGTCGAAGTGAACCTGGTGACCCGACGTGTGTGTCGCTCACCGGATCTCGACAGGCTCGATCAGCGGGTTTCCCGAAAGGCCTCACCGTGAACTCCGTCGACACGCACTGCCCGTACTGCGCCCTGCAGTGCGCGATGACGCTCACGCCCGCCGCCGCCGCGACGCCCGCCCGCCCCGCGGATGCGATCCGCCTCCCGGTCTCCATCAGCGGCCGGGCCTTCCCCACCAACCGGGGCGGCCTCTGCAAGAAGGGCTGGACCGCGGGCGAACTACTCGGCTCGGCCGAGCGCATCCGGGAACCCATGCAGCGCGCGGCCGACGGCAGCTTCGCCCCGGTCACCTGGACGGACGCGCTCGACCTGATCGCCGACAGGCTCCGCACCGGCCGTGCCGAGCACGGCGCCGACTCCGTGGGTGTGTTCGGCGGCGGCGGGCTGACCAATGAGAAGGCCTACCAGCTGGGCAAGTTCACCCGGCTGGCGCTCGGCTCCTCCCGCATCGACTACAACGGCCGGTTCTGCATGTCGAGCGCTGCGGCCGCCGGCAACCGGGCCTTCGGGCTCGACCGGGGCCTGCCATTCCGGGTGGAGGACCTCGATGAGGCCGATACCATCCTGATGCTCGGCTCCAACGTGGCCCAGACCATGCCGCCGTTCATCGGCCACCTCGACGGCGCCCGGCAGGCCGGCGGCCTCCTCGTGGTCGACCCGCGCCGCACGGCCACTGCCCGCCTCACCGACGATGGTGCCGGAATGCACCTGCAGCCGGCACCGGGCACCGACCTGGTGCTGCTGCTCGGCCTCACCCACCTGGTTCTGGCCGAACGCCTCGCCGACACCGACTACCTCGCCCGGCGCACCACAGGCTTCGACCAGCTGCGCTACAGCGTGGCCGGCTGGTATCCCCAACGGGTGCAGGAACACACCGGGGTTCCGGTCGGCCAGCTGCGCGACCTGGCCCGGCGGCTGGCCGCCGGCCGGGGCACCTACATCCTCACCGGGCGAGGGGTGGAGCAGCACGTCGACGGCACCGACACCGCCACCGCCGCCATCAACCTCGCGCTCGTGCTCGGCCTCGTCGGCACGACCCACTCCGGCTACGGCACCCTCACCGGCCAGGGCAACGGGCAGGGCGGCCGGGAGCACGGCCAGAAGTGCGACCAGCTGCCCGGCTACCGCAAGATCACCGATCCGGCCGCCCGCGCGCACGTCGCCGGCGTCTGGGGTGTCGAACCGCACAGCATTCCCGGCGCCGGCATCCCCGCCGTCGAGCTGCTGGGCGCGCTCGGCCGGCCGGGCGGCATCCGCACCCTGCTTGTGCACGGCGCCAACGTCGTGGTCTCCGCGCCCGATGCCGACAGTGTGCTGCGGGGCCTGAAGAACCTGGACTTCCTGGTGGTCTGCGACTTCTTTTTCTCCGAGACCGCCGCGCTGGCCGATGTGGTGCTGCCGGTCACCCAGTGGGCCGAGGAAGAGGGCACCATGACCTCGCTCGAGGGCCGGGTGCTGCGCCGCCGACGCGCCATCGATCCTCCCCCCGGCGTGCGCAGCGAACTGTGGATCTTCCAGGAGCTGGCCCGGCGCCTGAACGCACCCGGGGTGTACAGCGCCATCCCCGGCGAGGTCTTCGACGAACTCTGCCGGGCGTCGGAGGGCGGTACCGCCGACTACTCCGGGCTCGACTACGCGCTGCTGGATGCGGGGAGCCGGCCTACTGGCCCTACCCGGTCGGTTCCGCGGGAACGCCGCGGCTCTTCCTCGACCGGTTCGCGCACGACGATGGCCGCGCGCGCATCGTGGCCGTCAGGGCCCGACCCGTGATCGGGCCGGCCCAGGCGCACGGGGCACTCACGCTCATCACCGGCCGGCTGCTTGAGCACTACCAGTCCGGCGCCCAGACCCGCCGGGTGCCCGAGCTTGCCGACGCCCAGCCGGAGGCCCGGATGCAGGTGCACCCGGCGACGGCCGCCGGCTTGGGCGTGGCTGACGGCGCCTGGGTGGAGCTGGCCAACGAACGAGGCATCGTTCGCTGCCGCGCCCAGCTGAGCGCGGACATCCGCCCAGACACCGTGTTCCTGCCGTTCCACTTCCCCGCCGACCAGCGCGCCAATCTGCTGACAGCCGGAGCCACCGACCCCATCTCGGGCATGCCCGAGTTCAAACGAACCGCCGTGCGGGTGCGGGCGATCGACCAGCCCGACCCGCGGTCACCGACAACGAGAGGGTGATGGCGCGTGCCTGACGATATTTCTGCCGGCCGGCCCGGTTCCGCAGGCCTCCCCGGCGGCCCCGAGCGCGTCGTCGTGGTCGGTTACGGCCCGGTCGGCGCCCGTTTCGTCGACGAGATCCTGCCGCTGGTCGAGGCCGGCTTGGCCGAGCTCACCGTGGTCGGCGCCGAGCAGGAGCACGCCTACAACCGGGTGCTGCTGGCCGACTTCGCCGTGGGCCGCGCCGACCGCGACACCCTCGACCTCACCGACGGCGGCCGGGCCCGAGCCGCCGGCGCCACGATCCGTACCGGCACCAGCGTCACCTCCGTGAACCGCAGCATCCGCACGGTGTCGCTCGGCGACGGCAGCACCCTGCCCTACGACCGGCTGGTGCTCGCCACCGGCGCCCGCGCCAATGTGCCCACCCTCGACGGCGTGAAAAGGGTGCGACGCGGCCTGATGAAGCCCGGCCCGGATGCCGCCACTCTCGATACCCAAGACGCCCCGCTGCCGCGCGGGGTCAGCGCGCTCCGCGACCTCGCCGACGCCGCCACCGTGCTGGGCGCGGTGCGGGCCGGGCAGCGCATCGTGGTTCTCGGCGCCGGGGTACTCGGCATGGAGATCGCGCTCGCCGCGGCGGCGGCCGGAGCCCAGGTCTGCGTGGTCTATCACGGCGAGATCCCGATGAACCGCAACCTCGACCGTGGTGGAGGCTCGGTGCTCACCCGCGCCGCCCGGCACGCCGGTGTCGCCATGGTCAACCACGCCCGCGCGGAAAGTGTGCTGTTCCACCACGACGAGCACGGCGACGAACGGTTCGAGGCCCTCATCTGCGCCGACGGCAAGCAGATCAGCGGCGACCTGCTGCTGCTCTCCTGCGGTGTGGGTGCTCGCACCGAACTCTCCCACCTGGCCGGGCTGCCCGTGTCGACGGGTGTGCTGGTCGATGAGTCGCTGCAGAGCTGGGCGGATGCGTCCATCCACGCCATCGGGGACTGCGCGCACGTGGCCGCCCGCCCCGCCGATGCCGATCTCGGTGCCGCCTGGACCGGTGCCCGGATGGCGCCGGCCGGCGGACCGTCCGGCCTGATCGGACCGGGCTGGCGGCAGGCCGACCGCCTCGCGGCCCGGTTCACAGCCGAGATCACCGCACGCGCCGCTGCTGGGCTCAGCCCGGCGGCGGTCGAGTCTTCGCCGCTGGACGTGGCGCCGGTCCTCGTGGCCGAGCCCGGCGCCTCCGTCGTGATGCTCAAAGCCGAGGGCATCGACGTGGTCGCGGCGGGCGACACCACGGCCGACCCGTTCGACGTGGCACTGGCCGATGCCGACGCTCAGTCTCACGGCTGCGCGTCCGGTGACCCCGCACCGCTCGCCGTGGCACAGTGGGCCGACCCCGAGCACGGCCGCTACGTGAAGATGGTCACCCGCGGCGGCATCCTCACCGGCTTCGTGTGCGTGGGTATGCCCCGCACCGGAGCCGAGCTCACGCTGCTGTTTGAGCGCGGCAGCGAACTGCCGCCGATCGGTCGGTGCTGCTGCGGTTCGACGGCCCCGACTACGACCCGGCGAGCGCGGCCGACGCCTTCGCGCCGGAGTCGACCGTGTGCTGGTGCAACGGGGTGACGGTGGCGGCGATCACGGCCACGGCAGAGGCCGGCAACAACACCGTCGCCTGCGTGGGAACCTCCACCCGGCAGGCACCGGCTGCGGCGGCTGTAAGGGCCGCATCGGGGAGGTCCTCGAGCGCTACGCTACCCAGAGCCTCGCCTGAGCGCCGCGCCGCGCGAACCACTCCCAGCCGTGCCGAAGGCCCTCCGTCGACGTGCCGCTAAGCGCTCCTTCCGGGCATCCGAAAGGGTGATTTGGCGCAACTCGCGGGACACGCGCGTGTGTACAGGCCGATACGGCGCCTCGCAAGTTGCCGAAAAGTGCCCTGCGGCCAGTGCCGCGAGGGTAATTCGGCGCAACTCGCGGCACCCATTCCCGCACGGGCGAACTGTCGCCGCCCTGAGTGTGCCGTGAGAGCGGCCGGGTGCTTGCCGTCAGCGCCGGATGCTGATAGCTCTGAAGGGGTAACTGCAGTGTTTTCCGGGGACCGGGTGCGATGACGACGTGATCCCTGCCGGCGAAGGGATGCCCACCATGACGAAGAAAATCACCAATGCGGCGGGACACCTGAAGAGTTCGGCGCGTCTGGACGACACCGACGAGCGCGACGAGTCCACGATCGAGATCGGCTCGCCCAAGTCCTGGGCGGCCGGCGTCCCCGGGGTGCTGCACTCCACCATCCCGGCTGTGGAGCGGATGGGTCTGGCCCGCACGGGCAAGACGCTGCTGGCGATGAACCAGAAGGACGGCTTCGACTGCATGAGCTGCGCCTGGCCGGACCCCACCCACCGGAAGACCTTCGAGTTCTGCGAGAACGGCGCCAAGGCCGTCACGTGGGAGGCCACGCCGGTGACCATCGGCTCCGACTTCTGGGCGGAGCATCCGGTCAGCGACCTGCTCGGACGTACCGAATACTGGTTGGGTATGCAGGGGCGGCTGACCGAGCCCGTCTACAAAGCCGCTGGTGACGACCACTACCGGCCGGTGAGCTGGGACGAGGCTTTCAAGGTGATCGCCGGCAAGCTCAACAGCCTCGACTCGCCCGACCAGGCCGCCTTCTACACCAGCGGCCGTACGTCCAACGAGGCCGCCTTCGCCTACCAGTTGTTCGTGCGCGCTTTCGGCACCAACAACCTGCCGGATTGTTCCAACATGTGCCACGAATCGTCCGGCTGGGCGATGGGCCAGACCATTGGCATCGGTAAGGCCACCATCACCTACGACGACTTCGGCCAGGCCGACCTCATCATCGTGATGGGGCAGAACCCCGGTACCAACCACCCGCGGATGCTGACGGCGCTGGAAGAGGCCAAGGACAACGGCGCCGAGATCGTCGCCGTCAACCCCATGCCGGAGGCCGGCCTCAAACGATACAAGAACCCGCAACGGGCGCGGGGCATCATCGGCCGGGGGACGGGCATCGCCGACCAGTTCCTGCAGGTGCGGCTCGGCGGCGACATGGCCCTGCTCCAAGCCGTCTCGAAGCGCGTGCTCGCGGCCGAAGCAGCGGCCCCGGGAACAGTACTCGACCACGATTTCCTGCGTGAGCACACCCAGGGGCTCGCAGAGCTGACCGAGCACCTCGCGCAGGTCGACGAGGCTGCGGTCCTGGAGGCCAGTGGCCTGCGAACCGCCGACATCGACGAACTCGCCGCCCGGTATCTGCGGGCGGACAAGGTGATCATCACCTGGGCTATGGGCATCACCCAGCAGAAAAAGGGTGTCGCCACGATCAAGGAGATCATCAACCTGCTGCTGCTTCGCGGCAACATCGGCAAGCCCGGTGCGGGTGCCTCGCCGATTCGCGGGCACAGCAACGTACAGGGCGACCGCACTATGGGCATCTGGGAGCAGATGCCCCCGGCGTTCCTCGATGCCATCGAGACCGAGTTCGGTTTCGATCCGCCCCGAGAGCACGGCGTCGACGCTGTCGACACCATCCGGGGCCTGCGGGACGGCAAGATCAAGTTCTTCATGGCCGTTGGCGGCAACCTGGTCGGGGCGATCAGTGACAGTCAGGCCGCGGAGGCCGCGATGCACGGCGCCGAGATGACCGTGCAGGTCTCCACCAAGCTCAACCGTTCGCACGCCGTCGTCGGCGACGAAGCGCTGATCCTGCCGACCATGGGGCGCACCGAGATCGACCGTCAGGCCACCGGAGTGCAGTTCGTCTCGGTGGAGGACACGGTCTGTGCCGTGCATCCGTCGTGGGGCAAGGTGGCGCCGGTATCACCCGACCTCTTGTCGGAGGTGGCGATCGTGAGCCGACTGGCCCGGGCGACGCTGGGCACAACGGTGAACGTGGACTGGACGGGCTTCGAGCGGGACTACGACCTCATCAGGGAGCACATCTCCCGGGTCGTCGCCGGCTGCGAGGACTACAACACCAAGATCCGCCAGGACGGCGGCTTCCTGCTGCCGAACGGACCGCGGGACTCCCGCACATTCCCCACGCCGACGGGCAAAGCCATCCTCACGGTCAACGACCTCGAGCACCTGGAGCGCCCCGCCGGCACCCTGATCCTGCAGACCCTGCGTTCCCACGATCAGTTCAACACCACCATCTACGGCCACGACGACAGGTATCGCGGGATCAAGAAGGGGCGGCACGTCGTTTTCGTCAACCCCAACGACCTCGTCGAACTGGGTTTGAGCGACGAGCAGTTGGTGGATGTGCACGGCGTGCACGACGACGGGGTCGAGAGGGTGCTGCGCGGTTTCCGTGCAGTGTCGTACCCCACCGCGAGGGGATGCGCGGCGGCCTACTATCCGGAGGCGAACGTCCTGGTGCCCCTCGACCTCGTGGCGGAGGGCAGCAACACCCCGGTGTCGAAGGGTGTCATCGTGCGGCTGGAGCCGGCCCGTACAGTCGAGGAGACGCCGGTCGGCTAGGCGAACCTCCTCAGGAGCGTGGGCCTGCTCGACGAGCAGGCCTACTGGGCGGTGTGCGCCCAGCCGTCCTCGACGCCACCGTCGCCGGTCTTCTCGGTCGCCTGCTTGGCCACGCCGACGACGCGTTCAACGGCCTTGACAGCGGCCTGCTTGCTCGAGGTAGACGTCATTCCGGCCGCGTACCCCACCAGAAACGTGCTGATCGGTCCGGCATCGGTGCCGGCCGCGCGGGACGTCTGGGCCGCCAACCCGAGAAGCAGGGGATAGTCCACGTCCAAATCGAGAATCTGAAGCGCCTGGGTCAGGCGCCTGGTGACGTCGTCGAGGGAGCGGTGGTCGTTGTCGGGGTTGCTCATGGGTCTCCTTGAGAACGGGTGCGTCGATGAACTCGTGGTTCAGGAATAGCACCTCGGCGGCGTCCCGGCAATCGGTCGCGGGCCCCACGATCGCGAATCTGCCACCAGCGGGCCCGCCCATTCGGGGTGGGGCGACAAAGCTGCGGCCTTCCTCACCCGTAGCAGCGCCCGGCCTCGGCGAGGCGCCGGCTCTGCCGGGGCATGATGAGAGCATGCGCAGCATCGAGTTGACCTTCGATCCCACCGCCGAGTCCGCCTTCCGGGCGGAGTGGGCGGCTTTGCAGGAGGCGGGGTTGCCCAATCTGGGCCGGCACTCGGACTCGAGCAACCGCCCGCACCTCACCCTCGCCGCCGGTCCGGGTCTCGAGCTGACCGACGCCCTACGGGCGGTGTTCCAGACTCGTCCAGAGCCGCAACCGCAGTCGCAGCCTGCCCGGCGGCACACGCCGCTGCCGGTCGAACTCAGGGTCTCCGGCCTGGTGCTCTTCAGGGCCGGATCCGGCCGTTTCGTGCTCGCCCGGCCCGTGGTGATGACGCGGGCGCTGCTGGAGCTGCATCGCAGCGTACTGGAGCACGCGCCCGGGGCCGCTGAGCTGACCCAGCCCGACCGGTGGACGCCGCACGTCACGCTCGCCCGCCATATCAGCGGCGATCAGGTCGCCCGGGCACTCGAGATCCTCACGGACCTGCCACCGGCCGGAACGTGTGTCGAGGCACGGTACTGGAACGGCGAAACCAAGACCCTGACGCCACTGCTCTGAGGCTGAAGGACGCACCGTGCGACGGGCGCGGAGGGTGGGCTGAGCCTGGCCGACCCATCGGCCGGCTACCAGGGCAGCGGAAGTGTGGCGATCTGATTCGGCGCACACGCACCACCGGGCGGAACCACGGCCACGCCGTCGGCCTCCGCGAGCCCGCGCAGCATGCCGGAGCCCTGCCGTGCGGTCGGCACGGCCCCCTCGTCGGTGTTCCGGTACGCCACCAACCGGGTCGATCCGCTCAGATTGGCGATATCGTGCGCCAGGGCCACCTGGCCGAGTTCGTCCAACGGGCGGCCGAGCATCCCAGCGATCAGCGGCATGCCCAGGCTGACCAGCACGAGCATCGCGGCCAGCGGGTTGCCGGGCAGGCAGAGCATCAGGCGGCCGTCGACGAGCCTGGCGAGCATCACCGGGTGGCCGGGGCGCATCCGTACGCCGTCGATGAGTACCGTCGCGCGGAGGGCGGCGAGGGCGCCGCGCACATGGTCGGCCGGCCCGCGGGCGCTGCCACCCGTGCTGATCACCAGCGCCGCCGTGCTGCTCCGGATGGCTTCGACCGTCTGGCCGAGGTCGTCGGGCAGTCGCCGCAGCGCGCTCAGTCGCAGGCCCAGCCCCGTGAGCAGGGCCGGGAACTCGGGGGAGTAGGCGTCGCGCACCTGCCCGGGGCCTGGGATGCCGGACTCGATCACCTCGGTGCCGAGCAGCAGCAGCTCCACGTCAGGCAATGCCGTCACGGTGAGGGTGTCGTGGCCGGTCACGGCCGCCAGCGCCACCCGCGGCGCCGTGAGCAGGCAGCCGGGCTCGAGCATCCGTTCGTCGAGTCCGCACTCCTCGCCGCGGGCGCGCACGTGCTCCCCGGCTGCCGGTTCGCCGTCGCCGGCCTGCGGCGAACGGGTCAGGGTGGCGGGCCCGCCGGCCATCGACGGGCCGACGAGGCCGTGCTCCGAGCGCAGGATGCCGCGGGTTCCGACCGGCACGCAGCCTCCGGTGGCGATGGGGCGGGCGGTGCCGGGGGCCAGGGGTGTATCGGCCGGCGGGTCTCCCGCCAGGATCGGGGTGCCGAGAGCCCACGGCTCGTCGCCGTTCACCGCCCAGCCGTCCATGGCCGAGGACGCGAAGCTCGGCAGCGCGGTGAGGGAATGCACCGCGGCGGCGAGAGTGCGGCCCACGGCGTCGGCGAGCGGCAGCACCTCGGTGGTGCGAGGCATCCGGGCGCCGAGCGTGTGCACCGTCGACCGGGCCTCCAGCCACTCCATCAGCGGCACCCGCCCACGAGACGCCTCGCGCCGCCAGGGAACGAACGGCCGGTTGGGCTGCGGGACATGGCGGGCTCCTCGGGAATCGTCGACGGCGGTGCCGTCTGGGTCAAGGCTAGCCAGTCGTGCGGGCGGGCGTCGTCGAGGGGGCGCTAGGGACTGGCGCTGTCGTGCGCTGGGCCGAGGTCAGAGTCCGCTCTGTCGTGCGGAACCTCGATGCCGAGCCTGGCGGCATCGGCCGGGGTGTCGACATCGGCGCTCAGAGACTCGGGCAGGTGGAGTTCGTGCAGGGTGAGCGCACCGATCAGGCTCATCACGGACAGGTTCTCCGCTGACCCCGAGACGGTCGCTGCGGTCGCGAGGGCCGCGCGCCGGTAGACGGCGAGCAGGGGCTGACGGCGGCCTGCGCCGTCCACCCCGATCACCCCGTCGGCGATCGTGCTGCGCGCATCAATCGTGTCGTCGGCACCGGCCACGACCTCGAGTTCATGCAGGAGCGCCGCCACGGCCTCGCTCGGCCTCAGGAGATCGCCGGCCAGCACCACGATCCAGTCGGAGTCCGTGCCGGGGCCGGCCGCACCGTTGAGCGTCTCAAGACCGGCCACGATCGCCGCCGCGGGGCCGCCCCAGCGGGGCCGTTCCACGGTTCGCAACACGGATACCGGCAGGTTCGCCTCGGACCCGACCACGCAGATCCGCCGTGCCCTGGCGGCTGCAGCCAACACCCCGTCGAGCAGGCTGCGACCGTTCCAGACCAGCGCGGTCTTGTCGATGCCGCCGAGCCGTCTGGCTCGGCCGCCCGCGACGATGATCGCGTCCCAGTCCCAGGCCCAGGTCCGGGGCGACGGCGCTTCGGTGTGCATGGTGGGTCCTTGGGTCGGGTCAGGCTCCTACGGAGCGCTCGAACGTTGCGGCGGCGGGATCAGGCTACCCGGCGCAGCACACGACAAACCGGGACCGGGCCGCGTGACGCCGCCCGATCCCGATTGTGGTGTGCCGTCGAGCGGTCCCTATTGAGACCGCTCGATGCGACCGCCTCAGTCCTTGAGGTAGCCGTTCGGGTTGAGCACATACTTGGTCGCCGCACCCGCGTCGAACTCCGCGTAGCCGCGCGGGGCATCCTCGAGGCTGATCGGCTCCGCGTGCACGGCCTTGGCGATCTGCACCTTGTCGTGCAGGATCGCCATCATCAGCTGCCGGTTGTACTTCATCACCGGGCACTGGCCCGTGGTGAACGACAGCGACTTGGCCCAACCGGTACCCAGGCTGATCGAGAGCGAACCCACCTTGGCTTCCTCGGTGGCCGCCCCGGGGTCACCCGTGACGTAGAGCCCCGGAATGCCCAGCGCTCCGCCGGCCGCGGTGATCTTCATCAGGGAGTTCAGCACGGTTGCCGGCTTCTCAGTTCCGGCGTCCTTGCCGTGCCCGTGCGCCTCGAACCCGACGGCGTCCACCGCCGCATCCACTTCGGGCACACCGAGAATCTGTTCGATCTGATCCTGTGGTTCGCCCTTGGTGAGGTCGACGGTCTCGCAGCCGAAGCTGCGGGCCTGCGCCAGTCGTTCGGGGTTGAGGTCGCCGACGATCACCACGGCCGCGCCCAGCAGCTGGGCGGATACGGCTGCCGCCAGGCCCACGGGTCCGGCGCCGGCGATGTAGGCCGTTGAGCCCACGCCGATGCCTGCCGTGTACGCGCCGTGGAAGCCCGTGGGGAAGATGTCCGACAGCATGGTGAGGTCGAGGATCTTCTCCAGCGCCTGCTCCCGATCCGGGAACTTCAGCAGGTTCCAGTCCGCGTAGGGCACCAGCACGTACTGGGACTGCCCGCCGACCCAGCCACCCATGTCGACGTAGCCGTAGGCGCTGCCCGGACGGTCCGGGTTCACGTTGAGGCACACACCGGTCTTGCGCTCCTTGCAGTTGCGACAGCGACCGCAGGAGATGTTGAACGGAACCGACACGATGTCGCCGACCTTGATGAACTCGACATCACGTCCCACTTCGACGACCTCGCCGGTGATCTCGTGACCGAGCACCAGGCCCTCCGGCGCTGTCGTACGTCCGCGCACCATGTGCTGGTCAGAGCCACAGATGTTGGTGGTGATGGTCCTCAGGATGACACCGTGCTGGACCTGCCGACCGATGTTCGCCGGGTTGACGCCGGGTCCGTCCTTCAGCTCGAAGGTGGGGTAGTCGATGTCGATGACCTCGACCTTGCCCGGACCTTCGTAGGCAACTGCTCTGTTTCCTGCCATTTTTGTATCCTCCTTGATACCTGTTGTGACACCTGAACCGGTCGGTTCGCGCTTGTGGCGCTCGGCATCCTCAGTGGTGTTCCTCGGTGGTGTTCCTCGGTGGTGTTCCTCGGTGGTTCGGCCGCAGCCGACGCGCGGCTGGGACACCCTCCATGGCACTACACGAGACTGGGAATTTCACGGGTGTACGGAATCCAAAAGGTGTGTATCGTATGTGCGCCGACCGCACTCGTCCCGGGACCCGTTTGATCACCCAGCGGCGGGTTTTCGAGCTCTATCGTGTCGGGTTGTCTAGGGTTGATCCATGCGAATCCCAGACAACTCCGGTGCCCGATCGTCCGGGGCCGGATCAGACGGTCCCACAACGTTGCGCACCCTGCTCACCGACAAGCTGGGCTGGCTCGGCCTGCGCAGCGCACAGATCCTGCTGTTGCTGGCGCTGGTGGCCGTGGTCATCGTGGTGCTCGTGCAGGTGAAGCTCGTCGTGATCCCGGTGTTGATCGCGATCATCCTCGCCTCGGCCCTGAGCCCGGTCATCAAGTGGTTGCGCCGCCGGGGCCTCTCGCCCATCCTGGCCACCTGGGTCACCCTGCTCGGCGCCATCGTGGTGTTCGGCAGCATCGTGACCCTCATCGTCTTCGCCGTGGAAAACCAGTGGTCCGATCTGGCCTCGAGCGCCTCCGATGGCATCGACCAGCTGTCCACCTACCTCACCGAGGGTCCGTTGGCCATCGACGCGGCCCAGCTCGAGGACTTCCGCAACCAGGGCGTCGACTTCCTCACCAGCAGCCAGTTCGGGTCCGGTGCCCTGGCCGGAGCCAGCGCGGTCGGCGAATTCTTCACGGGTCTCGTGCTCGTCATCGTCATCCTGTTCTTCTTCCTCAAGGACGGCGACGTCATCTGGGCGTTCTTCCTCAAGCCCTTCCGGGGCGAGCGCCTGCAGCGCGGCCGCCGCATCGGCACCACCACGGTGCGAGTGCTGGGCGGCTACATTCGCGGCACCGCCATTGTGGCCTTCGTCGACGCCGCCGCGATCGGCATCGGGCTCGCCATCCTCGGCGTGCCGCTGGCTCTGCCGCTGGCCGTCATCGTCTTCCTCACGGCCTTCATCCCGCTGATCGGTGCCACCATCGCCGGCATCCTTGCGGCCCTGGTCGCGCTCGTGGCCAACGGCTGGGTTGTCGCCCTGATCGTCGTGGGCATCGTCGTGCTGGTCAACCAGTTGGAGGGCAACTTCCTGCAGCCCGTGGTGATGGCACAGTCGCTCAAGCTGCACCCTCTGGTCATCCTGGTCGCCCTGACCGCCGGAACCATCCTGGCCGGCATCATCGGCGCCGTGCTCGCCGTGCCGATCGCCGCGGTCGGCTGGGCCATCGCCAAGACCTGGAATGCACCGCCCGAGCTCAAGGCCCGGCCACAGCTCACCTAGCCACCCGGCGCGGCACCGGTGGCGTGGGTGCCGCGCCCACGTGCGTCCCGTCATCGCAGTCGCGGCGCAGCAAAATCTCGCGGCGCAGGTTGACGGGTCCGATAGTCTGCGCCGCGAGGTGAAAGCTGTGCCGCGAGATCGAACCTGCGCCGCGAGTACGGATGCTCGCCGCGACCGCCCGAGCACGTCGCGACCGCTAGACGGGTTGGCTCAGCTCTCGAGGCGTTTGGGGGAGCCGGCCTTGAGCGCGGTCTCCTCCACATCGATGAACGCGAGCGCCGAGCGGATAGCCGGCTCCTGGTAGCGCCCCTCCACCCGGGCGGCCAGCACGGCCTCGCGCTCCGCCTCGATCATCGCCCGGCGCAGGCGCGTGTACGCGGAGGGGAGCGGCTCGGCGTCGTCGGGCGCCGGGTTGTCGAGCGCATCGGCGAGAAAGCGGGCATTGGTGCGCAACCGGCCGATCACCCGCTCCTCGTCGGCGTCGGTCACCTCGGCGTCGAGCCGGGCCAGGCCGGCGGTCTGCGCCTCGGCCAGCAGCATCTGCGCCTCGATCCGCTCCTGCGACCGGTCGGGTGGCGGCAGCCGCAACCGGCGGATGATCCACGGCAGCGCCAGGCCCTCCAGCAGCGTGCCGACCACCACGATGAACGCCAAGAGCTGCAGGAACTCCCGCTGCGGGGTTTCCGGCGGCAACAGGAACACCGCCGCGAGGGTCACCACCCCGCGCATCCCCGCGAATGAGACCGCGATCCCGGTGCGCCAACTCCAGCCACGCTCCCGCAACCGGCGCGGACCGTGCCGATAGATCCACGTGGTGACCGCCATCCAGGCGAAGCGAGACACCAGCAGTGACGCCAGGATCGCCAGCGAGATTCCCACGGTGGCCCAGAACCCGGGCCCGTTCGTGATGGCACCCTCGAGAACCGTCTCCAGGTTGAGCCCGATGAAGAGGAACACGGCGTTCTCGAGCAAGAACTGGATGGTGCGCCAGTTGATCGACTCGGCGATCCTGGCCTCCGCCGACTGGATCACCGGGGCCCGGTAACCCAGGAACAGTCCGGCGACGACCACGGCCAGCACCCCGGACCCGTGCACGAGCTCACCCAGGATGAACGCCAGGTACGGGGTGATGAGCGACAGGCTGGTGTCCAGCACGGGTGCGTGCAGTTGCTTGCGGATCACCGACAGCAGCCACCCGACGGCCAACCCCACGCCCACACCGCCGACGACGGCGACCACGAAGTCGCCCGTCACCGACCACGGGTTCACGGTGCTCAGAATCGCCGCGATCGCCGCGTTGAGGGCCACCAGGGCGGTGGCATCGTTCAACAGGCTCTCGCCCTCGAGCACGGTCACCACCCGCCGCGGCAGGCCCAGCCGCCCGGAGATCGCGGTGATCGCGACCGCATCCGTCGGTGCCACGACAGCCCCGAACGCGAAGGCCGCCGCCAAGCTGATCGCGGGTACCACCAGCCAGGCCGTGAGCCCCACGGCCACCACGGTGAAAGCGACCAGCCCCACCGAGAGCAACAGGATGCCGTCACGTCGGGCACGCACGTCGACGATCGACGTGCGAATGGCCGCTGCGAACAGCAGCGGGGGCAGCAGCCCGTAGAGCACGAGCTCGGGGTCGATCTCGATGCGGGGCACCGACGGCAGGAAGGAGGCCAGCGCGCCGACGACGACGAGCACGAACGGCGCCGACCAGCCGATCCGCCGGGAGAACCCGGTCACGGTGACCGTGACCACGACGAAGGCGACAATCCACTCAATGGTGCTCACGGGATCCATAGCGACAATTATGCTCATGGCGGAGAGGCGCCGGCACACCGCCATTGCCGGTTGCCCCGTTCGCGCCTACGATCCCCAGCAATACGCCCCCGGCAACACGCCCCGGGAAAATGCTAGGAAGCGAGGCGCATCACATGGCCGTGAGCACTCTCAAGGAGATCGTCGATCGCGCCTTCGCGGAACGGTACGGTGTTCCGGCGATCAACGTCGTGAACGACCTCACGATGGAGGCGGTTCTGGCCGGCGCGGTGGAGGCCCGCTCGCCCGTGATCGTGCAGACCTCGGTGAAGACGGTCAAGTCGATCGGTTCCGAGGTGTTGTTCGCCATGTGGACGGCCATGACCGCCGGTATCGACGTGCCCGTGGCCCTGCACCTGGACCACTGCCCCGACCGGGCGGTGGTCACCGAGTGCCTGCGCCGCGGCTGGAACTCGGTCTTGTTCGACGCATCCACCCTGCCGGTGGAGGAGAACCAACGACAGACCATCGAGGTGGTGGCGGAGGCCCGCACGTTCGGCGCTCATGTGGAGGGCGAGATCGAATCGATCACCGGCGTCGAAGACGGCGTGGGCAGCGACACCGAGTCGGCCCGGCAGAGCCTCGCCGTGTCGCTGAAGTTTCTCGAGGAAACGGGCGTGGACGTGTTCGCGCCCGCGATCGGCAACGCCCACGGGGTCTACAAGCGGGAGCCGGTGCTCGATTTCCAACGGGTCAGCGACCTCGTCGCCGCCCACCCCATCCCGATCGCGCTGCACGGCGGCAGCGGTATGACGGATGCGCAGTTCACCGACCTCATCGCCAGGGGCTGCGCCAAGGTGAACATCTCCACGGCGCTCAAGATCACCTTCATGAAGTCGAGCCTGTCCTACCTCACGGATGCGCAGGCGCGCGACAAATGGGACCCGCCGTCGATGTTCGCCAAGGTGCGCACAGACATCGTGGACCTCACCCGCGGGCTGGCCGAGCAGTTCGGCAGCGCGGGAAAGGCCTGAGATGCCGGCGTTGATCTTCGACTGCGACGGGGTGCTCGCCGACACCGAACGGGACGGTCACCTGCCGGCGTTCAACCAGACCTTCGAGGAGTTCGGTGTGCCCGTGCACTGGAGCGACGCCGACTACGCCGAGAAGGTGCAGATCGGCGGCGGCAAGGAACGCATGCGGAGCATCCTCACCCCCGACCTCGCCCGAAGGCTCGGCCTGCCCGACGACCCGGCCGCCTGGGCGGAGACGGTGCAGTCCTGGCACCGGCGGAAGACCGCGATCTACACCGAACGGGTGGCCGCCGGCGTGCTGCCGGCTCGACCGGGGGTGCGCCGGATCACCGAGGAGGCGGTGGCCGCCGGCTGGACCCTCGCCGTGGCATCCACCTCGGCTGACGTGTCGGTTCGGGCGGTCCTCGAGCACGCCGTGGGGGAGGAACTGGCCCGGCGGTTCGCGGTCTTCGCCGGGGATATCGTGCCGGCCAAGAAACCCGCCCCCGACATCTACCTGCATGCCCTCCGGGAGCTGGGCGTGAACCCGGCCCAGGCGCTCGTGATCGAGGACAGCGCGAACGGGCTGCAGGCCGCGCTCGCCGCCGGCCTGACCACCGTGGTCACCGTGAGCAGTTACACGGTGAACGAGGACTTCGCCGGGGCGGCGCTCGTGGTCTCCTCGCTCGGCGACCCGGGCGGCCCGGCCGCGGAGGTGCTGAGCGACCCGGCGGGTGTCCGGCCCCAACCGTACGTGCGGCTCGAGAACCTGGCCGCGATCCTGCAGGCGGCCCCGGGCGCATCCGCTGCCGCCGCAGCCGACACAGAAAGCGAGACACCATGACCAGCCTGGCCGACACCGAATTCGTGGTGCGCAGCATCGCGCAGACCACGGTCGACAACGAGAAGGAATTCGGGGACCTCGACGCCGTGGTCGGTGACGGGGACTTCGGCTACTCACTCGCCCGCGGCTTCGAGATCGTGCTGGCGGACTGGGACAGCTTCGACCGCGCCAGCGCCAGCGTGTTCCTGCAGAAGGTCGGCATGGTCATCTCCGGGCGCATCGGCGGCACCTCGGGGCCGCTCTGGGGCACGGCGTTCCTGCGGGCGTCGATGGCCGTCAAGGGCACAGACCAGGTCAGCGGCGATGACGTGGTCACCATGCTGCGGTCGGCGATCGACGGCATCAAGTCGCGCGGCAATTCGGATGTGGGCGACAAGACCCTGCTCGACGCGCTGGTTCCGGTGACGGATGCGCTCGAGGAGGAGGTGCGGGCCGGCAGCCTGGCGCCCGCCACGCTGCACCGTCTGGCGGAGGTCGCCCGGCAGAGTTCCGACGCCACATCGATGATGCAGGCCCGGCGCGGCCGGGCCAGCTACACGGGGGAGCGCAGCATCGGTTCGCCCGATCCGGGGGCCGTGGCCATCGCCGTGATCCTGGAGCGACTCAGCACCGAGTGGGACGCCCGGTCGAAGTCGGGTGCCGGCACGTCGACGGGTGTATCGAGCAGCACCCCAGCCGGCACTGACCGGCCGTCCAGCCACACGGACTGAGCCACACCGACTGGCCACATCCGTTTCGCTGTCCGACCGACGTCGCACCGCCACAGACCGAGCACCGCATCCGACCGAGCACCGCCTGTCACGAGAGGGAGCCATGAAGAAATTCGTCAACGACCCGAAGCAGTACGTCCCGGAGATGCTCAAGGGCATCGCCCTGGCCAACCCGGACACGCTGAAGTACGTGCCCGCGTACAACCTGATCATGCGCTCCGACAGCCCGAGCCCTGACCGGGTCTCGATCATCCAGGGCTCAGGCTCAGGGCACGAGCCGGCCCACGTGATGACGGTGGGCCGCGGCATGCTCGACGCCGCGTGTCCCGGCGACGTGTTCTCGGCCCCGCCGATGGACTACGTCTACGAGACCACCAAGCTGCTGGCCTCGCCCAAGGGCGTGCTGCTGCTGGTCAACAACTACACCGGTGACCGGATGGCCTTCGAGATGGCCCAGGAGCTCAGTGCCGCCGACGGTGTGAACGTGAAGACCCTGTTCATCGACGACGACGTCGCCGTGCAGGACTCCACCTACACCGTGGGCCGGCGCGGAGTGGCCGGCAACTTCTTCGTGATGAAGGCCGTCGGCGCCGCCGCCGAGCAGGGCGCCGACCTCGACGAACTCGTGCGCATCGGCGAGAAGGTCGACAGCGTCACCCGCACCATGGGTATCGCCCTCACCTCCTGCACCCCGCCCGCCAAGGGCTCACCGCTGTTCGAGATCGGCGACGACGAGATCGAGGTGGGCGTGGGCATCCATGGCGAGCCCGGCCGGCGCCGCGCCAAGCTCACCACGGCCAACGAGATGACCGACGAGTTGCTGGATGCGGTGGTCAACGACCTGCCGTACGTGGCGGGCGACCGGGTAGCCCTGATGATCAACGGGCTGGGCGGCACGCCCATCAGCGAGCTGTACATCCTGTACGGGCACGCGCACGAACGGCTCACCGAGCTGGGCATCACGGTGGGGCGCAGCTATGTGGGGGAGTACTGCACCTCGCTGGACATGGCCGGTGCGTCGCTCACCCTGGTGCGGCTCGACGACGAGATCGAGGCCCTGCTGGAGGCACCCGCCGAGATCGCGGCGCGCATTTTCTGACCGCCGGCGCCGGCATGACGTTACTCTGTGGCCATGAGTGAGACACGCACAGACTGGTCAGAGACGCTTTTCGCCTTCGACGCCGCCACGAGATGGTTCGTGGCGGTGACCGCCGGCATCGCCGAACGCGCGGAGGGCGAGGAGGGGGTCTGGACTGAGGTCGGCCTGGGCGAGTGGAGTGTGCGCGACCTCGTCGGGCACACCAGCCGGGCGCTGTCCACCATCGAGACCTACCTCGACATCGCCGCAGAAGAGGATGCCGCGGGCGTGGCCGGAAGCATCACGGTCACGTCCCCGGCCGCCTACTACGAGCGCGCCCTCGCGGCCGGCACCCCCGAGGTGATCGCCCAGCGCGGACGCGAGACCGCCGCCACCCTCGGCGCGCGGCCGGCGGAGGCGGTGGCGGCGCTCGCCGCCCGGGTGCTGGCGCGGGTCGGCACACTCACCGGAGACGAGCCGGCCGACACCCCGGCCGGGCGCATCCGCATCGCCGAGTACCTGCCGTCCCGCACGGTGGAGCTCACGGTGCACACCAGCGACCTACTGCAGAGCCAGGGGGTGCCGGCCGCCGAGCAGACCGTGCCGGCGCCCGCCGCCGCCGCGACCCTGCACGTGCTCGCCGACCTCGCCGCCCAGAAGGGCGTCGCCGCGCCGCTGCTGCGTGCCGCCACCGGCCGGGCGCCGCTGGCCGCCGGCTTCACCGTGCTCTGAGCATCGGTTCGCTCTCGTAGCGCAGCTTCGGTGTCGTGGCGCAGGTTAGCTGGCCACTTTTCGTGCGCCGGGAGGCCAATCGTGCGCCACGAGGTTCTCCCTGCGCCGCGAGCGCACGCCGGGGCGTCGATCGCGACCGCCCCGGGACGACCGCGGCCGGACTACGCCGGGGCTGCCGATTCCCTCGCCTGGCGGGCGGCATCGAGGGCGGTCAGCTTCTCGTCCAAGCGGTCGAGCACCGCGTCCTGCTCGCCGAGCCACTCGGGCATCCACACGCGTTCCACCGCGGGCCAGCCCATCAGCCGGGAGAGCACCTCCACGGGCAGACCGTCGCGGTCGGAGACCGTGCGACGGGCGGCCCAGGTGGGGCCGTCGAGCAGCACGGCCATCACCGGGTGCCCGGGCGCCCCGGCCGTGGCCACGCTGAGGTCCACCCGGAAGTCGGACAGGCCCACATCCGTCTGCACGGCGAAGCCGCGCTCGCGCAGCGCCTCGGCGATCTGCTCCCGGTGCCGGTCAAGCGCGCCCGACTGGCGTAGCGGGCTCGCGAGCCCGTCGGAGCCGCCCGCCGCCAGGTCGAGGTAGGCGCGCAGGTCCTTCACCCCGGCCGAGATGGTCTCCTCGGCGCGCAGATCCTGGGGGTCGAAACTACTGAACACGATCACCTGGCGGCGGGCCCGGGTGATCGCCACGTTGAGCCGGCGCTCGCCGCCGGGCAGGTTGAGCGGGCCGAAGTTCAGCGGCAGCCGGCCGGACGCATCCGCGCTGAATGCGGTGGAGAACAGGATGGTGTCGCGTTCGTCGCCCTGCACATTCTCGAGATTCTTCACGAACAGGCCGTCGGTTTCGCTCTCGAGTGCCTGCACGATGCGGTCGTCGCCGCTGTCGCGCAGGCTCCCCTCGATGAGCGCGCGCTGCTGCACGTTGAACGTGATCACACCGATCGACGGGATGCTGTCGGGTTCGGCGGCGAACCGGGCCAGGATCTCGGCCACGATAGCCCCGGCCTCCACCGGGTTGGTGCGGAGGTCCTTGCCCGTGCCGCTGCGGAGGAAGGTTCCGTCGACCCGGCGAAGGCTCACGCCGTAGCCGGCCACGCCGGGGACCGGCTCGGTTGCGGTGTCAGGGGCAGCGGCCACCGGGCCCGCGCCGTGGTGCGGCGCCGGGAACGACGACAACCGGTCGCGGTAGTACGCCCGGTTGCTGAAGGCGATGAGCGATTCGTCCTGGCTGCGGTAGTGCCAGGACAGCCACTTGCCGGGCACCTGAGCCTGCACGCACTCCGAGAGGATCGACTCCTCGTCGCGCACGAACTCCAGGGTTTCGCTGTCGTGATCGCCGGAGCCGATCGCGGACTCGGCGAACGAGGTGGGCGGCATCTGCTTACTGTCGCCGACGACCACCACCGAGCGCGCTCGTCCCATGGCGCCGACCGCATCGGACACCCGCACCTGCGATGCCTCGTCGAAGACGACGATGTCGAAGAGCCCGGCCTGAGCGGGGAAGAATCGGGCCACCGATTCCGGGCTCATCAGCATGCACGGCAGGATGTCGGTGATCAGGTCGCCGAATTCGTGCATGAGTTCGCGCACTCCCATGCCGCCGCGCTGGCGGTCGAGCTGACGCTTGAGCAGGCCCAGCCTCGCGGCGGACTCGGCGGACTCGGCGGCCGACGCCGACGCGGCCGTGCCGGCGGCCTCGGCGGGCGAGCCCACCCCGCCGATGCTGCGCCGCCGCAGCACGCTGTACGGGATGAACGTGGGCAGGTGCCGGCGCACGGCGCCGGAGGCGGTGGTGAACCGGGTGATCGAACGGTTCTGGGCGGCGGCGTCGAACTGCTCGAGGGTGGTGGCCTGGCCGCGTTCGGCCACGGATGCGGCGGCGAGTCCCTTCTCGAACGCCAGCCCGGCGTCGTCGGCGTCGACCTCGCCGCGGAGCACCGCCGCGTGGCCCGCCGTGAGCCCCAGGGCGCGGAGCGGCTCGAGGTGCTCGAGCAGGGCGACCCACCGGGTGAGGGAGGGCAGCCCGGGGGCCTGCGCGTCCCGCTCCTCGGCGCCGCGGGACCAGACGGCCACCAGTCCGCCGCCCGCGGCCCAGGCGGCGACGGCGGCCGGACCGGCGCCCGTCGCGGTCATCACGGACTGCAGGGCAAGCAGGGCCCGGTTCAGCGCCGCGGCCAGGTCGGCATCAGGTGTCGGGGTGCTGTCGAGGTAGTCGCGCAGGGCCGCCACGAAGTCGGCGCCGAGCTCCCGGTGGCCCGGCGCGACGGCACCGCCGGCCCAGCGCAGCCAGGCCAGTCGGGCGCTGAGCTCGTCGCGGCCGGTGTGCCCTGCGGAGCCGGCCAGCGGGTTCCAGTCGTCGGAGATGGTGACGCCGTCCACCAGGCGCACCCGCGCGCGTAGGGCCTGCAGCTGGCTCTGGCTGTCGGCCAGCTGGCCGGTGACGGTCGAGAGCGTTCCGAGGGGCACGGTGCTCCCGGGGATCAGCTCCGCGGACAGGCGCGCGAGCACGGCCTTCCGCCGGCCGCGGCGGCCGAAGAGGCTCGAGGCATCCGCTGCTTGCGCGTCGCGGTGCAGGGCCGCGGTGTCGAGCCGCAGGGCGTCCGGCTTGAGAACGGCCAGCGCCGGATGCGTCGCCTGCGCGAACGCGACGGTCGCCGCTTCGGCGTCGGCGGCGGTGGCCACCCACGCGGGGGAGCGGGTTCCGTCGAGGGTGGCCAGGGGCACCCGCTCGGCGGCGGCGAGGCTGCTCAGGGTGACGAACTCGGTGGGGCTGGCCGCGCTGGACACGGCGGCGGCGGCTCGGTGACCGGCCGTGGCGGGGTCGTCGGCAGCGGCAGCGTCCGTGGACCCGGCCGTGGCCGGAGAGGTGGACCCGGCGACAGGCAGCGCCGCCAACGCCTCGTCGAGCGCGGCGGCGGCTCGGGCCACCGCCGGCAGGTCCAGCGGCGCGGCCGGCGGCGCGGTCACGAACGCCCACGGATGCTGCGGCCGCGGCCGCACCGGATCGGTCACGTCGGGCAGGTCGCGCAGCATCCGGCGCAGCTGGTCCAGCTCGTCGGCGGTGATACGCGCAGGCAGATCGGCCGGCACCGGCAGGGCCCGAACGTCGTCGCCGGCGGTGAGCTGCGCGGTGCGGGCGGAGTAGAACGACAGCCCCGCGTTGTTCTGCTCGTGCAGCCGGTCGGTGTACCGGGCCAGGCTGCGCCGGGCGGTGCCGAGCACGTCGAGGTCGTTCTTGAGGCCCTGCCCGTCCACGGTCACCTCGTGCTCGAGGGCCTGCCGGATCTGCGCGCGCACGGCTGCCGGTTTGGTGGCCAAGGCATGCAGGTCGAGCGCGAACGGCCCCATGCCCACCTCGTTCAGCCTGGCCTGCACCACCTGCAGGGCAGCGCGCTTCTCGGCCACGAAGAGCACCTTCTTGCCCTCGTACACGGCGCGGGTGAGCAGATTGGTGATGGTCTGAGACTTCCCGGTTCCGGGAGGGCCCTCGAGCACGAAGGTGCGCTCGGCGATGGCCTCGGCCACGGCGGCGAGCTGCGACGAGTCGCCCGGCACCGGGCATTCGGCGCCGAGAGCGTCCAGATCGGCCGGCTCCGGCAGCGGCACTGGGTCGACGAACGGCTGGGTGGGCGTGTGCACGAGGTGGTTCACGAGCGAGTTCTGCGCCAGGGTTTCCCAGTTCTCGTCGAGGTCTTTCCACAGCCGGAACTTCGCGAACTGCAGGATCGACAGGTCGAGGGTTTCTTCCACCCGGAACGGCAGCCCGGCGGCCAGGAGGGCTTCGCGGGTGGCGCGGAAGGCGCCGACCAGGTCGATGCCTGAGGTGTCGGTGCGGGACGCGTCGTCCTGCGGGTTCTCCAGCCCGGGGATGCTGAGCCCGTGCAGCTGGCGCAGCTTCTCGAGCAGGCAGTAGTTGGGTGTGGACGCGCCGGCCTCGTCGAGCCGCACCCGGTAGTCGCCGCCCCGGCCGGCCGGTTCGAGCACCACGGGCACGAGCACGAGGGGGCTGCGCAGTTCCCGGTCGTTGGCGGTCCAGACCAACGATCCGAAGGCCAGGTAGAGGTTGTTGGCACCGGTCTCCTGCACCACGGTGCGTGCCTTGTATGCCAGCGCGCGCAGCTTCGTGGCGTAGGCGGCGTCGGTGACGTCGGCATAGACGGCCTTCTTGCCGGCCAGCAGGGCGGCAAGTTGGTCGGTGGGCAGGTCACGACCGAAACGGATGCCGCGCTCCTTGTCGGTCGAGGACATCCGGTCCGCCGGCAGCAGGGTCAGCCCGGTTCCGCCGGTGACGAGGTCCTCAAGGTCGGCGAGGTGCCGGTCGGGCACCGTGAGGGCCAGGGCGCCTCGCTTGGTGAAGTTGATCAGCCGGTTGCGCAGGCTGAGGTCGAGCAGGGCGTTCTTCCACTGTGTGATGCGGGGCGGGGCGAGACGGGTCGGTGTATTCGACTCCGCGGCCGCCGCGTCGGCGGACGGCGCATCCGTCAAGATCGCAGCCGGCACGCCTGACCCCGGCGAACCCGGCCGGTACTCGGTGACGAGCACCGTGCCGTCGCCGGTCACGGTGTGGGCGGGCAGCGGCAGGATATGCGTGCGCCGCGCCTGCACCACGTCGACGACGCCGATCACATTGCTCAGGTCGGTGAGGCGTTCCAGGTAGGGGGAGCGCTGCGCCTCGGCGAAGCTGGCCGGGCGGCCGGCGCCCTGATCGGTGACCTGGGTGGTCTCCACGAGCCGGATCAGGTCGAGGTCGATGAGGTTGATCACCTCGGCCACATCGGTGAGGGCCGGAGCCCCCAGGGTTTCCTCCTCCCGCCAGTAGCCCAGGAATGCGTGCCCGGTGACGATCCAGAGCAGCGGGTGCAGGCCGGCCTGTTCGAGGGCCGCGGCCATCACGACGACGGTGTCCAGGCAGGTGCCGACCCCACCCGTCGTGCTGATCGAGCCGGTCGCGCCGGCAGCGCTCTCGGCGTCGATCCCGCCGGAGCCGAGCACCTCGCCGGGGGTGCGTACCTTCTGGCCGTCGTCGGCCCAGCTGGCCGGCGGTGTGGCGTAGCGGATGCCCCGGGCGCGCATGGCTTCGAAGACTGCTTCCACCACCTGGTCGACCCGCTCCGGTCCGGCCTGGTAGCCGGGCATCGAGGCAGATCCAGTGCTGTCCTCGAGCAGCACGGCGGCCTCACCGAGCAGGGTGGCGACGGCCGGATGGTTGGGCAGTACGTGCGCCGAGAGCATCTCCAGAGCCAGGTCCACCGGCCGGGCGACCCACTGCTGGGCGGCCAGCAGCTGGATCGGCTCGTCGGCGTGCGCGGCGACGACGCCGTCGATCAGCAGGCTGGCCCGGATCGTGGCGGGCCGCTGCTCCTCGACGAGCAGCATCGCGGCGGGATCGACGGTGAGGGAGACATCCGTGAAGGTCGCGGTGCGGGCGGCAGCGAGGTCGACGAGCAGGTCGCGCGCGCTCCCGAGGGTGTCGCCGGCGCTGACCACCTCGAGCCGCAGCACGGCTTCACGCACGGCCGCGCCGCGGTTGTCGACCTCGACCCGCCCCACGACGTTGATGCGGTTGTGGGCCAGGGCGTAGCTCAGAACGGGCGTCACGGAGAGGGCGATGGTGAGGTCATGGGCAGTGCGGACGCCGGGCTGGGGGATGCTCGAGTCCTGTTCGGTCGATTCCACGTGATTCTCCTCGTCGTGCCGGATGCTGCTGTGCGTGACCCTCTCAGAGGGGCATCCAGTCAATCATCGGTGACGAGAGGAACCCTCTCGACCCGCCAGCGGCGAGCGAACTCTGCTAGTCTCTTGAGGTTGCCGTTCAACGGCCGCGGATAAAGAGAGCTCAGGCATTCTGCCCCGAGCACCGCGCAGTGAGAGAAAGGGGATCCCATCTATGGCACTCGAAGCTAATGCTAAGAAGGCGATCATCGAAAAGTACGCTACCCACCCGGGCGACACGGGTTCCCCCGAAGTCCAGATTGCCATGCTCACGCAGCGCATTCTCGACCTCACGGAGCACCTCAAAGAGCACAAGCACGACCACCACTCGCGTCGTGGCCTGCTCCTCCTGGTTGGTCAGCGTCGCCGTCTGCTCGGCTACCTGTCCGACGTGGACATCAACCGTTACCGCTCGCTCATCGAGCGTCTCGGCCTGCGCCGCTAGGTAGTAGCCGAAAGATTCGCTGATAACGCGATCTTCTTCGAAACGGGCCGTCACCTTCGGGTGTCGGCCCGTTTTGTGTACCCGTGTCCTGTCCCGCGAACTGTGAGCAAAGCCCCACTTTTGCGCTTCGGGACGTGCTTATCTCACAGTTCGCGGGGTGCTGCGGGTCAGATCGGGTCGGCCGGAGACTCCAGCTCGCGGGTGTAGTAGCCCCAGGGGAATGTGGTGTCCTTCACCAGTCGCCAGCCATCGGCCTCGAGGTGGCGCCTGGCCGCGTTCCCCGGTGTCCACGGCATCCGGCGGTGTTCCCACTGCCGGTCGGAGGCCTGAAGCACATGGGACAGCGTGCCGTAGTCCACGACGTGCCAGCCTCGACGGCCCTCGTCGGCGAGAACGGCCATTTCATCGAACGCGGTGACCGGGCTGATCACCTTGCGGGGCGGATGCCCCGGCTCGGCTCCCGCGCCCGGCACCTGCGCCGGCGCTGAGAAGCGCTGTTGGGCGGCCTGCCGGCTCACGCCGAGGAGCCGGCCAAGGGTGTCCCAGCTGTGCCCGGCGGCACGGGCTCCGTTGATGGAATCGCGCAGCAGCCGGCTGGTCTCCTCGGCAGCGGTGCGACTGGCGCTGACCAGCCGGAGGTAGGCGTCCGGGTCGGTCTCCAGGTCGGCCCGCAGGCCGTCCGGCGTGCCGAGCACGCCCTCGGCTACCGCATCCCGCACGGCGTTCGCTTCGGCAGGGGTGAGGGCATCGCGCAGGCGATCACCGGCACCGGCCATCATCGTTCGTCGCCGTGGTCGGATTCGGTGGCCGCCCGCAACGGTTCGAGATCGTCGAGCGCCGCCGTATCGCGCCGTCTCGCCACGATGTGTCGGACGAGCTCGGTCCAGGCCACCAGGGCGACCAGGAGCATGGCTATGGCTCCGGTGAAGAAACCCAGAACGGAGTCGGCGGCATCGTCCACGACGACGAAGGCGCCCACCGACAGCGCGGCGATCGACAGGACGGCGGCCCCGATGGCGGGAGCGTACCAACGGGGGCGGGGCGGTGCGGTGGTGGTGCGCGTGATCGTGTTCATGTGTCAAGAATGTCTTGACGCCAGAGAGATGTCAAGAAAATATTGACATTCGCGGTTTCGCCGGTGCTGTCCACAGGTCGTCCACCCCATACCTGCGGGAGGCGCACAGGCTGCTCAGAGCGAGCGCATGGTTACCGGTCGCAGAGTGGAGTCATCGAGAGCGGCGGCCGAGACCCGGAACGTCGCCCACCCTGACCTGCGGAAGGCGGCACGGAAGATGAACCTGCACGAGCGAGGCAAGAGACTGGCCGCCATCGTCACGAGCACGGCAGGCCTGGTGGCCGTGATCGCCGCGTCGGCGCTCGGCCTGCATGAGTGGGCGGACACCGAAGCCACCAGCGTGTCGGGAACCACCTCGAGCACGACCACCACGACGACGGATGCCGAGAGCGGCGACTTGTCGGATTCGTCCGGCACTGATTCGTCCACCACAGATTCCTCGGCGGACACCACGAACAGCACCGATTCCGGTAGGACTGACTCGTCCAGCACGGGCACCGGCTCGTCCAGCACGGATTCGACGAGCACGGATCCATCGAGCACCGGCTCCAGCTCGGCGGTCAGCCCCGCCACCGGCACCACCTCCGACGCGACCTCGAGCGGATCCTGACATGACGAACCCACCCACCCCACTGACCCCGGTGTTCGAGCTCACTCCTGACCCGGTGCCGACCGGCCCGGCCCGCCCGGCGTCGCGCGACTGGACGCTCTGGAGCACCAGCGCACGCCTGGTCGTGACCGACCCCGACCAGATCGGGTTGGCCGCCACCCTGGCCGACGCCCTGCTTGCCGACGTCGACCGAGCCGCGAGCCGGTTCAGGGCC
The DNA here is from genome assembly GCF_019443325.1 of Cryobacterium sp. PAMC25264. Lineage (NCBI taxonomy): Bacteria > Bacillati > Actinomycetota > Actinomycetes > Micrococcales > Microbacteriaceae > Cryobacterium > Cryobacterium sp. PAMC25264. Next base: position 737,875 of record NZ_CP080383.1, read on the forward strand.
GACTCAGAGCTCCAGCTGGCCGCGGGCCGGTTGCACGCGGGCGTCGGGGTTAGCAACACCCTGGCCGACCTCGTGCGCCAGGCCCTCGCTTCGGCGGCGCTCACCGACGGTGACGTCGACCCCACCCTCGGTACGCGCTCGACGCCGTCGGCTATGACCGTGACATCCGCCTCGTCGAAGACCACGGCGTGCCCGTGCGGGCCGTCGTGTCCCACCGTCCGGGCTGGAAAAGCGTGTCGCTGGTCGGCAACCGGCTGCGCGTGCCGGCACACCTGGCACTCGACCTCGGCGCCACCGCCAAGGCCGTCGCGGCCGATTGGACCGCCACGGTGATCAGCGCCGCGCTCGGCTGCGGCGTTCTCCTCAGCCTCGGCGGCGACATCGCCACGGCCGGCCCGGCGCCTGCGGGCGGCTGGCAGGTGCGAGTACAGGACACCCCGGCAGACCCCGCAGCCACAATCACCCTGGTGCCGGGCATGGCCCTGGCCACCTCGAGCACCCAACACCGGCGGTGGACCATGGCCGGTCAGGCGCAGCACCACATCCTGAACCCGCGCACCGGGCGCCCCGCCGAGCCGGTCTGGCGCAGCGTCACCGTGGCGGCGTCGAGCTGCCACCGGGCCAACACCCTGAGCACGGCCGCGATCGTGCGTGGCACGGCCGCGCTGCCGTGGCTCCGCCAACTCGGGGCGGCCGCCAGGCTCGTCGACGTCAACGGCTCCGTCACGGTGCTCGGCGGCTGGCCGGCCGACCCGGAGCCGGTGCCGACCCGCAGCGAACGGGCATCCGCCGACACCCTCGAGGTGCGCCGACCCAGCGACCGGCCGGCGCGCTACCAGGACGGCACCCCCGTCGGGCACGAACGCGGACGGGTCGTGGCCTGATGGACGAGGCATTCTGGGCTCTCGGCCGCGGCACCGGCGTCGTGGCTCTCGTGCTGTTCACCGTGTCGGTGCTGCTGGGCATCCTGACCCGCAGCGGCCGGCCGCTGTTCACGCTGCCTCGCTTCTCCATCACGCTCATCCACCGCAACGTGTCGCTGCTGGCGACGGTGTTCATCGTCATCCACCTGCTCTCGCTTCTCGCCGACTCCTACGCCCAGCTCACCCTGGTGGACCTCGTGTTCCCGTTCCTCGGCGCCTACCGGCCGTTCTGGCTGGGCCTGGGCACCCTCGCGGTCGACCTGCTCCTCGCCGTCGTGGCCACCAGCCTGCTCCGTCGGTACGTCGGCCAACGCGTCTTCCGTCTGGTGCACTGGTCGACCTACCTGATGTGGCCCATCGCCCTCGCACACTCCCTGGGCACCGGCACGGATGCGGGCGAGGGCTGGTTCCTGGCTCTCGCGGTAGCCTGCACCGCCGCAGTGCTCGCCGCCGTGATCTGGCGCATCACCGCCGGGTTCGTCGAATACCGCGGTGTGCGTCGCGCCGAGCGGTTCGTCGGCGAGCTGCCGGTCCTCGCCGCCCGCAGCGGCCAGTCCCTCGACGCGTCGTCGCCGACCCGACCGGCCGGTTCCGCCGACCCCACCGTGAGGTTCACTGCCGGGTCCGTCGTGCGGTCCCGCCCCACGACGGCGGTCCCGCTCGATGTTCACGGTTCGCCGCACCAGTTGAGTTCCCCAGTGGGGAGACGACCATGAGCAGCGCCAGAAGCGCGGCCGCCCAGGTGGTCGGCGACCCGACCTACGACGCCCGGCGCCCCGGTGCGGCAGACCACGTTCCGGCCCCGCTCGGCACCGCCCGGCTCACCCAGGCACCCGGGCCCGACCACGCCCGGCATCTGATCGAGTTCGGGGTCCTCCCGTCCGCGCCCGCGTCGGGCACCCTGCTGGCCACCCTGCGCGCCGCCGGTCTCGAGGGCCGCGGCGGTGCCGGCTTCCCGGCCTGGCGCAAGCTCGCCGCGATCCCGGAGAGATCCGCGACCGGCAGGCTCGGCAGTCGCCGGCCCGTCGTGATCGGCAACGCCGCTGAGGGCGAACCGCTGTCGGTGAAGGATGCCACCCTGCTCGGCACGGCCCCACATCTGGTGATCGACGGGCTCCTCACGGTGGCCGCCGCCGTCAACGCGGCTGAGGTCTACCTCTACGCGCCGGCCGCGCTGCTGCCGACCGTGGCGTACGCCCTGGCCGAGCGCACGGATGCCGGTGGCGTGGCCGTGCGAGCCTGTGCTGAGAGCTTCATCTCCGGTGAGGCGTCCGCCGTGGTCAACGCCCTGGCCGGGCGTCCGGCGCTGCCCGCCGACCGCAACATCCGCCTCACAACCTCGGGGCTGGGTAAACGGCCCACCCTGCTGCACAACATCGAAACCCTGGCGCACATCGCCCTCATCGTGCGGTTCGGCGCGGACTGGTTCCGCTCGCTCGGCACGGAGACCGATCCGGGCACGCGCCTCGTGACGGTGAGCCGGGGCCTATGGGCCGCCGGCGTCGCAGCCGGGGTCTCCGCCGGCGCCACCGGCGGCGGGCCTGCCGGTGCGTCAGGTGCTGCCCCCGCCCGAGCCACCGCGACCGTGCTCGAGGTCATCGGCGGCAGCCGTATCGACGAACTCCTGCGCTTCGGCGGGATCGACCCGGCCTCGCTGCAAGCCGTGCTCGTCGGCGGCTACCACGGCGCCTGGCTTCCGGACTCGGCCCTGCACACCGGCCTGGACCGGGTGAGCCTGGCGCCCTTCGGCGCCAGCCCGGGCGCGGGCATCCTGCTGGTCCTGGAGACCGGACGCTGCCCGCTCACGCTGTCCGCGTCGATCGTCGACTATCTGGCCGGTCAGAGTGCCCGCCAGTGCGGGCCGTGTGTCAACGGCCTGCCGGCCATGGCAGCGGTGCTCGGCCGCCTCGCCGCGGGGGAGCGCCACCCGGGCCTGCCCGGCGAGGTGGCGCGTCTGGCCGCCCTGGTCACCGGGCGCGGCTCCTGCCACCATCCCGACGGCACCGCCCGGTTCGTGCTGAGTACCCTCACGGTGTTCGCGGCCGACGTCGACGCCCACCTGCACGGCACCTGCGTCAAGGTGCACGCATGAGCGCCCGGATGCTCACCCCCATCGGCCGGCCCGCGGCCGCTGCAGCCCACCCGGCCGGCCGGTCGGCGCTCGACGCATCCACCGCGGGCGCCGCTCCAGACGCCCGCACGGTGCTGCACATCGACTGGACGGCCTGCGACGGCCGGGGCCTGTGCACCGAACTGCTGCCCGAGCTGCTGCAGCGCGACGAATGGGGGTACCCGCTGGCGCTCGGCTACGGATCGGATGTTCCGGTGCCCGGCCAACTGCTCGCCGCGGCCACCGACGCGGTGTCCCTCTGCCGCCGCCAGGCACTCGCCCTCTCCCGCCAACCGTGAGTTAAGCCCCGCTTTCGGGCCCGGACGCGTGCCTTTCTCACAGGTCGCGGCGGTTGCCGCGCGTCCCGTAGCGCCCAGCCGCGCAAACGGTCAGAGTGGAGGGATGAGCGACTTCGTCAATTCACCCGGCGGCGACCCTCGGGGGTTCGACAAGAGGCGGCACGGCGCACCGTCCGGGTTCTTCGAGGCCGAGGCGGCCGGGCTGGTCTGGCTCGCGGTGCCCGGGGGAGTGCGCACCGCGCAGGTGCTCGACCTGGAGCCCGGCCATATCGTGCTCGAGACCATCGACGAGGTGCCGCCCAGCGCCGCTGCGGCCCGGGCGTTCGGCGCTCAACTCTCGGTGACGCACTCGGCCGGTGCCGCGGCCTTCGGCGCACCGCCCGACAACTGGAGTGGCTCGCTGTTCATCGGCAACCGCAGCCTGCCGGCCGCCTACGAAGACACCTGGGGTGCCTTCTACGCCCGGTACCGGGTGCTGCCGTACCTCGACATCGCCCTGGACGTAGGTGGCATCACCGCACGCCAGTCGGAGGCGGTGCACGCGGCCTGCGCCCGCATCGAGGCCGGCGACTTCGACGACGGGGCGCCGCCCGCCCGGCTGCACGGCGACCTCTGGACCGGCAATGTGCTCTGGTCGGCCGACGGGGTGGTGCTCATCGACCCGGCCGCGCACGGCGGCCACCGCGAAACCGACCTGGCGATGCTCGCGCTGTTCGGCTGCCCCTACCTGGACGAGATCACCGCCGGCTACGAGTCGGCATCGCCCCTGCGGGCTGGCTGGCGGGCGCGGACGCCGCTGCACCAGCTACATCCGCTCGCCGTGCACGCTGCCGGTCACGGTGCCGCCTACGGCCGGGCGCTCGAGCAGGCCGCCGAGGCCGTGCTCGAGCTGCCCAGGGCACGGTGACCGCGACGGGTCAGGTGGTCTGCCCGTCGTGCGCGCCCTCGGCCACCTCTTCGATGACCTTGGCGTTGAACGCCGGCAGGTCGTCGGGGGTGCGGCTGGATACGAGCCCGTTGTCCACCACGACCTCCTCGTCGACCCAGGTGGCGCCGGCGTTCTGCAGGTCGGTCTTCAGGCTGGGGTAGGAGGTGAGGGTGCGGCCCTCGATCACGCCGGCCTCGATGAGGATCCAGGCGGCGTGGCAGATGGCCGACACGGGCTTGTGCGCGCTGAAAAAGTCACGGGTGAACGCGATCGCGTCCTGGTCCATCCGCAGGTGGTCGGCGTTCACGACGCCTCCCGGCAACACCAGCGCGTCGAAGTCGTCGGCGCGGGCGTCAGCGACGGCCAGGTCGACATACTGCGAGTGGCCCTTCTTGCCGGTGATGCTCTCGGTGGCGGGGGACACCAACACGGCAGTGGCGCCGGCATCCGTCACCGCCTGCCAGGGGCTCGACAGTTCGCTGTCTTCGTATCCGTCGGTGAGCAGGAAGGCGATGCGCTTGCCGGAAAGTTCTGTGGTCGTCATGATGTTCTCCTTCTCCTAGGTCGGAACAGGGTGGGTCGAATAACGCTGATGCCGGGGAGGTCGCACGGTGTGTGGCCTCCCCGATCAACGCTAGTCACGGTCGCGGGTGCGGGCGTCGATACCCACCAAACGCTGAGGTTCTCCCAGCGTGCATGGGTCAGCGTGCGAGGTAACCGCCGTCGACGGGCAGGGTGTGCCCGGTGATCCACTTGGCTTCGTTCGACGCCAGGAACAGCACCGCGTCGGCGACGTCGTCGGGAGTGGGCATGCCCGGGATCGGGTTGAAGTTCTCCATCAGCTCGCGCATGGCGGTCGGGTCGTCGGCGCTGTCGATGAAGTGCTCCACGAGCGGGGTGCGCACCGCGGTGGGGGCGACGGCGTTGATACGGATGTTGTCCTTGGCGTACTCCACGGCGGCCGAGCGGGTGAGGTTCACCAGCCCGCCCTTGGTGAAGGAGTACGGCGAGATGTTCTCCTGCGCGGCGAGGCCGACGGTGGAGGCGGTGCTCACGACGTTGCCGCCGCCGGAGGCCAGGAGTGCGGTGATGCCGTACTTGAGCACGAAGAAGGCGCCGTCACCGTTGATGCGGGAGACGAGGTCCCAGTTCTTCACGTCCATCTCGTGCAGGCGCTGCTGCTTGCCGTCGATGCCGGCGTTGTTGAAGATGACGTTGACCTTGCCGAGCTTGTCCATGGCCGTCTCGAACGCGGCCTCGACCTGTTCAGGCTTGGACACGTCGACGGTGATGGCGATCGCGCCGGGGAATTCGGCGGCGGCCGTCTCGGCGGCCTCGGTGTTCAGGTCGGCGATGGCGATCGTGGCGCCCTCTGCCGCGAACCGGCGAGCCGCGGCCAAACCGAGTCCGGAGGCTCCTCCGGTGATGAAGACGACCTGGTCCTGGAATCTGCGGGAGTTCATATGCACGCTTTCTGTGTTCTGATCCGGTGGGGATACACGAAAGCAAACACGGTTCCCAGCGGGGCGAATTCCCTGTTCGGGGGGTTTATCACGCACCTCACAGGAAGGGCCGGTAGGTCGGGAGGGACCGTCGGGCTGCCGCTGACTGCCCGCCACCCATAAACTTGAGCTTTACACGATCGGATACACCATGAGTCTCTGGCGCACCAAGAGCATCGAATCGTCGATGGCTGATTCCCTGGAGAAGGGGCACAGTCTCAAACGCACCCTCGGCACGTGGGACCTGATGGTCATGGGAGTGGCCGTCGCCGTCGGCGCCGGCATCTTCTCGGTGGGCGCCAAGGCCGCCGGCAGCTACGCCGGCCCGTCGGTCACCCTCGCCTTCGTGCTCGCCGCCGTCACCTGTGCCCTGGCGATCATGTGTTACGCCGAGTTCGCCTCCGCGGTGCCCGTGGCCGGCTCCGCGTACACGTTCACCTACGCCACGCTGGGCGAGCTGCTCGCCTGGATCATCGGCTGGGACCTGATCCTCGAGATGCTCACCGCCGCCGCCGTGATCGCGAAGTACTGGGGCATCTACCTCAGCAACGTGTTCGCGCTGTGGAACTGGGATATCCCGTCTACGATCGACGTGCTCGGGCTGCAGGTGAGCTGGGGTGCGTTCGTGATCGTGGCGATCTTCACCACCCTGCTGGTGCTGGGCACCCAGCTCTCCGCCCGGGTCGCCAGCGTGTTCACCATCGTCAAGGTGGCGATCGTGCTCTTCGTGATCGTCGTGGGCGCGTTCTTCATCAACCCGGCCAACTACTCCCCGTTCATCCCCGAGTCCGTGCCCACCACGGATGGTGTGGGAAGCGACGTGTGGACCCAGTCGCTGTTCTCCTTCATGACCGGTGCCGCCCCCGCCCAGTACGGCATTTTCGGCCTGCTCGCCGGTGCCTCGCTGGTGTTCTTCGCGTTCATCGGCTTCGACGTGGTGGCCACGAGCGCCGAAGAGGTCAAGAATCCGCAGAAGACCCTGCCGCGCGGCATCTTCGCGGGCCTGGCCATCGTCACGGTGCTCTACGTGGGTGTCAGCCTGGTGCTCACCGGCATGGTGCCGTACACCGTTCTCGCGGACGCGAAGGACGCCTCCCTGGCCACGGCGTTCATCGCCGTCGGCGCCGGCTGGGCCGCCCAGGTGATCTCCATCGGCATCCTGGCCGGCCTCACCACCGTGATCATGGTGCTGCTGCTCGGGCTCTCCCGGGTGCTCTTCGCCATGAGCCGCGACGGCCTGCTGCCGCGCTGGCTCAGCGTCACCTCGGAGAAGCGCCGCACGCCGGTACGCATCCAGATCATCACCGGCGCCGCCGTCGCTCTCATCGCGGGGCTCACCGACGTGGGTGTACTCGAAGAGATGATCAACATCGGCACGCTCTCGGCCTTCGTGCTCGTGAGCATCGCCGTCGTGGTGCTGCGCAAGAAGCGCCCCGACCTCAAGCGCTCGTTCAAGGTGCCGCTGTCGCCGTACCTGCCGATCCTCTCGGCCGCGCTCTGCCTCTGGCTGATGCTCAACCTCACCACGCTCACCTGGGTGCGGTTCCTGGTCTGGCTGGTACTCGGGTTCATCGTGTATTTCGCCTACGGCCGTCGCCACTCGCTCGTGGGCATCAACGCCAAGCTTCTCGTCGACGCCACCCGGCGCGAGGAGATCGAACGCGAAGAGCGCGCCATCCGCGGCGAGTAACCCCGCAACTGCTCCCGCAACGGACGAATGCACCCGGCACGCCGGGTGCATTCGTCCGTTGCGGGGCCAGATGCCTTCGCGGATGCCGGCGGCTAGAGCCGGTAGAGCCGGGCCTCCCAGGGGCGGAGAGCCGCTGCGCCGTCGCCGGTGTAGTTGCCGAGCAGAAGCTCAGCGCCCGAGATGTCGTCGGGCACCCACTCGCCCTGCAGGGTGAGCGGGGTGTCCGACGCGTTCGCGAGCACCAGGAGCACCTCGTTGTCGAGGGTGCGGGTGAACGCGTACAACTGCTCGTGCTCGGGTTCGAGCAGCTCGAAGGCGCCCAACGCCACCACCGGGTCGTCGTGCCGCAGCGCGATTAGCCGCTGGTAGAAGGCGAACACGCTCTTCTCTGCTGCGCGGTCGGCCGCGACATTGATCTCGTTGTAGTTGGGGTTCGCGGCGATCCAGGGCGTGCCGGTCGTGAAACCGGCGTGGGCGGACGCATCCCACTGCATGGGCGTGCGTGCGTTGTCGCGGCCCATCGCGTGCACCCCGGCAAGCACGCTCGCCGGGGACTGGTCGAACTGCTCCACGGCCTCGCGGTAGTGGTTGAGCGACTCGATGTCGCGGTAGTCCTCGATGTCCTCGAATCGAACGTTGGTCATGCCGATCTCCTCGCCCTGGTAGATGTAGGGCGTGCCGCGGTGCAGGTGCAGCACCAGGGCCCAGAGCGTGGCCGACTCGTAGCGGAACTCGGTGTCGTTGCCGAATCGGGACACCAGGCGAGGCTGGTCGTGGTTGTTCAGGTAGAGGCTGTTCCAGCCCGTCTCGGCCAGGCCCTCCTGCCAGCGGGCCAGGCTGCGCTTGAGCGCGACCAGGTCGCGCGGCAGTGGATCGAACTTGTGCACGCCCTGGTCGAGCGAGACGTGCTCGAACTGGAAGATCATGTCGACCTCCGCGCGGGCGGCATCCGTGAAGAGCACGGCGTCGTCGACGCTCACCCCCGGCATCTCGCCCACGGTGAGGTGCTCTCCGGTGCGACCGGCAAAGACCTCCCGGTGCATCTCCTGCAGGTAGTGGTGGATCTGCGCACCCATCGGGGAGCCGCCGGCGGTGGCCGCGGCCGGTCCGCTGACCAGCTCGAGCTGCTTGGCGATGAAGTTGATCACATCCATCCGGAACCCGTCGACACCGCGGTCCAGCCACCAGTTCATCATCGAGTAGACGGCCTGGCGCACCTCGGGGTTCTCCCAGTTGAGGTCGGGCTGCTGCTTGGCGAACAGGTGCAGGTAGTACTCGCCTGTCGTCTCGTCCAGGGTCCAGGCCGGGCCGCTGAACGCGCTGCCCCACCCGTTCGGTTCGGCGCCGCCCGCACCGGGCTGACGCCACCAGTACCAGTCGCGCTTGGGGTTGTCGGTCGACGACCGCGACTCGACGAACCACGGATGCTCGTCGCTCGTGTGGTTCACCACCAGGTCCATCACGATCTTGATGCCGCGCTCGTGGGCCTCCGCCAGCAGGGCGTCGAACTCCTCCAGGCTGCCGAACACGGGGTCGATGTCCTGGTAGTCGCGGATGTCATACCCGTTGTCGTGCTGCGGGGACGGGTAGACCGGCGACAGCCAGATGGCGTCGACTCCCAGGTCGGCGAGGTGGTCGAGCTTGGCGCGCACCCCGCCGAGGTCACCGATGCCGTCGCCGTCCGAATCGGCGAAACTGCGCGGATAGACCTGGTAGACCACGGCCGTGGTCCACCACGGGGCCGCGGCGGGCACGAGCTCCGTGGTGGTGGCGGGAGCTGCTGGGGTTCGGGGCTCGACGGCGGTCACGGGGGTCCTTCCTGGCCGGGGACCCAGCGGAGCGGCGCTGGGCATCCGGGGCTGAACGAATTGGTTTACCGATAGAAATAAATCGTCCGTCCAATGTAGCGTCCGCCCCGAGGGTGGCACTACTCCGGGGGACGAGCCTCGGCACCGTGGGGGGCGTGCGGGAGGGCGGGCCGAAAGGGCTGCCCGCCTGTCCTGGGCAGGGGCTGCGGGGCCCGGCCCGCCCGCGGCGCGCGCGCGTGTGTCTCTATGTCAAGATGAGTGCCAACCCGTTTATGGGGGACAGAAAGGCGCACGCCATGCACGGGAGCCACGACGCCCTGCCACCACTGGGTGAGTCGGCGTTCAGCCTGGCGCGAGCGGTGCTCATGCACGGGCCGATCTCCCGGGCCGAACTGGGTCGGCGTCTCGGCCTGTCGCCGGCCAGCCTGACCCGGTTGAGCAAGCCGTTCTTCGACCGGGGTCTGTTCGTGGAGCTCAACGATGACCACAGCGGCGGCGTCGGCCGCCCGACGCGTCCGCTCGACGTGCGGGTCGACGGCCGCCGGTTCGTCGGCGTGAAGCTCACCGCCGACGATGCCTTCGGCGTGCTGACCGATTTACGCGCCAAGGAACTCGCTGCGGGTCAGCGGTCGCTCAGCTCTCGCCAGGAGAGCGCCGTCGTGGCGCACCTCGTCGATCTCGTGCGGGAGCTCGCCGGCGGCGACGAAGCCGCCGCATCCCTGGCCGCCGTCGGCGTCTCGGTGGGCGGCAAGGTCGCCCGCTCCCGCGTCGTCACCCGGGCGCCGTTCCTCGGCTGGCGCGATGTGCACCTGGCGACGGCGCTGGAGAAGGTCCTGGGCGTTCCGGTCTTCGTGGAGAACGACGTGGCCGGGCTGGCCGCCGCCGAGCAGTGGTTCGGCGCCGGCCGCGGAACGTCGACCTTCGCCGTGCTCACCATCGGCACCGGGGTGGGCTACGGCCTCGTGGTCAACGACCAGGTCATCACCACGAGCGACAGCGGCCTCGGCCTCGGTGGCCACGTTCCGCTCGACGAGAACGGGCCGCTCTGCGATGCCGGACACCGCGGATGCTCCGACGCCATGCTCACCGAATCGTCCATCCGGGCGTCGGTGGGCCGGCTGCTCGGCCGGGAGGTCGGTTACGACGAGGTGCTCGCGCTCGCCGCGGCGGGCGAGAGCGTCGCCCTCGAGGTGCTGCGAGCGTCGGGGCGTGCACTCGGGCGCCTGGTGGCCCTCATCGCGAACATTGCCATGCTCGACACCGTAGTGCTGGCCGGCGAGGGAATCGGTATGTGGGCGATCGTCTCCGACGAGGTCATCGGTGCCGCCCGCGCGGGCCGCGACCCCGAGGCCACGCCGCTCCAGATCAGCATCGACGACACCGGCGTCTCCTCCTGGGCCAGGGGAGCGGCCGCTGTCGCTATCCAGCACACCCTGGCCAGGCTCACCGTGCCGGAGCAACCCAGCGAAACCGGTGCTACCGCGCCCATAATGGTTCGGGAATAGGATCGACCCCGCTGCCGTTGACACCGGTACATGCAAACGCATTGAGTCTTGGAGGCTGGAAATGCAGTTCGGAATCTTCACTGTCGGCGATCTCACCACCGATCCCACCACGGGGCAGACCCCCACCGAGCACGAGCGCATCAAAGCCATGCTCACCATCGCCCAGAAGGCCGAGGAAGTCGGCCTCGACGTCTTCGCCGCGGGCGAGCACCACAATCCGCCCTTCGTGCCTTCCTCGCCGACCACCATGCTCGGCTACATCGCGGCCAAGACCGAGCGGATCATCCTCTCGACAGCCACCACGCTGATCACCACGAGCGACCCGGTCAAGATCGCCGAGGACTTCGCCATGCTGCAGCACATCGCCGACGGCCGGGTGGACCTCACCCTGGGCCGGGGCAACACCGGACCCGTCTACCCCTGGTTCGGCCAGGACATCCGCCAGGGCATCCCGCTCGCCCTGGAGAACTACGCCCTGCTGCGCCGGCTCTGGCGCGAGGACTTCGTCGACTGGGAAGGCCAGTTCCGTACCCCGCTGCAGGGCTTCCAGTCCACCCCGCGTCCACTCGACGGCGTGCCGCCATTCGTCTGGCACGGCAGCATCCGCAGCCCCGAGATCGCCGAGCAGGCCGCGTATTACGGCGACGGCTTCTTCTCCAACCACATCTTCTGGCCCGCCTCGCACACCGCCAAGATGGTCAAGTACTACCGCAACCGCTTCGAGCACTACGGTCATGGCACCGCCGCGCAGGCGATCGTCGGACTTGGCGGCCAGGTGTTCATGAGCAAGAACTCGCAGGACGCCAAGAGTGAGTTCCGGCCGTACTTCGACAACGCGCCGGTCTACGGCAACGGTCCGAGCATGGAGGACTTCACCTCGCAGACGCCGCTCACCGTCGGCAGCCCGCAGGAAGTCATCGACCGCACCCTCGGTTTCCGTGACTATGTCGGCGACTACCAGCGCCAGCTCTGGCTGATGGACCACGCCGGACTGCCATTGAAGACGGTTCTCGAGCAGCTCGACATCCTCGGCGAGGAGGTCGTACCCGTGCTTCGCAAGGAATTCGCGAAGAACCGCCCGGCCGACGTGCCGGATGGGCCCACCCACGAGTCCCTGGTGATCGCCGCCGAAGCCGCGCAGGCGCCGACCGTGGTCGCATCCGCTCACCGTGACGACCTTGACACGGCCGCCGCGATCGCACCGCACCGCCGCGCGTCTGGAGCCGCGTTCGGCCTGGCCGGCGCCGGCAAGACCGGAGCGTAGGAATGACCGAGCGCACCCTGGCGGTCGTCTCCGCCGGGCTCAGCCAGCCCTCGTCCACCCGTCTGCTCGCCGACAAGCTCGCCACGGCCACCGTGGCGCGCTTGGCCGACGAGGGTGTCACCACCACGGTCGTGACCTATGAACTGCGTGACTACGCGCAAGACATCATGAACAACATGCTCACCGGGTTCGCCAACCCGCGGCTGGAAGAGATGATCGAGGCTGTCACCTCGGCCGACGGCCTGATCGCCGTCACCCCGATCTTCACCACCAGCTACAGCGGACTGTTCAAGACCTTCTTCGACGTGATCGACAACCGTAGTCTCACCGACCAGCCGGTACTGATCGGCGCGACGGCGGGAACGCCGCGGCACTCACTGGCCCTGGACTACGCGCTGCGGCCGATGTTCACCTACCTGCACGCCGTGGTGGTGCCCACGTCGGTGTTCGCCGCGTCGGAGGACTGGGGCACCGGCGACGGCGGCCGGATCGACAGCCGGGTGCAGACCCTGCCGGCACGCATCGAGCGAGCCGCGGGTGAGCTGGCATCCCTGGTCACCCGTTCCGACCGGTCCGCCCGCATCCGCGACCCCTTCGAGCTCCCCGCCGGCTTCAACCCCGCCGGCCTGTTCCCGCCCCGTTAGCCCCGCTAGCCCCTCCCACCCCCCGAACCCACCCCGCGAACTGTGAGTTAAGCCCCAGGAAACCCGAGTTTTCGGTGCTTTGCTCACAGTTCGCGGAATGCGGCGGGGGACTTTTGGCACTTCTGGGAGCGACCGCGCGGGCGGAAGACTGAAACGCGGTGCGCCGGAGAGGGTGCTTCCTGAGAGACGGAAGCCGTGACAACCGCGCAGACAGGTCGTCACATGGTCCCCGTTCTCGACGACACCGCCTTTCCGGATGTCCGCTTCGCAGCCGCCGAGGCCCGCACCGCCTTCCCGGATGCCCGCGCCGCGTTCTTCGCGGCCGGTTCCGCCCTCGATGACCCCGCCGTCCCCGACATCGACCTCAGCGTGCGCATCGGCACCCTCACACTGCACAACCCGGTGATGCCGGCGTCCGGTTGTTTCGGCCCGGAACTGGGTGCACTGATCCCCGTCACCGAACTCGGAGCGACCGTCACCAAGACCGTGTTCGGCTCCGCGCGCGGCGGCAACCCGGTGCACCGGCTCACCGAGATACCCGCGGGCATGGTGAACAGCGTGGGCATCCCCAGCCGGGGTCCGGCCGGCTACCTGGCCGAGCTGCACCCGCGCTACGCCGCCCTGGGCGTGCCCACGATCATCAGCGTCGGCGGGCACCGGCCGGGTGAATACGCCCCCGTCGTCGAGGCGTTGCGTGAGCACGGCAGCGCGTTCGAACTCAATGTGTCCTGCCCCAACCTCGACCGGGACGGCACCGACATCGGCTCCGACCCCGCGGCCATCCGCGTCGTGGTCGCAGCCGTGCGGCGGGTCACCGACAAACCCGTCATCGTGAAGCTGCCGGTGCTGGTCGCCTCCATCGCCGACTGTGCGCGAGCCGCCGAGGAGGCCGGTGCCGACGCCGTCTGCGTGGCCAATTCGATCCCTGCGATGCCGTTGGATGCGGGCACCCGCCGGCCGATTCTCGGCAACGTGATCGGCGGCCTGTCCGGACCGTCGATCAGACCGATCGTGCTGCGGCTGGTCTGGCTCGCCTCCCGCGCCGTGCAGATCCCGGTGATCGCCTGCGGCGGAGTCGGTTCCGTCGACGACGCGCTGGACTACGTCGCTGTGGGGGCGAGCGCCGTGCAGGTGGGCACCGCGAGTTTTGCGCGGCCGTTCGCCGCGGTGGAGATTGCCAGGGGGCTGCGGCACCGGTGCCTCGACGCCGGGGTTGGCAGCATCCGTGAGCTGCTCGAGCTGGAGTCCGCACTGTGAACCCGAACCCGTTCTCGGAACGCAACCCGTCGTTGGCTGAGCTTGTCCAGCGCCGTACTGAGCTTGTCGAGCGCCGTACTGAGTTTGTCGAAGTGACCTCGCGAGATATCTCACCAGGTCTCGACAAGCTCGACCAACGTGAGGGGCTCGACCAGCGTGGGCGGCTCGACCGGCGGGAGGGGCTCGACCGGCGTGGGGGGCTCGACGAGCGGGAGGGGCTCGACCAGCGGAGAGAGGCTGACGCCGCCCGGCGCGCGGCCGCCGCGCGTCAGCGCGCGTTTGCCGAGGCGGATGCGGCGGCGCTCGACGGACTCATCTCGGTACGCCCGCGTTCGTCCGTGCCACGTCCGCAACCGGTCTGGGACGACGCCGAGGTGCTCGTGCACGAGCCGGCGGGGAAGCGCTACCGGCGCTTGGTCCTGGCCAGCGACACCATCGCGCGGACGGCCCAGGCCGGCCAGTTCCTCATGATCACAGTGCCGCCCAGCGACGGCGACACCATCCTGCTGCCCCGGCCCATGGCCATCCACCGGCGGCGTCCGGCGACGCCGGCGCGCCCCGCCACCGCGCACCAGCCGGCGACCGCGGCGATGCCCGGCACGATCGAGCTGATCTACGGCGTCGTCGGCCGGGGCACCCGCGCCCTGGCCGCCGTCCCGGTCGGCGTCAGCCTGCAGGTCACCGGCCCGCTCGGGCGCGGGTTCGAGTTCCCGCCAGGCACCCGCACGGCCCTGCTGATCGGCCGCGGCGTCGGCATCTGCGGCGTGATGGGCGCCGCAGAGGACGCCGTTGCGGCGGGCATCCGCACCACCATGGTGCTCAGCGGCCAACGCCCCGACCAACTGCTCGGCCGAACCGACTGCGCCGAACTCGGCGTGCGGATGATGGAGGCCACCGATGACGACGGCTCGAGCGATCTGACTCAACTGGGGAGCCGGTTGCGCGCCGAATACGACGGCGCCACGCCCGAGACGACCCCACCAGACGTGGTCATGGTCTGCGGCGCCGGCGTGCTCGCCCGTCTCGCCGCCGAACTCGGCGCGCACTGGGGCGCGCCCGTGCAGGCCTCGCTCGAGGCGCATATGGCGTGCGGCCTCGGCTACTGCCACGGCTGCGCCGCCCCGGTGCGCACCGACCCGAGTGTGGAAGGTCCTCTGGTGTGCGCCGACGGACCGGTCTTCGACGCCCGGATCCTTATCGATTAACCCCTGTTCTGCTAGGCTTGGTCAGGTAGTTCTTCGGATCTACCCGCTTTACCCGGAGCAGACCGGCAGGACGCTGGTCCTCGGTGGTGGTTTCCCAACGCGACAGTGTTCATGAGCGGCAGTGTTCATGAACACAGTGCCAGACACACGACGTTGGTGAATTTCTACTGGTGGCCAGCAACGTCGGCGCCAACACATGTTCGGCAGCCATGTTCTGCCTGTTCCTGCTCCGATGTCCCACTCGCGCGCCACACGGGCAAACGAGTCTAAACAAAGGAGAGAACCCCCATATGGAGGGTCCAGAAATCACGTTCGCCGAGACCGTTATCGACAACGGCAAGTACGGCAAGCGCACCATCCGTTTCGAAACCGGGCGTCTCGCCCAGCAGGCGCAGGGCTCTGCCGCCGCCTACATTGACGAAGAGACCATGCTTCTCTCCGCCACGAGCGCCAGCAAGCAGCCGAAGGACAACTTCGACTTCTTCCCGCTGACCATCGATGTCGAAGAGCGCATGTACGCCGCTGGCCGCATCCCGGGCAGCTTCTTCCGCCGCGAAGGTCGCCCGTCGACCGAGGCGATCCTCACCTGCCGTCTGATCGACCGGCCGCTCCGCCCGTCGTTCGTCGACGGCCTGCGCAACGAGATCCAGGTTGTCGTGACCGTTCTGGCCATCGCGCCCGACGAGTACTACGACGTGCTGGCCATCAACGCCGCGTCCATGTCGACCCAGATCGCCGGCCTGCCGTTCTCCGGCCCGATCGGTGGCGTCCGCGTCGCCCTCATCCCCGACACCAACGGCTCCGGCCAGTGGGTCGCTTTCCCGAAGCACTCGCAGGTCGAAGAGGCCGTGTTCAGCATGGTTGTCGCCGGCCGCGTTGTCACGGATGCCGATGGCAGCGAAGACGTCGCGATCATGATGATCGAGGCCGAAGCAACCGACAACGCCTGGACGTTGATCCAGGGCGGCGCCATCAAGCCGAACGAAGAGGTCATCGCCGAGGGTATCGAGGCGTCCAAGCCGTTCATCAAGCAGCTCATCGTCGCCCAGCAGCAGGTTGCCTCCGCGGCATCCAAGCCCACCGGCAACTACCCGCTGTTCCCGCCGTACACCACCGAGGTCTACGACGCTGTCGCAGCCCTGGCGTACGACGGCCTCAAGGACGTCTACGTCATCGCCGACAAGATCGCGCGTCAGGATGCCGACGACGTGCTCAAGGCATCCGTCAAGACCGCCATCGCGGCCAAGGTCGAAGCCGGCGAATTGCCCGCAACGGCCAACAACCAGGTCGGCGCGGCGTACAAGTCCGTCACCAAGCTCGTCGTACGCTCGCGCGTGCTCAACGAGGGCGTTCGTATGGACGGACGCGGCCTGGCCGACATCCGCCCGCTCGACGCCGAGGTCGCGGTCATCCCGCGCGTGCACGGTTCCGCTATCTTCCAGCGCGGCGAGACCCAGATCCTGGGTGTCACCACGCTGAACATGCTCAAGCTCGAGCAGACCATCGACTCCCTGAGCCCGGTCACCAAGAAGCGTTACATGCACAACTACAACTTCCCGCCCTACTCCACCGGTGAGACCGGTCGGGTCGGAACGCCCAAGCGTCGCGAGATCGGCCACGGAGCGCTCGCTGAGCGTGCCCTGGTTCCCGTGCTGCCCACGCGTGAGGAATTCCCGTACGCCATCCGTCAGGTCTCCGAGGCGCTCAGCTCCAACGGTTCCACCTCGATGGGTTCCGTCTGCGCCTCCACCCTGTCGATGCTGAACGCCGGAGTGCCGCTGCGCGCCCCGGTCGCCGGCATCGCCATGGGCCTCATCTCCGACACCGTCGACGGCCAGACCCGCTACGCGGCCCTGACCGACATCCTCGGTGCCGAAGACGCCCTCGGCGACATGGACTTCAAGGTCGCAGGCACGAGCGAATTCGTCACCGCGATCCAGCTCGACACCAAGCTCGACGGCATTCCCGCGTCGGTCCTGGCCGGCGCGCTGACGCAGGCGAAGGATGCCCGTACGACGATCCTCGCCGTGCTGAACGCGGCGATCGACAAGCCCGACGAGATGGCACCGACCGCGCCCCGCGTGATCAGCGTGCAGATCCCCGTCGACAAGATCGGTGAGCTCATCGGCCCGAAGGGCAAGATGATCAACTCGATCCAGGACGAGACCGGCGCCGACATCTCGATCGAGGAAGACGGCACCGTGTACATCGGCGCTGTCGATGGTCCCTCGGCTGAGGCCGCGCGCATCATGGTCAACTCCGTCGCGAACCCCACCAACCCCGAGGTTGGCGAGCAGTTCCTCGGAACTGTCGTGAAGATCGCCGCTTTCGGCGCCTTCGTCTCGCTCCTCCCGGGCAAGGACGGCCTGCTGCACATCTCTGAGGTGCGTAAGCTCGCCGGCGGCAAGCGCGTGGAGAACGTCGAAGACGTCCTCGGCGTGGGCCAGAAGGTCCTCGTTGAGATCACCAAGATTGACGACCGTGGCAAGCTTTCGCTCGCCCCGGTCCTCGCCGATGAGGCCGACACGCACGGTCGCGACGCCGCATCCGAGGGACCCGAAGCTCCGGCCGAAGGTTAGTCACTAGTTCTGCCGGTCACCTCTCGCCAGGTGTGCCGGTCAGACGGAAGGCCCGTCCTGCTTCGGCAGGGCGGGCCTTTTCGCGTCAGTCCTGGGCGTCCGCCGGCAGCGTGTGCCGTCGGCATCCGTCGTCAGGCCGGCTTGGGGTGGATGCCGCGCTCGAGCAGCGGCGTGACCCGGTACGGGATGAGCTCGCCCATCGCCAGGGACGTCTCAGTGCGTTCGACACCGTCGCAGGCGAGGATGGTGCGGTCGATCCGGAACAGGTCCTCGGCGTCGGCGCAGGCCACCCGCACGAGCAGGTCGGCTGCTCCGCTCATTCCGTGCGCCTGCACGATCTCGGGAATCAGGACCAGCTCGGCGATGATCTCCGCGGCCCGCTTCTGCGCGATATACACCTCGATGAACGCCGTCAGCGGGTAGCCGAGCACGGCGGGGCTGATCCGCCGGTCGAATGCGAGGAACACCTTCGATTCCTCGAGCCGGGACATCCGGGCCTGCACGGTATTGCGGGAAAGCCCGAGCGTATGGGCCAGGCCCACATAGGTGCTGTCGGGCTTCGCGCAGAGGGCTGTGAGCAGCTCGAGGTCGACTCTGTCCAGATGGTGCATACTGCCAGACCGTACCATGCGGGTTACCCCCTGAACAGGGCACATTGCGCACCGTGACCGAATCGAGCCGAGCGCTGCGCACAGCCGGGCCGCACCGGGCTCGCGATCATCGCCTGCGGGTTGACCGGGCCAGCACGGAGCGGAAGAGTGGGCGCATGGCTGACACCCGAGAGACCCTGACGCCCGCCCACACCCACACGGTGCTCGCCGGGGGAGACTTCATCCATCTGGAGGGCGCCCTCTACGCGACGTACCGCACAGCGGACTTCGCGGCCGCTGTGCGCCTGGTCGACGCTGTGGCCGCCGACGCCGAGGCGTTGAACCACCACCCCGACGTCACTCTGGCGTGGGGATCGGTGGAGTTCCAGCTCAGCTCCCACGACGTGGCCGGGGTCACCGAGCGGGACCTGCGGCTCGCGCTGCGCATCCAGGAACTCGCCGGGGAGCAGGAGGCCCGCGCCACCCACCTGTTGCCGACCCGCATCGACGTCGCCATCGACTGCGCCGACGCGGATGCCGTGCGCCCGTTCTGGCGGGTGGGGCTGGGCTACGTGGAGTCGGGCCAGTCCGGCGAGACCGAACTGACCGACCCGCGCGGTTTGGGCCCCAGGGTTTGGTTCCAGCACATGGAGCTATCGAGGGTGGAACGCAACCGCATCCACCTGGATGTCTACGTGCCGGTCGCCGACTGCGAGGAGCGCGTGCGGGACATCATCGCTGTCGGAGGAGTGCTGCTCACCGACGAACACGCGCCGGACTGGTGGGTGCTGGCCGACCCGGAGGGCAACGAGCTCTGCGTGTGCAGCTGGGACGCCTGAACTCTCAGGCCGCGGTGCGGGCCAGGGACTGCTCGATCGCCGCGACGAGCTGGGCGGATTCCGGTTCGACCGTTGACGCGAACCTGTCCACGATCACGCCGTCCGAGTTCACCAGGAACTTCTCGAAGTTCCACTTGATCAGGCCGGGCAACACGCCCTTCTTGAACTTCGTCAGCTCCGCATAGAGCGGATGCTGGTGCTTGCCGCGCACGTCCACCTTGGCAGTGAGCGGGAAGGTGACGCCGAAGTTGAGCTCGCAGAACTGTTGGATGTCCTCTTCCGTGCCGGGTTCCTCGCCCAGGAACTGGTTGCACGGTAGGCCGAGCACCACCAGGCCGCTGTCGGCGTAACGCTTGTAGAGCGCCTCCAACCCCGCGTACTGGGGCGTGAAACCGCATTTGGAGGCCACGTTGACCACGAGCACGGTCTTGCCGGCGAAGCTGCCGAAGGTGGTGGGTGTGCCGTCGATGAGTGTGAGCGGGATGTCGTAGAGCGGGGAGTCGGACATGGGCAACAGATTACTCCCGGCACCTCCGAACGGGCCGGGCCCAGGGAGATTTCCGGCCGATCGGGGGTAATCCCGAACGTTTCGGTAACGCTTGCCGCGCGCCCCAGCGGAAATCCAGGATCGGGTTATTCTCGGCTGTACAGGGGTCGGCGCGCCACGTGCGCCGCCCGTTCGAGGGTGGTGACGGCATGAGTGGCAGTGCGGGGACAGGCAGCGTTCGGATGGCTCGCGCCGCCGATGGATCTCGCCCTGAGACCGCCGATGCTCTCGACCGGACGGCCGCGGCGCTGGAAGCCCTGATCCTGCAGACCCGTCCGGTGCAGGTGCAGCACACCGGGCCCGTCCACCTGCCCACGCACTCGTCCGGCACCGCTCCCGCTGTGCGGCGCACCATCGGCGACACCGATCTGCGAGTGCACCCGCTCGCGCTGGGCTGCAGCGTGTTCGGCTGGACCACCGACGGCGACACCGCCATGGCCATCCTGGACCGGCACTTCGAACTCGGCGGCAACTTCCTCGACACGGCGGACAGCTACGCCGCCGGCCGCAGCGAGGTACTGATCGGCTCCTGGATGCGCACCCGCGGAGTGCGGGACGACATCGTCATCTCCACCAAGATCGGCCGCAACCGGGACAACCCCGGACTGTCTCCGCGCAGCATCGTCGGCGCCGTGCACGCGTCACTCGAGCGGCTGGGAACCGACCGGATCGACCTCCTGCACTTCCACTACGACGACCTTGACGTTCCTCTCGAGGAGAGCCTCGCCGCCATGGAGACCCTGATCAGGGCGGGCACCGTGCGCTACATCGCCGCATCGAACTTCACCGCGGAGCGACTGATGGAGGCCCGGGTGCTCGCCGCGAACGGGCTGCCCCGGTTCGCCGCCGTCGAGACCCCGTACAACCTGATGAACCGGGTCTCGTTCGAATCCTCCCTGGCACTGGTCACCCGCGCGCAGGGCCTGGCGGTCATGCCGTACTTCGCCCTCGCGCACGGTTTCCTCACGGGCAAGTACCACTCCAAGGCCGACCTCACCGACACCATCCGGGCCGGGCGCGCATCCGCGTATCTCAACCGCACGGGGCTCAAGGTGCTGGGCACCGTCGAGCGCATCGCCGAGGACCACGGCGTGGCACCGTCGTCGATCGCCCTGGCCTGGCTGCTGGCCAGGGACGGCGTGGCGGCCCCGGTGGCCAGCGCGAGCCACCCCGACCAGGTGGGTGCGCTCGTCGCGGCCGGTTCGGTGCGGCTGGGCCGTGCCGATATGGTCGATTTGGACCGGGTATCCGCCTGAGCGGTCGGAGTTCGCTTGTCGGCCCGCTGCGAATCCGGTGTGTGGCCGGGGGAGAACCCGGCGGTCAGGCCGGCCCGCGCGCAGGGGTGTCGTAAGGTTGAAGCGATATGAACGGCGCCGTTGAATTTCCCCTTGACCTAACCGAACTCTCGTTTCGGGCCGCCGGTGACTCCCTGGTGCGACGGACCGTGCTCCCCAGCGGTGTGCGCATCGTCTCCGAACAGGTGCCGGGCAGCCGCAGCCTCACTATCGGCTACTGGGTGGCGGTGGGATCCCGCGACGAGCAGCCCGGTCATTTCGGGTCGACACACTTCCTCGAGCACCTGCTCTTCAAGGGCACCAAGCAGCGCACGGCCCTGGACATCGCCATCGCGTTCGACGCCGTGGGCGGCGAGCACAACGCCATGACGGCCAAGGAATACACCTGCTACTACGCCAAGGTGCAGGACCGGGACCTGACCATGGCCGTGGAGGTGCTCACCGACATGATCACCTCCTCGGTGCTCGATCCGGCCGAGTTCGAGACCGAACGTGGTGTGATCCTCGAAGAACTCGCGATGGCCGACGACGACCCGGCCGACGTCGCCAACGAGCGGTTCTTCGAGGCCGTGATGGGCACACATCCGTTGGGCCGCCCGATCGGCGGTAGCCCGGACACCATCCGCGCCGCCACCCGCGACGCCGTCTGGGAGCACTACCGCGCCAACTACCGCCCGCAGGACCTCGTGGTCACCGTGGCCGGCGCCGTCGACCATGACGTTCTCGTTGCCGCCGTGACCCGTGCGTTGCTGCAGGCCGGCTGGGACCTTGGTGTGTCCGCCGCGCCCGTCGGCCGGCGCTCCGGAGCGGCCGCCGTGATCGAGCAGGGCCGGCCCGTCACGGTCGTGCACCGCCCGCTCGAACAGGCCAACCTGCTGCTCGGCGTGCCGGGCCTCGTCGCCAACGACGACCGCCGGGTGGTTATGAACGTGCTCACCTCCATCTTCGGCGGCGGCATGTCCTCCCGGTTGTTCCAGGAAGTGCGCGAGAAGCGCGGCCTGGCGTACTCCGTGTACTCCTTCGCCCCCGGCTACTCGGATGCCGGCCTCTTCGGCATGTACGCCGGCTGCACGCCGGCCAAGGCAGCGCAGGTCGCCGAGATCATGTTGGCCGAGCTGCACCGGCTCGCCGACCACGGCGTCACCGCCGACGAGATGACGCGTGCCTCGGGGCAGCTCTCCGGCGCATCCGCCCTGGCTCTCGAAGACTCCGACACCCGGATGTCCCGCCTCGGCCGATCCGAGATCACCCTGGGCGAGTTCGTCGACCTCGACGAGGCGCTGCGCCGCTTGGCCTTGGTGACGGCCGACGACGTACAGCAGCTTGCCGCGGACATGGTCTCCCGGCCGTTCTCCCTCTCCGCCGTCGGCGCACTCGCCGACGACGCCTTCGACGGGATCTTCCCGCGCGACCCCGTGTCGATGCCGGTGAACTGACTGCCTGAAGGACCGCCGCTCCACGTTCGACCGCCAGCTCCGGCCGGACGCCTGCACCAGCTCAACCGAAAGGGCGATGATGCCCCAATATCTCTACCTCGTGCGACACGGCGAGCAACAGGATGCCGAATACGGTCTCCCGGACGGGCCGCTGTCTCCGCGGGGCAAGCGGCAGGCGCACCTCATCGCCGAGCGTCTGGGTGGGGTGCCGTTCACGGGGGCCTGGCATTCACCGTTGCAGCGGGCGGCCGAGACCGCCGCGATCATCGCTGACCGGCTGCCGTCCCTCACGCCCGAGCCGTCACCGCTGCTGTTCGACTGCGTTCCATCGGGGCGGGCGCCGGAGATGCCCAGTTCCTACGCCCCGTTCTTCAACGCGGTCTCCGAGGAGGAGATCGAGGCCGGTCGGGCACAGATGGAGGACGCCGCCGCGGAATTCCTGCACCCACACCGCGGGCCTCGGCACGACCTGCTCATCACCCACAACTTCGTGATCGGCTGGTTTGTACGTGAGGTGCTCGGCGCCCCGGACTGGCGCTGGATCAGCATCAACCAGGCCAACTGCGGCCTCACCGTGTTGCAACAGAAGCCCGGCCGGCCCTGGTCCCTGGTCACCCACAACGACCTCGGCCACCTGCCG
This sequence comes from Cryobacterium sp. PAMC25264, assembly GCF_019443325.1. Taxonomy (NCBI): domain Bacteria; kingdom Bacillati; phylum Actinomycetota; class Actinomycetes; order Micrococcales; family Microbacteriaceae; genus Cryobacterium; species Cryobacterium sp. PAMC25264. The sequence goes on from NZ_CP080383.1 coordinate 760,936, forward strand.
GTCGAACTGCGCACCGGCCTGCCCGACCCGCTGCTGTTCTAGGCGAGACCGGCCCGGGCTGGCCGGACTGGTCGGGGTGGGACGCGGTCAGGGCCTGGCGTCTGGATTGACGATGAGGAAATCGCCCAGTCGAGTCCAGCCATCGGGGACCGGATCTTCCCGTTCCACGATCGTGGCCCCTCCGGTCATGCTGCCCACGGTCCGGAGTTGCTCGGCGGGTCCGCACGCCGAGTTCCCGAACTCGGTGCCCGTGGAGATCAGGATGAGACAGATGACGGGAGTCCCAGTCTCGGGCTGAACATACTCGGCCAGGTAGTAGCTGGTGCCGTCCAAGGAACCCGCCAGCCGGCTCGAATCGCCATCCATGCCCGGCGTTCCCATGTCCGCGGGAAGGGTGTCATCGGGCTGGCGGTCGGCGGCCAGGAAGTCGCGCACCAACGAGGTGGCATCTGCCGTGCATCCGGTCAGAAAGAGACCGGAGACCAGCACTGCCGCTGTGGCCCACGCCGCTCGCGCCGGTCGACCCGTCATGAATGCCCCCGCCTCGTGCGCCGTTGTCCGTGGCCGAAACCTAGCACGTCACCGGTGAGAACAGGTCAACCGGTGCCACAGCTACCTGCCTGCGGCGCGCACGCCCCGCGACCGGGCGCATCCGCCGCCCGGTGCTAGACGAGCACCTTGCGGTACCAGTTCGTGGCGTTCGGGTTGTCGTTGTACGCCGGCACGTCCGCGTACCCGGCGCGCTGGTAGAGCCGACCGGCGGCCTCCAGGCTGGCGTTGGTGTCGAGCACCAGCTCGGTAGCGCCGAAGTCCCTGGCCCGCTTCTCGAGTTCCGCCAGCAGCAGGCCGCCCCAGCCGCGACCGCGGACCTGCGGCTGCAGCCAGAGGTGTTTGGCCTCGTACCGCACCGCGTCATCCGCGCCATCGTCGATGCGACGGATACCGCCGCAGCCCACAAAGGTACGCGACTCGGGCTGCTCGCTCACGAGCAGGAACTGCCCGCGGGGCGGTACGAACTGCTCCGGGGTGGGGAAGGTGGTGCGGTAGCCGCCGGCGTGCGGAAAGGTGGACGCCCGGTCACTGAAGTACTGGGTGAGCAGGGCGATGGATCCCGCATCCGTGACGGAGACCTCGGTGAATTCAGGCATGCCCCTAGGCTACGTGCCGTCGCGCCGGTGGCAACGCCCGCGCTTGGTAGATTGGCAGCATGACAACACGGGTGGCCGTCATCGGCGCAACGGGCAAGATGGGGCGCCTGGTCTGCGACCTGGTCGACAACGATTCCGACTACGAGCTGATCGCCCGGCTCGACTCCTCCAGCGCCCTCTCCGAGATGCTCGGCGCCGATGTGGCGATCGACCTCACCGTGCCGGCGGTCAGCCAGGGCATCGTCGACTACGCGCTGGACAACGGCATCCGGGTGCTCGTGGGCACGTCAGGCTGGTCCCAGTCCCGGATCGACTCGCTACGCCACCGCATCACAGGTCGCGACACGGTGGGTGTCGTCATCATCCCCAACTTCTCCCTCGGCTCGGTGCTGGGCACGGCCCTGTCGGCCCTCGCCGCGCGGTTCTTCGACTCCATCGAGATCGTCGAGGCGCACCAGTCCAGCAAGATCGACTCCCCGTCGGGAACCGCCGTGCGCACTGCGGAGCTCATGGCCGCAGCCCGCGCCGGCCTGGTGCCCGTCGCCGCGCCGCACATCGATCAGCGTGCCCGGGGGCAGCAGATCGCCACGGTGCCCGTGCACAGCCTGCGCATGGCCGGGGTGCTGGCCCGCCAGGACGTCATTTTCGGCGGGTCGGGCGAGTCCCTCACGATCACGCACAACACGCTCTCCGCCGAAGCCTACGAGCGCGGCATCATGGTGGCCCTGGCCGCCACCCGCGAGTGCGTGGGCGTGACCGTGGGACTCGACCAACTCATCGACCTGGGCCTGTCCGGCCCGGCGGCCGACGAACCCGCGGCTGCCGCCGTCCCGCCGGCCGGGCCGGAAGAGGCCGAGATGGAGCCCGGCGAATGAAGGGACGCATCGCTGTTGTCGTGATGGCCGCGCTGCTGGTCTTCTACCTGGTGCTGGTCGGCTGGCGCGCCGTGCTGTTCATCCAGAGCGGCGACCCCGTCGGCATCCTCATCGGCGTGGCCCTGATCGTGCTGCCCATCATCGGCGCGTGGGCCCTGCTGCGCGAGATCCTCTTCGGCGCCCGTTGCGAACGTCTGGTCAAGCAGCTGGAGGCTGAGGGAGAACTCCCGGTCAACGACCTGCCCAGCCGGCCGAGCGGCCGCCCCTACCGTGAGGCCGCCGACGCCCAGTTCCCGCAGTACCGTGAGGCTGTGGATGCAGCGCCCAAGGACTGGCGTGCCTGGTTCCGACTCGGTCTGGCCTACGACGCCTCCGGCGACCGGCGCCGCGCCCGAGCAGCGCTCCGCACCGCGATGTCCCTGGAGAAGTCCGCCGCCTAAGCGGTTGCTCCCGAGGCCGCATCCCCCTTCCCGCTCCGCGCCTCGCGTGCGGTACCGCCCGGGCGAGTTCCCGCGGAACGGCGCCTCACCCGCGCTCGGGCTCGTCTCCGCGCTAGGTGCGGAGTTCCGCGGGCAACGCGCCGTTTCGCCGGTGGCGCGCCCGCCGCGTACCGGCGCCTGACCCGCGAAGCGTTTCGGATGGGGCTCCTGGCTCATCGGTCGAACAGACGGGGATGCCCAGGGATCAACCCCAGGTTCGCCAGCCGATCGGTCATCCGGGGCACGCTCATCCCCGTGGCATGATCCCATCGAACGAAGCCACGTACTTGCAGGCGGATCATGTCCTCGCGCACCTTCTCGTCGTACACCACCTGTTCCGCCGTACGACCATCACGCATCACGGGGTCGAAATATTTGACCCGCCCGTCGCTCTCGCCAACACCCTGCTCGCGCGGAAAGAAGAAGTCGCTGAAGACCGTGCGGCCGTTGATCACGAACGGATGCTGGAGCTCGGGTTCCGGAAAGCCTGCCAACGCAATACTCACCCGGCTTCCCGACTCGCCCGGCGAACCAGATAGCGGCGTAGCGAAGTCGATCACGGTGCGTGCTCGGACAGATCCGCGAAACGGCAACATTCGGTGCCACGTGTCCAGGAGGGTCTGGCGGTCCGTCAGGGGCGGGACACGACCAGAGCGGTCCCATGCCAGCGCCCGGTCGGCTGCGGCTACCGCCGACCTGAGGTCAACCACCGTGGCGAGGTCGATCACGGTTCGCGCCACCGACGTGACGAGCACTCCGTCCCGCACAACCACATCCGCCTCATCGAAGCCCACGGCGTGTTTTCGGATGCCGGGATCCGATCGACCTCCACTGGCCCTGGCCTGCAGGAAGTGCACTTCGGTCGGCCAAGCCACCAACAAGGGGAGTTGCCAGAGCACGGCGGCCGAGTGATGCGACAGCGGCAGTTGCTCTGCTCGGGCGAGGGCCGCTGCCCGCACCACGAGCGCGTAACGCTGGTCGCGGTTCAGGGCGGCCCATGTTGCTGCGCGGCAGTATCGACCCCAGCCGATGCGGTGCAGTTGACCACGTTCGGCGCTCCGACGAAGTCGGAGGTCGGCGCCGAAGGCACGTCGGAAGTCGGCGGCGAGCAAGATCTCGGGCGGTAAGGATAGTTCGTCGTGAGGTTCCGTCATAGGGCGAGGATGCATCCGGCCGGCCCACGGTCCCTGCTGTCGCCTGCACTGGGTGACAAGTCCGGCGCTGAGTGCCCTGGGGAGGAGCGCCCGTTGGAGGCCCGGGTGCCGGGGGCGAAGTGGCGCGGGGCCCGCGCGTGACCCGAGTGTGACGGGGAGGTCCCGCGGAGCGGCGTGTGACCCGCGCGACGCGCAGGGGTGCGGCGGGGGATGGGGATGCGCGGGGCAGGCGCCGCTGCGCGGGTGGCGTGCCGGACGCGAAGTGGCGCGGGGCCCGCGCGTGGCCCGAGTGTGACGGGGAGGTCCCGCGGAGCGGCGTGTGACCCGCGCGACGCGCAGGGGTGCGGCGGGGGATGGGGATGCGCGGGGCAGGCGCCTCTGCGCGGGTGGCGTGCCGGGGGCGAAGTGGCGCGGGGCCCGCGCGTGGCCCGAGTGTGACGGGGAGGTCCCGCGGAGCGGCGTGTGACCCGCGCGACGCGCAGGGGTGCGGCGGGTGATGGGGCTGCGCGGGGCAGGCGCCGCTGCGCGGGTGGCGTGCCGGACGCGAAGTGGCGCGGGGCCCGCGCGTGGCCCGAGTGTGACGGGGAGGAAGGGCGAAGTGGCGCGTGACCCGCGCGACTCGCACGAGCTCGAGCCAGAAGGGGCGGCGGCCGTGGCCCCGCGCCCCTCCTGCTCAGGCCGCTCGAGCCGGGCCCGACGAGGCCCGGCCGCGGCCGGGGTCAGCGCAGCATCCAGGTCACGGCCTCGGCCGCGGTCTGGTGGGTGAAGCGGAACCCGTCGGCCTGCAGCTTGGCCGAACTCACCCGCTGGTCGGCGAGCAGGAGCTGGCGGGCCGCATCCTGCAGCGCCAGGGTCAGCACCTTCTCGGGCACGGGGATGAAGAACGGCCGGCGCAGCGCTGTAGCCACGGCCCGGATGATGTCGTTCGCGGTGGCCGCCGTGGGGCCGGTGATGTTGACCGGTCCGCTGAGCTCGGAGCCCAGCAGGTGCACGATGGCGGCGGCTTCGTCGTGCAGACTCACCCACGGCCAGTTCTGGGTGCCGCGGCCCAGGGGCCCACCCAGGCCCAGCCGCACGATCGGCATGAGCGGCTTGAGCGCGCCGCCCTTCGCCAGCACCAGCCCGGTGCGGGCGAGAACCACGCGGGTGACCGCCGGCGCGAGGTTGGCTTCCTCTTCCCACGTCGTCACCACGGTGGCGAGAAAATCGGTCCCCGGCGCGGAGTCCTCGGTGAGTTCCTCGCCGGGCCGGTTGCCGTAGACGCCCACGGCGGACGCGTTCACCAGCACCGCGGGCGGCGCGCTGCTGCGCCGCATCGCGTCGGTGAGGGTGCGAGTGGCCTGCACGCGGGATTCGACGATCTCGCGCTTGTAGGACGGAGTCCAGGGCAGCCGCCCGATCGAGGCGCCGGACAGGTTGACCACGGCGTCGACGTCGTCGAGCACGGTGGGGTCCAGGGTCAGCGTCGCCGGATCCCAGCGGAATTCCGAACTGCTGCGGGTGGGACGGCGCACGAGTCGCAGCACGGTGTGACCGGCGGCCTCCAGCTGGCGGGACAGTTCGGTGCCGATGAGCCCGGAGGCCCCGGAGATGAGAACGCGCATGAGGTCTACCCCGGCCCGATTAGGCCAGCTCGGCTTCGATGGTGATCGCGATTCCCGCGAGCGCCTGCGAAATCGGGCAATTTACCTTGGCGTCCTGCGCGAAGGCCTCGAACTCGGCTTCGGTGACCCCGGGCACGTTCGCGCTCACAAGCAGGTGACTGCCCGTCACGCCGGTGCCCGGAACGAAGGTGACCGCAGCGGTGGTCTGGATGTTGGTGGGCGGGTGGCCGGCGGTGGCGAGGATGTTGGACAGGGCCATCGAGTAGCAGGCCGCGTGAGCGGCGCCGAGCAGCTCCTCGGGGTTGGTGGTGTTCGCCGTGCCCTCCGCGCGCGCCTTCCAGTTCACCGGGAACGATCCGGCGTGGGAGGAATCGAGCGTGACGGTGCCTGATCCGGTCATCAGGTCGCCGGTCCATACGGTGGTTGCTTCGCTGGTCAGGGCCATGGTGTTACCTCCTGGAAGTGGATCACCAGCCTACTCACGGCACCTGGGCCGTTCCCAGGGAATCGGGCGGGAAAACTCCAGGGAACGCTCAGGTCGACGAGAACCGGGACCGTCGACGGTTCAGCCGACTCAGGAGGTCGCCGGTGACCGCCCGAGGAGGCGGGCGCGCACCAGCAGGAGGTAGAGCTGGCAGCCCAGGCAGTAGTCGAACACCGCATTGAGGAACGCAGCGACGAACGCTGCGGCCGCGGCGATCGGAACGCCCGCGGGAACCCCGGCCAGGCCCAGAGTGACGCCGACGACGGCGACCAGTAGGCCCACCCCCTGGGCGAATGTGGGCGGCGTCGGGTCTTCGAGGGCGGCCGGCGCCCCGAGCCGCGGGCGCAGCAGCGCCCTGTAGACCAGCCCGTAGGGGTGCCGGGCCACGCCGGCGAAGGCGCCCCAGGCAAAGACGGCCGTCTGTAGGCCGAGCAGGGCGAGGGCGGGGCCGGATGCGCCGACCAGCGCCAGAAAGATCACCGCCAGCAGCACCACGGCGGTGATCGCCGCACCGAACCGGGGGCCGCGTGGGTCGATGCCGGACCGTGCAGCGGGCCGGGGGGAGGTGGGGGCGTCGGACGGGGTCATCGGGAACTCCAAGCGTCGAGCGGAGCAGGCTGTACGGGTGGCGACGCGGTGACGCGTCGGGTGGGAGCGGGCACTGCAGGCGGCACGGGCACCGGGCCGCGTTACGAGCGTCGGGCGGAACCGAGCGGACTCGGGCCTGCCCCGGTGCGCCCTCCGTCGGTGCGGGCGAGGTCATCGAGCCGGGCGTGCAGCGCGGCCCGGTCGGGCACCCCGCCCACCCGGGCACGCACGGTGCCGGCCGCATCCAGTACCAGGGTGGTGGGCGTCTGCAGGATGTTGAACCGTCGGGCCAGGTCGGCCCGGTGGGTCAGATCCACGTCGACGTGGTTCACACCGGGGCGGCCGGCAGCCACCTGGGCGAGCAGCACGCTCGTGCCCGGGCAGCGGGAGCAGAACTCGGTGGAGAACTGCAACAACGTCGCATGCCGGCCGAACTCAGTCGGGCATCCGCTCTGGTCAGGCCCAGCTCGGCCGCAGTGACGGTGCCGTCGCCGGAACGCCTCGTGCCGCCACCGACACGGTGCCCTGCCGGTGCCGCCAGAGCAGGCCCAACCCGGTCGACAGTGCGACCAGCAGCAGCAACACAATCAGAGCGGCGGCCGGGGTCATGCAGGCGAGATTACGCCGCGCCCTGCGCCCGGTCGCTCGTGTGACGGCAGATTACGGCGCCGCTCCGCAGGTCTTCCGCGACGTCGTACGACGTCGGCCGGCACCCTCCGCCAGGCTTTTAACGCGCGCAGGAGGACCCGGGGCGGCGCGAGAGGGCGCGCTAGACGATAACCTGTAAAACGTGTCTACTCCTTTCAACCCTTTCGGGCAGGTCCTTGTCGCCCTGGTGACTCCGTTCACCGCAGACGGAGAGGTCGACTGGGCCGGCGTCGAGAAGCACATCGACGACGTCATCACCGCGGGAGCAGACGGCATCGTGGTCACCGGAACCACCGGGGAGACCTCCACCCTCACCGACCCGGAGAAGATCCGGCTCGTCGAGGTGGGCAAGGATGTCGCCTCCGGCCGCGCCAAGATCATCACCGGCGGCGGCTCGAACGAGACCGCGCACGCTATGCAGCTCGCCAAGCAGAGCGAGAAGGCCGGTGCCGACGGCAACATGATCGTCACGCCGTACTACAACAAGCCCACCCAGGCCGGCGTGCTCACGCACTTCCGCATGATCGCGGATGCCACCGACCTGCCGGTCATCCTGTACGACATTCCCGGCCGCACGGGCATCCCGATCACCTACGAGACGATCCTGCGCGCCGCGAAGCACCCCAACATCCTCGCCGTGAAAGACGCCAAGGGCGACCTCGCCCAGGTCAGCCGGGTGCTCAACCAAACCGACCTGCTCTACTTCTCCGGCGACGACCCCAACGTGCTGCCGCACCTGTCGATCGGCGCCACCGGCCTGATCGGCGTCACCGCGAACATCGCCGCCACCCCGTACCGCCAGATGGTGGATGCGGTCAATGCCGGCGATCTCAAGGCCGCCACTCTGGCGCACCAGCAGCTCGAACCGCTCGTGCGCGCTGTGATGACGCACGTGCCCGGCACGGTCGCGGCCAAGTACATCCTGCACGGGCTGGGCCGCATCGGCAGCCCCCGCGTGCGCCTGCCCCTCGTCGGCCCGGAGGAATCCGAGGCCGCCATGATCGAAGACGAGATCGACCTGGTCCGCAACATCCCGGGCGTCGACTTCACCAACTTCCGTCCGGACCGCAACGCCGCCGCCGGTGGTGCGCTGCCCAAGGTCGCCGGAACCACACGCTAAAAGAAACACCAACGCACCACAAACTCCAGTACCACCAACTCCACATATAGGAGGGCTTATGCCCAACGACGTATACGCACCGCCCGCGCTCCCCAAGGGGACTCTCCGCGTCACGCCCATCGGCGGACTCGGCGAAATCGGCCGGAACATGACCACCTTCGAAATCAACGGCAAGATCCTGATCGTCGACTGCGGCGTGCTGTTCCCCGAAGAGCACCAGCCCGGCGTCGACCTGATCCTGCCGGACTTCACCCCGATCAAGGACCGCCTCAAGGACATCGTCGGTGTCGTGCTCACGCACGGCCACGAAGACCACATCGGCGCCGTCCCGTACCTGCTGAAGCTCCGCCAGGACATCCCGCTGATCGGCTCCGGCCTGACGCTGGCGTTCATCGAGGCCAAGCTCAAGGAACACCGCATCACCCCCTACACCCTGCAGGTGAAGGAGGGCCAGAAGGAGCGTCTCGGCCCGTTCAACCTCGAGTTCGTCGCGGTCAACCACTCCATCCCCGACGCCCTCGCCGTGGCCATCAAGACCGAGGGCGGCAGCGTGCTGCACACCGGTGACTTCAAGATGGACCAGCTGCCGCTGGACAACCGCATCACCGACCTGCGCGACTTCGCCCGCCTCGGCGTCGAAGGAATCGACCTGTTCCTCGTCGACTCCACCAACGCCGACGTTCCCGGGTTCACCCCGAGCGAGCGCGCCATCGGCCCGGTGCTCGAAGACGTCATCGCCCGCGCCCCGCGCCGGGTGGTCATCGCCAGCTTCTCCAGCCACGTGCACCGCGTGCAGCAGGTGCTCGACGCCGCCCACGCCAACGGACGCCGTGTGGCGCTCCTGGGCCGCTCGATGGTGCGCAACATGACCATCGCCGCCGACCTCGGCTACCTCAAGGTGCCCGATGGTGTGCTCATCGACTTCAAGAAGGCCGGGAACATCCCGGACAACAAGATCGTCTACATGTCCACCGGTTCGCAGGGTGAGCCGATGGCTGTGCTCAGCCGCATCGTCAACAACGAGCACCAGATCGAGGTCGGCCCCGGCGACACCGTCATCCTGGCCTCCAGCCTGATCCCCGGCAACGAGAACGCGGTCTACCGCATCATCGACGGCCTCACCAAGCTCGGCGCCAACGTCGTGCACAAGGGCAACGCCAAGGTGCACGTCTCCGGACACGCTGCCGCCGGCGAACTGCTCTACGTGTACAACGTGCTGCGACCCAAGAACGTGCTGCCCGTGCACGGCGAGTACCGCCACCTGGTGGCCAATGCCAAGCTCGCCGTGCAGAGCGGGGTGCCCGTCGAGAACGCGATCCTCGCCGAAGACGGCACCGTGCTCGACCTCCGCAACGGCAAGGTCACCAAGGTCGGCCAGCTCGACCTCGGCTACGTCTACGTCGACGGTTCCACCGTGGGCGAGATCACCGAAGCCGACCTCACCGACCGCCGCACCCTGGCCGAAGAGGGCTTCATCTCGATCATCGTCGTGGTCGACAAGTCCACCGGCAAGATCATCACCGGTCCGGAGATCCACGCCAAGGGCTTCGCCGAAGACGATTCGGTTTTCGACTCCGTGCGACCCAAGATCGAGGCCGCGCTGGCCGAAGCCGCCCAGAGCGGCAGCCACGACACCTACGCGCTCACGCAGGTCGTGCGCCGCACGGTCGGCCGTTGGGTGCAGGCGTCGTTCCGCCGTCGCCCCATGATCGTTCCCATGATCATCGAGGCGTAACACCCGCCACACCGCACCATCCGCCAACCCCCGGCCGCCTCGGCGCCGGGGTTGACGGCGTTTTGAGCCCGGCTACACCCCCAGTAAACGGATGTCATCCTCCAGGAGGATATTGGCCGTAAGCCCATCGGCCGGGCAGGCGTTTCCCCTAGGCTCGAGCCAGCCGACACCGTTGAGGTGCGACCAGGTATGGGGGAATCAGTGAATGTGATGCGCAAATGGGTCTTTCCGATCCTCCGACTCCTGGTGATTGCGGCCATCGCCGTGGCCCTGGTGAAGCTGGCGTTCTTCGCCGACACCGCCGAGGCCCTCGACCCGGCGCAGCCGACCGGCCAGATCGTCGAACCGCAGGTTCCGGTGGCCCTGGGCACCATCACCAATGATGTGACCCTGCCAGGCACCGTGGCGGCCGACGCCGCCGTTCCGGTGAAGGCCGTGGCCATCGGCACCGTCGACGAGATCTTCTTCACCGCCGGGCAGACCGTCACCGCGGGCGACAAGATCTACGACATCAAGGTCGAGACCGTGCGCGACCCGGTCGAGACGACGGATGCCGCCACCGGGCTCGTCACCATCAACCAGCCCAAGCCCGCGATCACCTATGAGAAGGTCTTCGCGCCCGCGGACGGCGTGCTCAGCGCGCTCACCGTCATCCACGGCCAGGCCGTCGCGATCGGCGACATCACCGGCCAGGTGGCCCCGCCCACCTACTCCGTGAGCGGTTCGCTCAGCCCGGAGCAGCAGTACCGGCTGGTCACCCAGCCCACCGAGGCCTCCATCGCCATCACCAACGGGCCGGCCCCGTTCACCTGCTCGGGCCTGCGCATCAGCACCCCGCTCGCCGGGGCGGATGCCGGCGGAACCGGCGGAACCGGCGGCACCCCAGGTGCCGGCACGTCCACCGGCACGACCGGTGCCTCCGGCACCACCGTGAGCTGCGCCATCCCCGCCGAGGTCACGGTGTTCCCGGGGCTGGCGGCCCAGATCACCATCGCCGGCGGCAAGGTCGAGAACGTGCTCGTCGTGCCGACGACCGCTGTGAAGGGCTCCGCCGAAACCGGCGTCGTCTGGTTCGCACTGCCCGACGGCAGCACCGAGGAACGCCCGGTGACCCTGGGCATGAACGACGGCACCTCGGTCGAGGTCGTCTCCGGGCTCGCCGAGGGCGACCTGATCAACCAGTTCGTGCCCGGGGCCGTGGCCCCGTCGGACTGCTCGAACCCCGGCGAGATCTGCGCCGACACGGGAATGACTCTCCATTGACTCTGCTGCACCTGGCCGGAGTCACCCGTACCGTCCAGTTGATCGACGCTCCGCCGCTGACGATCCTGTCCGGCGTGGACCTCGACGTGGCGGTGGGGGACCGGGTCTCTATCGTCGGCCGCAGCGGCTCAGGCAAGTCCACCCTGCTCAACCTGCTCGGCCTGCTCGACAACCCCACCTCGGGTGACCTCGAGTTCGACGGCCGGCCCGTGCGATCGTTCTCGTCCGCCGAACGCGACCGGGTCCGCGGGCGCGACGTGGGCTTCATCTTCCAGCAGTTCAACCTGCTGCAGGGTCGCACCGCGCTCGAGAACGTGATGACCCCGCTGCTCTACGCACAGGGCAAGCAGTTCTGGCAGCGCGCCCGCATCGCCACCGAGATGCTGGAGCGAGTGGGCCTCGGCCATCGGCTGGGCGCCATGCCCGACAGGCTCTCCGGCGGTGAACAGCAGCGGGTGGCCATCGCCCGGTCCCTTGTGCGCGGCCCACGCCTGATCCTGGCTGACGAACCCACCGGAGCGCTCGACCTCGAAACCGGCGCCGACGTGATGGCGCTGCTCGACGAGGTCGCCACGGGCTCCGGCGCCGCCCTGATCACCATCACCCACGACCCCGCCATCGCCGCACTGGCGACCCGGCACCTGCGCCTGGACCACGGCATCCTCACCACTGTCGGCGCGCTGGAGCCGGCGGCCGTCACCGGTCCTGCGACATCCGCCGGAGACGCCCTCGAGGTGGTCTCAGCATGAACCGCCTGATCAGCAACGTGGTCGGCTCGTTCGTCGAGGCGTGGCAGGAACTGCGTATCCACAAGACCCGCGTGATGCTCTCGCTCATCGGCGTGGCCGTGGCCGTGTGCGCTATCACCACCGTCGTCGGCCTGGGGGCTGTCGCCCAGCAGGCCATCGTGGAACAGAACGAACGCAGCGCCGGCCGCTCGGCCACCCTGTCGCTGTACGTCTCGTCCGCCGACGGCACGCCGATCGACGCCGACGTCATGCAGGAACTGTGGACCACCGAACTCGAGCGCTACGGTATCGACTACGCCAGCCGGGTGGTGTACTCCACCAAGACCGTGCAGTTCACGGATGGCGCCGTGGCCGCGCAGGCCATCGGCGTCGACCAGCCCTATGGCACCATGCACCGCGTGAAGCTGTCCGAGGGCGGATGGTTCTCGCCCGATGACGCCGAACGTCTCGCGCCGGCGGTGCTCGTCAACGAGGTCTTCTACGACCGCATAGGTCGACCGGACCTGGCGACGCATCCGACCACCACCCTGCTCGGTGCCACGCCGACCACGGCGGTCATCACCGGGGTGTACCCGGTGTCGACGTGGGAGACCGAGCCGGCCATGTACCTGCTGATGGACACGCTCACGGCGATGTCCTCGCCGGAGGAGATCGCATCGGGCACCCTCAACCCGAACTACGAGTTGTGGGTGCCGCCGGCGGCCAGCGACGAGATCATGTCCGCGGTGCAGCGGGACCTGACCGGAGCTCTCGGCGCCGGCACCCAGGTGTCGGTCAACCGGCAGGACTACGCGGCCTACGGTGACGACCCCTTCGCGTCGATCAAGCTGCTGGTCGGGGGAGTGGCGGTCCTGGTGCTGCTGCTCGGTGCCCTCGGTCTGGTCAACATCGCCCTGGTCACCCTGAAACAGCGCATCCGGGAGATCGGCGTGCGCCGCAGCTTCGGCGCCACCGCGGGCCGGGTGTTCTTCGCCGTCATGATGGAGAGCATCGTGGCCACGCTCGTGGCCGGGGTGGTGGGCGTGATCGGCGCCGTGCTCATCGTCACCAACCCGGTCGTCCAGGGGTTCATCGCCCAGGGTTCCGTGACCGACTTCCCGCCGTTCCCGGTGGAGGCTGCCCTGCTGGGCCTGGCCTGTGCCACCGTGGTCGGTGCGCTGGCCGGTCTACTGCCGGCTCTCGTGGCGGTGCGGGTCAAGGTCATCGACGCTATCCGCTATTGATCGTTCGCGGGGTCGGGGAGCGCTCACGCCCAGGAAAGTGGGCGTGGGCTCACACCGATGTCGGCTCTCGGCGGTACCGTGGAACACATGGCTACGAGCACTAAGTCGACCGGGCGTGCCCGCAGCACCCCTGCGCGCGGCACCGGAACGACCCCGCGCGGTCAGGCCGGAAGCACCGCGACCCAGAAGACCGTCAAGTTCGCTCCGACGGAAACCAAACCGAGTGTCTTCGTTCGCATGTGGATGGGCCTGGCCCACGTAGCCGGCGGCGCCGCACGCGCTCTGGGCCCCGAGCAGCTCTCCAAGGAGGAGCGCCGCGACGGCCTGCCCTTCTTCCTCGTTCTCCTCGCCATCGCCGGAGCGGTGATCGAGTGGTTCCTGATCAACGACCCGGTGGCACAGACCCTGGACGCCTGGACCTTCGGCGGCCTGTTCGGCCGGGTCGCCTTCGCCCTGCCGGTGATCCTGATGCTCTTCTCGATCTGGCTGTTCCGCAACCCGAGTTCGGTGCACGACAACGGTCGCATCGGCATCGGCCTGTCTCTGCTGCTGGTCACGGTGTCCGGCCTGTGCCACATCTTCGGCGGCCAGCCGACACCCAGTCAGGGTGTGGAGGTGCTCGCCCTGTCCGGCGGTGTCATCGGCTGGATGATCGCAGCACCGCTGATCTTCCTGATCACCACGATCGGGGCGGCCATCGTCGTCATCCTGCTGCTGATCCTCAGCCTCTTCATCATCACCAAGACCCCGCCGAACAAGATCGGCGAACGCAGCCGTGAGCTCTACGCCTGGCTCTTCGGCGCCCCGCTGCCGGCCCCCGAGGAACGTGCGGCCGCCAAGGAGGCGCGCCACGAGCGCATCCAGGCCCTCAAGACCAAGCAGATCGAACTCGACGGCCTCGAGGCCGAGAACGACGACGAGACCGACGATGCCGCTCTGCCCTGGTGGCGACGCAACACCAGCAAGCGGGAGGAAGACCCCGACTTCTCCAGCGCCATGTCGACCGACTCCGACGACCCCGCCCCGCCGGCCGCCGACCCTCTCAGCACTCTGCTCAACCACGGCGCGGATGCGGCCAAGGGTGGCTTCGACAGTGCCCTGGAGTCCCCGCGGGAACCCGTGCACCAGGATCACTACGGCACCGAGGTGCTTGAAGACCTGCTCAAGGCCGAGGAAGCCATCAAGCGTTACACCGGCGAGGTCGATGTGCTCCCACGCGCCACCGGCCTGGCCTCGGACGACCCCGCTGGCCTCACCGAGGTGATCCCGGCCCTGGACGAGCTCGACCAGGCCGCCACCGCCGTGGACCGCAGCGTCGACGACTACGAATTCGGCGAACAGCCGGCGCTGCCCTACGTTCTACCGTCCGCCACGACACTCACCGCCGGCCCGCCGGCCAAGGCCCGCTCGGCCGCCAACGACGAAATCGTCAAGTCCATCACCGAGGTGCTCAGCCAGTTCTCGGTGGATGCCCGCGTCACCGGGTTCTCCCGCGGACCCACGGTCACCCAGTACGAGATCGAGCTCGGCCCGGGCGTCAAGGTCGAACGCGTCACGGCGCTGAGCAAGAACCTGTCCTACGCCGTCGCCTCCAACGAGGTGCGCATCCTCTCGCCCATCCCGGGCAAGAGCGCCATCGGCATCGAGATCCCCAACACCGACCGCGAGATCGTCACCCTCGGCGACGTGCTGCGCTCCACGACCGCCACCAACAGCACCCACCCGATGACCATCGGTGTGGGCAAGGACGTCGGCGGCGGGTTCGTCATCGCCAACCTCGCCAAGATGCCCCACCTGCTCGTGGCCGGCTCCACGGGCTCGGGCAAGTCCAGCTTCGTCAACTCGATGATCACCAGCCTGCTCATGCGGGCCAAGCCCAGCGACGTGCGCATGGTGCTCATCGACCCCAAGCGCGTCGAACTGGCCGCCTATGCCGGCGTCCCGCACCTGATCACGCCCATCATCACGAACCCCAAAAAGGCCGCCGAAGCGCTGCAGTGGGTCGTGAAGGAGATGGACATGCGCTACGACGACCTGGCCAGCTTCGGCTTCCGACACATCGACGACTTCAACAAGGCCGTGGTCAACAACGAGATCGTGCTGCCGGCCGGCAGTGCCCGCAAGCTCAAGCCCTACCCGTACCTGCTCGTGGTGGTCGACGAGCTCGCCGACCTCATGATGGTGGCCCCGCGCGACGTCGAAGACTCCATCGTGCGCATCACCCAGCTGGCCCGAGCCTCCGGCATCCACCTGGTGCTGGCCACCCAGCGCCCCAGCGTCGACGTCGTCACGGGCCTGATCAAGGCCAACGTGCCCTCCCGACTGGCGTTCGCCGTCACGAGCGTCACCGACTCACGGGTCATCCTCGACCAGCCCGGCGCTGACAAGCTGATCGGCCAGGGCGACGCCCTGTTCCTGCCGATGGGCGCCTCCAAGGCCCTGCGAGTGCAGGGCGCCTGGGTCAACGAAGCCGAGATCGAGAAGGTCGTCAAGCACGTCACCCAGCAGGCCCGGCCCGACTACCGGCCCGATGTCTCGGCCGAAGCGCCCCGCAAGGAGATCGACTCCGACATCGGCGATGACCTCGAGGTGCTGCTCGCCGCCGCGGAACTCGTCGTTTCCACCCAGTTCGGCTCCACCTCCATGCTGCAGCGGAAGCTCCGGGTGGGCTTCGCCAAGGCCGGCCGCCTGATGGATCTGCTCGAGTCCCGGGAGATCGTCGGCCCGTCCGAGGGCTCGAAGGCCCGTGACGTGCTCGTCACGGCCGAACAGTTGCCGGCCGTGCTGGCCAAGCTGCGCGGGTCGGATGCCGAGCACCACGCCGCCACCGCCCGCACCCAGTTCGAGGAGTCCCAGCGAGCGCAGGCGCACGAACAGCCCGAGCCCGACCCTCGCTACGCCGACGACCCGGTGGCGAAGATGAGTGAAGGGTACGCTGAGGAAGAAGGCGACTCGGACGAGGACGCCTGGCAACTCACCGACAGGGACTGATCATGGCGAACACCACCGGTGGAAGCAACTGGAACCTGCCCAACCTCATCACCATCGTGCGCATCCTGCTGGCACCCGTGTTCTTCTGGATGCTGCTGGCCGACAACGGCGCGGACGGGGCCCTGCGCTGGTGGGCCGCCGTGCTCTTCATCGTGGCAATCGCCACCGACGGCGTGGACGGCGCCATCGCCCGCCGGTACAACCTCGTCACCGACCTGGGCAAGCTGCTCGACCCGATCGCCGACAAGATCCTCACGGGCGCGGCCCTGATCGGCCTCTCGATCCTCGCCGAGTTGCCCTGGTGGGTCACCGTGATCATCCTCGTGCGCGAGATCGGCATCACGGTCTTCCGCTTCGTGATGCTCAGCGACCGGGTCATCCCCGCCTCCCGGGGCGGCAAGCTCAAGACCATCATGCAATCCGTGGCCATCTCTCTGGCCCTGCTGCCATTGTGGCTGGTCTTCGGTGACTGGATCCACTGGGTCAACGGCGTCGCCATGACCATCGCCGTGGTCCTCACCGTCTACACCGGCGTCGAGTACCTGGTTGCCGCCCGCCGGGAGAACCGGCAGCCCAAGTCCTCGACCCAGGCCTGAGCGCCCATGCCGCCTGTGCCCGAGTCGTCCGCGCGGACCGAACCCACCGGTGACGCCGAGGTTGCCGGGTTCGCCGAGTCCGTGCAGACGGATGCCGCGGCCGCGCTGGTCGCCCTCCTCACCTCTCGACAGCTCACCATCGCAGTCGCGGAGTCTCTCACCGGCGGGCTGCTCGTGGCCGAGCTTGTGCGTATCCCCGGCGCATCCGCCGTCGTGCTCGGGGGAGTCGTCGCCTACCGGACCGCCCTCAAGCACACCCTGCTGGGCGTGGACGACGAGCTGCTGGCCGGAGAGGGGGCTGTGCACCCCGAGGTCGCCCGGCAGATGGCCACCGGTGTGAGGGCCGCGCTGGCGGTCGACGGTCGTGCGGCCGACGTCGGGCTGGCCACCACGGGGGTCGCCGGCCCCGACGAACAGGATGGCCGACCGGTCGGCACGGTCTTTCTGGGAATCGCAATCGGGGATAAGGTGCGGGCCATACCGCTCCACCTCACCGGAGACCGGGCCCAGATCCGCGCGCAGGCCGTGTATCGCGCACTTGAAGCTGTGTGTCAGCTGATGGAATCTGGAAAGCTGGAATTCACGGAATAGTTCGTGTTACCGGTGGGTTACAGAACACATATTCACAAGAAAAGTCCAGTCATCCTCGGTAATCTCGAGGTGTCGGATGGATAAGGTACTGTTGGCCATCCGCCACACGAAACTGACCGGTTGAGTGGGCCCCAGCAGTTCAGACAGCACGAAGAAGGAGGTTCCGATGATTCTTGTTCGTCAGGAAATCGGCGATGTGCTCAGGGACTTCCGCCTGCAGAAGGGGCGCACGCTGCGTCAGGTTGCGAGCAAGGCCAGTGTGGCCCTCGGCTACCTGTCCGAAGTGGAGCGCGGTCAGAAGGAAGCCTCATCTGAGATCCTGGCCTCCGTCGCAGAGGCGTTGGAGACCCCGATCTCAGTCATCATGCGCGAAGTCGGCGACCGTTTGGCCGTGATCGAAGGAATCGACAGGTTCCCCGACACCGTGCCCGACGAGCTGGTTGCCAAGTTCGACGCCAGCATGATGGTGCGCTGAATCGGCCACCATCGGTTGACCCACCCAGAGCGTATTAACCCAGAACAGCAGAGCGCGCTATGCGATTGAGCGAATTCCGCCAAGCCCTGAAAGACGAGTTCGGCGAGAGCTACGGCCGGGTCCTCACGAGGGACCTGGTGCTCGGTCCGCTCGGCCGCACGGCCGACCAGGCCCTCGCGGGCGGTGTTCCAGCCCGGGACGTCTGGTTGGCTCTTTGCGACGAAACCGATGTGCCGCCCGCCCGGCGCCACGGTGCCGGCCTGCCGCCGGCCCGTAGCTGACCTACTCGGCGCACTGCCTCCGGCAGCGGCACCCACCCACGGCAGCGACATCATGAACATCGAACGGCCCGGACCTCCACCCGGGCCGTTCGTCGTTTCGTCGGGCGGCCGGGCGGTAGCGCCAGGGATTCGAACACCGGGTATCCGACACGCCCCACGAGCGTCGAATACCTGTTCGGTTATTGGTAGGCTCCTCCACAGTAGAAGTCGAGGACGGGTTATCCACCGTCGCGGTGTCGACCGGCCAGTGTCGGAGGCGCCGCGTACAGTCGGGCTCGTCAACGACCTGCGCACCTGCCTTGTCGAGGACGGTCACCGGGTTCCTCCCGGTGAGCGAAACGACAGCCTATAGGCGCCACGCGCACGACCCAAAGGAGCACACCATGGCATCAGCAGCAGACCGCGAGAAGGCACTCGACACCGCCCTCGCCCAGATTGACCGCCAGTTCGGCAAGGGCTCGGTCATGCGCCTCGGCAGCGACGAGCGCGCACCCGTCGAGACCATCTCCACCGGGTCGATCGCACTGGACGTCGCCCTCGGCATAGGCGGGCTGCCCCGTGGCCGCATCGTGGAGATCTACGGTCCGGAGTCCTCGGGTAAGACCACCCTCACCCTGCACGCCATCGCCAACGCGCAGAAGAACGGCGGCATCGCCGCGTTCATCGACGCAGAGCACGCCCTCGACCCGGAATACGCCAAGAAGCTCGGCGTCGACATCGACGCCCTCCTGGTCTCCCAGCCCGACACCGGTGAGCAGGCGCTCGAGATCGCCGACATGCTCGTGCGAAGCGGCTCGATCGACCTCATCGTGATCGACTCCGTGGCCGCGCTGGTGCCCCGCGCCGAGATCGAGGGCGAGATGGGCGACTCTCACGTGGGTCTCCAGGCCCGCCTGATGTCGCAGGCCCTCCGCAAGCTCACCGGTGGCCTCAGCCAGACCAACACCACCATGATCTTCATCAACCAGCTGCGCGAGAAGATCGGCGTGATGTTCGGCAGCCCGGAGACCACCGCGGGTGGAAAGGCGCTGAAGTTCTACGCCTCCGTACGTCTGGACATCCGTCGCATCGAGACCCTCAAGGACGGCACAGAGGCGGTCGGTAACCGCACGAGGGTCAAGGTCGTCAAGAACAAGATGGCGCCGCCGTTCAAGCAGGCCGAATTCGACATCATCTACGGTGTCGGCATCTCCCGCGAGGGCAGCCTGATCGACTTCGGTGTCGATCAGGGCATCGTCAAGAAGTCCGGCGCCTGGTACACCTACGACGGCGACCAGCTCGGCCAGGGCAAGGAGAACTCGCGCAACTTCCTGCTGCGCAACCCCGATATGGCCAACGAGATCGAGACCAAGATCCTCAACAAGCTCGGTGTGGGCGCCGAGGGCAAGGCTGCCAAGAAGGCCACCGACGACGCTGCCACCGCCGCAGCGGCCGCCGAAGCCGCGGCCAGCGGCCTGGCCACCGGCACCGACGGTGCCAAGGTCGCCTCGATCGCTCCCAAGGCCGGCGCGCGGAAGGGCGCCTAGCCACCATGGTGCACTTCGAGGCCTCACCTGAGCGGTCCGCGGGCCGCGCTGCCGATCGTGGCGGCCTGGCCCCGGTGACCTACCTGCCGGGTGCCAGCCCCACCGATCAGGCGGATGCTGCCGCGGACGATGCGGCGGACGAGCGCGACCATGCCGAGAAGCTGCTTCTGCAGCGGCTGCGCGGACGGTCCCTGTCGGTCGTCGAAGCGGAGAAGCTGCTGCGCTCCACCGACATCGACGAAGAGGCCGTGCAGGAGATGCTGGAGCGGTTCACCGAACTGCACTACCTCGACGACGAGAAGCTCGCCGACCAGATCATGCACAGCCACCACGAGCGCAAGGGGTTGGGCCGCAGCGGCGTCTCGGCCGAAATGCGCCAGCGTGGGTTGGGCGCTGAGCTGATCGCCGAGAAGCTCGAAGAGATGCCCGACGACGAGGCGGAACGTGCCACGGAGCTCGCGCTCAAGCGCGTGACGCAGCTGGACCGCTTCGACGACGCCACCATCGACCGGAGGCTCACCGGCTTCCTGATGCGCAAGGGCTACGCCTCGTCCGTCGTGCGCGACGCCGTCAAGGCCGCCCTGGCGTCCCGGCGCGGTTCCGGCCGGGCCTCCACGGTGCGCTTCCGCTGATCCGGCCGGCCGCGCGCAAGCGTAAGCTGAGGGAACTATGAGCAGCGTCACCGCACCATCCCTGGCCACCCCGTCGTCCCTCGACCCGTCGCCGCACACGACGACAGTCATCGCTCCGTCGGCGGCGGCGAGGGACGACGCCGGCCGGGCCCGCACCTACGAGGTGCGCACCTTCGGCTGCCAGATGAACGTGCATGACTCCGAACGGCTGAGCGGCTCGCTCGAGGCCGCCGGGTACGTGTCCGCGGCTGGCGCCGAGGCCGACATCGTGGTGATCAACACGTGTGCCGTGCGGGAGAACGCCGACAACAAGCTCTACGGCAACCTCGGCTACCTCGCCTCGGTCAAGCGCAAGCACGCGGGCATGCAGATCGCCGTGGGCGGCTGCCTGGCCCAGAAAGACAAGGCCACCATCCTGGCCAAGGCCCCCTGGGTCGACGTGGTGTTCGGAACCCACAACATGGGGTCGCTGCCCAGCCTGCTCGAACGCGCCCGGCACAACGGTGAGGCGCAGCTCGAGATCCTTGAGTCCCTGGAGACCTTCCCGTCCACCCTGCCCACCAAGCGCGACTCCAGCTACAGCGGCTGGGTGTCCATCTCGGTCGGCTGCAACAACACCTGCACCTTCTGCATCGTCCCGGCCCTCCGCGGCAAGGAGAAGGACCGCCGCCCCGGCGAGATCCTCGCCGAGATCCAGGCACTCGTCGACGACGGCGCCATCGAGGTAACCCTGCTCGGACAGAACGTGAACTCCTACGGCGTCGAGTTCGGCGACCGGTTGGCCTTCGGCAAGCTGCTGCGTGCGGCCGGCCAGATCCAGGGGCTGGAGCGCATCCGCTTCACCAGCCCACACCCCGCCGCGTTCACCGACGACGTCATCGACGCCATGGCCGACACCCCCGCAGTGATGCCGCAGTTGCACATGCCGCTGCAGTCCGGCTCCGACCGGGTGCTCAAGGCCATGCGCCGCTCCTACCGCTCCACCAAGTTCCTCGGCATCCTCGAGCGCGTGCGCGCCCAGATGCCCGACGCCGCGATCAGCACCGACATCATCGTCGGCTTCCCCGGCGAAACCGAGGAGGACTTCCTCGAGACCATGCGCGTCGTCGAAGAATCCCGGTTCGCCACCGCCTTCACCTTCCAGTACTCGATCCGCCCGGGCACCCCCGCGGCCACCATGGCCGACCAAGTGCCCAAGGCCGTGGTGCAGGACCGCTACGAGCGCCTGATCGCCCTGCAGGAACGCATCTCCTGGGAGGAAAACACCAAAGTGGTCGGCCGGGAGGTCGAACTGCTCGTCGCCAACGGTGAGGGCCGCAAGGACTCCGACACCCACCGGCTGAGCGGGCGGGCGCCCGACAGCCGCCTGGTGCACTTCGATGTGCCCGCCGGCTCCGAACTGCCCCGACCCGGCGACATGGTCACCGTCACGGTCACGCAGGCCGCGCCGTTCCACCTCATCGCGGACTCCCTCGACGGCGCGCCGCTCCGCATCCGCCGCACCATCGCCGGGGATGCCTGGGACCGCGAGCAGGCGGAGTCCTGCGGTGTGCCCACCACGGCCGGCTCGACCGGCAGCGCAGTCTCGCTGGGCCTGCCGACCCTGCGAGTGGGTGGCCCGGCCGCGCTGAACCTCACCAACCTCAACCAGCACGGCGGCGCCACGACCATCCCGATCTACCCCGTCGACGACCAGGAACGCTAGAACCCGGTGCTCGTTGTCATCGTCGGGCCGACAGGGACCGGCAAATCCGAGCTGTCCCTGGACCTGGCCGAACGATTGATCACGGCCGGCCGGCCGGCCGAGATCGTCAACGCCGACGCCATGCAGCTGTACCGCGGCATGGACATCGGCACCGCCAAGGTGCCGGTCGCCGAACGCCGTGGGGTGCCGCATCACCTGCTCGACGTGCTCGAGGTGACCGACGAAGCCACCGTCGCCCGGTACCAGGTCGAGGCCAGGGCCGCGATCACCGACATCGTCGAGCGTGGCGCCGTTCCGATCCTGGTCGGCGGATCCGGCCTCTACGTCTCCTCCGTCGTCTACGACTTCCAATTCCCCGGCACCGACCCCGTGCTTCGTGCCCGGCTCGAGGCCGAGCTGACCGAGCAGGGTCCTGGCCTGCTCTACGACCGGCTGAAAACCGTCGACCCGGCCTCCGCCCTGCGCATCGGCGCCAGCAACGGCCGCCGACTCGTGCGGGCCCTCGAGGTCGTCGAACTCACCGGCGCACCGCACGTGGCCGTGCTGCCGGGCGACCCCGTCTACTGGATGCCCGCCGTGACGCTCGGCCTGCGCCTGGAGCGCGAGGTGCTCACCCCGCGGTTGGATGCCCGAGTGGACCGGATGTGGGCGGCCGGCCTCGTCGACGAGGTGCAGGGGCTGATCCCTGCGGGGCTGGAGGGCGGTGTCACGGCCAGCCGCGCGATCGGCTACGCACAGGCGCTCGGCCAGGTTCGCGGAACGCTTTCGCAGGCCGAGGCGATCGAAGCGACCCAGCAGCTCACCCGGCGCTACGCCCGCCGGCAGGTGAGCTGGTTCAAACGCGACCCGCACACGCACTGGATCGACGCCGACGACACCGACAGGGTCGACCAGGCCGCCCGGTATCTGTCCGCGCTCTGACGGCGCCCACTCACCACTGCCGGCTTTCGGCAGACCGATGGCCGACGGATCGATGCGCCCGAGTCCCTAAACTGATCAGATGAGCATCGATCTCCACTTCACCAAGGGGCACGGCACCGGCAACGACTTCGTGCTCATCGCGGATCCGGACGGAACCCTCGACCTCACCCCGGAGCAGATCCAGGGCATCTGCGATCGCCGTTTCGGTGTGGGAGCCGACGGCATCATCCGTGCCGTGCGCTCGGCCAACCTCGAGGCAGGCGCCGCGGCGCTGGCCGAGGACGACACCGCCGAGTGGTTCATGGACTACTGGAACGCGGACGGCACCGTGTCGGAGATGTGCGGCAACGGCATCCGCGTCTACACCCGCTTCCTGCTCGAGCAGGGCCTCGTCGAACTGGGACCGGGGGAGACCCTGCCCATCGGCACGCGCAGCGGAGTGCGCGACCTGCAGCGCAACGCCACGGGGTACCAGGTGGACCTGGGCCGCTGGCGGCTGGAGCCGGGGGAGACCCTCGTGCGGGCCAAGAACCTTGCGGTGGCCCGGCCGGGCCTCGGCATCAACGTGGGCAACCCGCACGTCGTCGTGGCTCTCGCCGATGCCGACGAGCTCGAGAGCGCCGACCTCACCTTCATTCCGCAGCTCGACCCCGAACCCGCCGACGGTGCCAACGTGGAGTTCGTCCTGCCGCACGACCCGCTCGTGGTCGACGGAGTGGGCCGCATCCGGATGCGCGTGCACGAACGCGGCAGCGGGGAAACCCTCTCCTGCGGAACCGGCGCCGTCGCGGCCGCGCTGGCCACCCGGCACTGGGCCGGCGCCGGCGCCCCAACCAGTGGCGTGTCGAGGTCCCCGGCGGTGTCTTGGGCGTACGCATGTTCCCCACCGAGGACGGCGAGCACGTCTCGCTCTCCGGTCCCGCCGAACTCGTCTTCGACGGCACCCTGCACCTGGCCTAACCCGCCCGTCCCCCTCCGCGAACTGTGACTTAAGCCCCGAAAACGCGCGTTTTTGGGTGCTTAACTCACAGTTCGCGGGAGGGGAGGCGGTGGGTGCGCAGGATGCGGAAGCCCTTGTCCATGGCGTAGCGGGAGACCTCGAGGGTGTCGGGGAACTCGTCGGCGAGCCAGCGCTGCAGAGAGTCAGAACCGAGGTTGCGCTGCACGACGAGCCAGGCATCCGTACCCGGAGTCAGGCGGGGCAGCCAGTGGCTGAGCATGGCGTGCAGCTCCGCCTTGCCCACCCGGATGGGCGGATTCGACCAGATGCCGGCGAACGACACCGACTCGGGAACATCCGCGGGCAGCACGGCGTTGATGTTGGTGAGGCCCAAGTTGGTGGCGTTCAACCGCACCAGTTCGAGGGCTCGCTCATTGACGTCCACGGCCCAGACCGTGGCCGAGGGATCGGCTAGGGCCAGGTGCAGGCTGATCGGACCCCAGCCGCAGCCGAGGTCCAGGATGTGGCCGCCGCCGGAGGGTTCGGGAGCCTCACGCATCAGCACCTTGGTGCCGGTGTCGATGTGTTCGGGGAGAAGATCGCGTTCGCGGTCGTGACCTCGCGGATTGCACCGGCGATCTTCACGGTGATCTGCCGCAATTTCAGGTCGCTGCCCGGAGCCGACGAGAAATAGTGTTCGGAAGCCATACAACGAACTTATCGAAAGAAGAGGAACTAGAGTTAAAGCAATGACTGAATCAACCGCTCCACACGACGATGACGATGTAGTTGCGCGCGTGCTGGCCAGCGCCGAGAGCCGTTCGTCCGGCTACTCCCTGTTCGCAAGCGGATCGGCACAGGCCTTGCAGGCCCGCCCGGCCGACGGCGGCTTCGACGGAGGCGACCACGACGGTGAACAGACCGAACGTGAAGACCGAAACGCCCTGCGTCGTGTCGGCGGACTCTCCACCGAACTGCAAGACGTCACCGAGGTCGAATACCGCCAGCTGCGCCTCGAAAACGTGGTGCTGATCGGCGTCTACTCCGCCCGCAGCCTGCTTGACGCCGAGAACTCCATGCGTGAGCTCGCCGCCCTGGCCGAAACCGCCGGCGCCACCGTGCTCGACGGCCTGTTGCAGCGCCGTGCCACCCCCGACCCCAGCACCTATCTCGGTAAGGGCAAGGCCCTCGAACTGGCCTCCATCGTGGCCGCCCTCGGCGCCGACACCGTGATCGCCGACTCCGAACTCGCGCCCAGCCAGCGGCGTGCCCTCGAAGACGTGGTCAAGGTGAAGGTCATCGACCGCACCGCCGTGATCCTCGACATCTTCAGCCAGCACGCCAAGAGCCGGGAGGGCAAGGCGCAGGTCGAACTCGCCCAGCTCGCCTACCTGCTTCCCCGCCTCCGCGGCTGGGGCGACTCGATGTCCCGCCAGGCGGGTGGCCAGGTCGGTGGCACCGGAGCCGGCATGGGCTCGCGCGGACCCGGCGAGACGAAGATCGAACTCGACCGTCGCCGCATTCACACGAGGATGTCCCGGCTGCGCAAGCAGATGATCGAGATGAAGCCCGCCCGCGAGGCCAAGCGGGCCAACCGCAAGCGCAACGCGGTGCCCTCAGTGGCCATCGTCGGGTATACCAACGCCGGCAAGTCCAGCCTGCTCAACCGCATCACCAAGGCCGGGGTGCTCGTCGAGAACTCCCTGTTCGCGACCCTGGACGCCACCGTGCGCAAGTCCAGCACCGCGGACGGCCGGCTGTACACCTTCACCGACACCGTCGGTTTTGTGCGCAACCTGCCGCACCAGTTGGTGGAGGCATTCCGCTCCACCCTCGAGGAGGTCGCGGACTCCGACGTCATCATCCACGTCGTCGACGCGTCACACCCCGACCCGGCCAGCCAGCTGGCCACGGTGCGGGAGGTCATCGGTGAGGTCGGCGCCAGCGCCATCCCCGAGCTGGTCGTGTTCAACAAGAGCGACCTGGTCAGCGACGACGACCGACTCGTGCTGCGGGGACTCTCACCGCAGGCTATCTTCGTCTCGGCGCGCTCCGGCGAAGGAATCGACGCCGTGCTCACGGCAGTCGAGACCATGCTTCCCCGACCGGAAATCCGGCTCGACCTGCTCATTCCGTACGACCGCGGTGACCTCATCCCGATCCTGCACGGCCAGGGCAAGGTACTCGCGCTGGACTACGCCGAAACCGGCACCCTGGTGACGGCGCTCGTCTCGCCCGGCATCGAGGCCCAGTTCACGCCGTTCGTGGTGGCTCCGGCCGTCACCGCCTAGGACCCCTTCCGCCCGCCAGGCGGCCCCCGCATCTCCCCGGAGACGCGAGGGCCGCCTCTCGGCGTTTAATGGCCCCATTATGGCCGCGAACGTAACATTCGGCTATGCGGATGCGCGTCGCTGAGCCCCGTTGTTAGAGTCATCTCATTCGTTGCCGGGAGCACCATCCGCCCGGCATGGAGCGACAGCCGAGCCCGGCACCCGCCCGCGATCGACCGCCTGGTTTTCACGCCGGCAGTCCGCGGCCGCCCGGCCCTTCGAGTTGTACCGACCATGCCGAATGAGGAACCATGAGCGCAGCCGATGCGTCCACAGCTGCAGATCCTGCCTGTCCGCCCTCCACCCCGTTCTCGTTCGAGTTGTACCCGCCCATAACGGATGCCGCCACGACGGCCCTGCACGCCACCATCGACACCCTGGCGGCGGCCGGCCCCGAGTTCATCTCGGTGACCTACGGCGCCAGCGGTTCCTCCCGCACCTCGTCCCTCGACGTACTGCGCTACATCCGCACGGCCACCCCGGTGGACCCGATGGCACACCTGACCTGCGTGGGGTCGTCACATGCCCAGGCCAGCAGCCTGATCCGCGAGTTCCTCGACGCCGGTGTGCGCAGCTTCCTCGCCCTGCGCGGGGACCCGCCGGCGGGAGCGACCGAGGATGATGCGTTCCTCGGCGACCTGCACAGCGCCGGCGAGCTCGTACAGCTCATCCATCGGGTACAGGCCGAACGGGTGCCCTACCAGGAGACACCGATCCCCGGCCTGCCGCAGGCTCGCGCGGTCAAGACCGAACGTGAGCATGTGCGCATCGCCGTCGCAGCCTTCCCGAACGGGCACCCACGCTCGCGCTCCACGGCCCAGGACATCGACACCCTGCTGGCCAAGCAGGCCGCCGGCGCGAACCTGGCCATCACCCAGCTTTTCTTCCACGCCGACCACTACCTGAGCTTCATCCAGCGGGCCAGGGAGGCGGGTGTGGAATTCCCGATCCTGCCCGGCATCATGCCGGTCACCAGCCCGGGCCGGTTGCGCCGCATCCTCGAGCTCTCCGGAGAGGAACTGCCCGCCGATCTGTCGATCCAGCTCGAGGTGGAGCCCACCGCGGAAGGCCAGCGGGAGATCGGCATCAGCCATGCCGCCGCGCTGGCCGAGAAGCTCATGGCGGGCGGCGCTCCCGGCCTGCACCTCTATGCCTTCAACCAGCACGAGACCGTGCTCGCCGTTCTCGACCGGGCGGGAGCGCTCACGCCGGTCGCACCGGTTGCCGCACCCCAGCTCCCGCCCTCGACCGTTGCCTCCACCAGCCCCGCTGCCAGCACCACTGCCGGTACTCACTCCACGAAGGACTACTGATGACCACCACCGTTTCCGCATTCCCCACCGGGACGATCCTCGGCTACCCGAGAATCGGGCGTCGTCGCGAACTCAAGAAGGCCGTCGAAGCGTTCTGGGCCGGCCGGATCGACGCCGATGAGCTCGAGGCCGCCGCCGCGGCGCTCCGCAAGACCACCCGGGACCGGCTCGTCGGCCTGGGCCTGGGCCGCACCGACTCGTCGATCCCGGAGAGCTTCTCGTTTTACGACCAGGTGCTGGATGCGGCGGTCACCGTCGGCGCCATTCCCGACCGGTTCGCGGACCTCGTCGACGCCGACGGCCACCTCGATCTGGCCGGTTACTTCACCCTGGCGCGCGGCGCCGGAGAGAACCTGCCGCTGGAGATGACCAAGTGGTTCGACTCGAACTACCACTACCTGGTGCCGGAGATCGGCCCGGAGACCACCTTCTCCCTCGCCAGCGACCGCATCGTGCGCGAGTTCGAGGAGGCCGTCGCCTCAGGATTCCTCACCCGCCCGGTCATCGTCGGCCCGGTCACCTTCCTACTCCTCGCCAAACCGTCGAGCGACGCTCCGGCCGGGTTCCACCCGCTCGACCGCCTGGACGACCTGCTGCCCGTCTACGCCACCCTGATCGAACGCCTGGCGACCTCCGGCGCCCAGTGGGTACAGCTGGACGAGCCTGGTCTCGTCAGCGAGAGCATCGACATCCCGCGGGACGCCGCCCTGGCCGCCCTCGCACGGGCCTACGCGGTGCTCGGCGCCGTCCAGAACCGGCCCGGCCTGTTCGTGGCAGCGCCGTACGGCAGCCTGGATGACGCGCTGCCCGTGTTGGCCGCCTCCGCGGTCGAGGCCATCGGGCTCGATCTTGTTCGTGGCACGGTTCCCACCAGCGCGGCCGGGCTGGGCGATAGCGTCCTCGTCGCCGGCGTGATCGACGGCCACAACATCTGGCGCGGCGACCTCGCGGCGGCCTTCGAGACCGTCGGTCGGCTCAGCGCGCTGAGCGACAAGATCGCCGTCTCCAGCTCGACCTCCCTGCTGCACCTGCCGCACGACGTGACCGACGAGACCAAGCTCGGCGCGGACCTTCCCGGTTGGCTCGCCTTCGCCGACCAGAAGATCGGCCAGGTCGCGACCCTCGCCCGCGGCCTCACCGAGGGCCGGGCGGCCATCCAGGCCGACCTTGATGCGGCCACGGCTTCTCTCGCCGCACGCCGGGTGTCACCGGGGGCACGCGACGGCGCCGTACGCGCCCGGCTTCAGTCGCTCACCCCGGCCGACTTCAGCCGCGGCGACTACGAGACCCGGGTCGCCGCACAGGAGGCCGTCCTCGACCTGCCGCCGCTGCCGACCACGACGATCGGGTCGTTCCCCCAGACCGGGGAGATCCGCCGCGCCCGCGCCCGCCTGGTCTCCGGTGAGCTCGCCCCCGCCGATTACCAGGAGCTCATGCGCGCCGAGATCGGCAGGGTCGTGCAGCTGCAGGAAGACCTCGGCCTGGACGTGCTCGTGCACGGCGAACCCGAACGCAACGACATGGTCCAGTACTTCGCCGAGAACCTCGACGGCTTCACCGTCACCGAAAACGGTTGGGTGCAGTCCTACGGCAGCCGGTGTACCCGCCCGTCGATCCTCTGGGGCGACGTGTCCCGCCCGGCGCCGATCACGGTGGAGTGGTCACGCTACACGCAGAGCCTCACCGACAAGCCGGTGAAGGGGATGCTCACCGGGCCGGTCACCATCCTGGCCTGGTCGTTCGTGCGCGACGACCAGCCGCTGGGGAGACCGCCCGCCAGGTGGCGCTGGCGTTGCGCGACGAGATAGGCGATCTGGAGGCCGCGGGCATCCAGGTGGTGCAGGTCGACGAGCCCGCCCTCCGGGAACTGCTGCCGCTGAAGAAGAAGGACCACGCCGACTACCTGGACTGGTCGGTGGGCTCGTTCCGGCTCGCCACGGCCGGTGTCGCCGACGCGACGCAGATCCACACCCACCTCTGCTACTCCGAATTCGGCGTCGTCATCGACGCCATCCGAAACCTGGATGCCGACGTGACCAGCATCGAGGCGGCGCGCTCGAAGATGGAGGTCGTGGCGGACCTCCAGACCAGCGGCTTCGACCACGGAATCGGCCCGGGCGTCTACGACATCCACTCGCCGCGGGTTCCCGGAGTGGCGGAGATCACCGAGCTGCTCGAGCGGGCCCTCGAATCGATCCCCGCCCGCCAGGTCTGGGTGAACCCCGACTGCGGGTTGAAGACCCGTGGGTACAAGGAGACCGTCGAGTCGCTCCGCAATATCGTCGACGCCACCCGCGCCGTGCGCGCGACGCTGGTCTGATCCGGCAGCGCACCCGGCCCACCGAACACGAACAGGCCCGGCTCCCCGAGGGGAGCCGGGCCTGTTTCTGACAGGGAAGCTGCTAGACCGACCGGAGCACGGCGACGACCTTGCCGAGAACCTCGGCGTAGTCACCCAGAATGGGCTCGAAGTTGGTGTTGCGGGCAGCAGCCAGGTGTGGCCGTCGCGCTGGCGGAACACCTTGACGGTGGCCTCACCGTCGAGCATCGCTGCGACGATCTCGCCGTTCTCGGCTGTCTTCTGCTGGCGGATGACCACCCAGTCGCCATCGCAGATCGCGGCGTCGATCATCGACTCACCGACCACCTTGAGCATGAACAGTTCGCCCTTGCCCACCAACTGGCGGGGGAGCGGGAAGATCTCGTCGATCTGCTGGTCGGCCATGATCGGGATGCCGGCGGCGATGCGTCCGACGAGCGGCACCATCGCCGCGTCACCGACCTGGATGCCGGCCTGATAGTCATCCGGCGCTCCGGGGACGACGTCGTCGCCGGACTGCGGCACCTCGATGAGCACCTCGAGCGCGCGCGGCCGGTTCGGGTCGCGGCGCAGGTACCCACTCAGCTGCAGCTGGTGGAGCTGGTGCGTCACGCTCGACAGTGAAGAGAGGCCCACGGCGTCGCCGATCTCCCGCATGCTCGGCGGATACCCGCGGTCACGCACCGAGCGCTGGATGACGTCCATGACGGCGCGCTGTTTGTCGCTCAGGGTCTTGCGGCGCCGCGTGGTGCCCTTGTCCCGAGGTGTGCTCTGCTGTGCCACGTTGTCGCTCCTCTGCTTGGTCTGGCGGTGAGTAGGTCTGGCTGGTGAGGACGGTCGGCCGGTGATGCCGGCTGGCCGGTAGGTCTACCCGGCTGATGATTCCGGCCGGCGATCTGCTGCTGCAAAGGCCTGCTGGAGCCAATGTCGGAGGTGTCTGTTTGAGTACAGCTACCCAATCGAAACTGTAGCCAAACAGCGACGGTTTCTAGACATGCATTCGAGTGTGTTGCCGAATCCGTCTATATATTATCCGCAAACAGGGTTGATTGTTCGAACATTCGAAGTTATATTCGGAACATAGATTCGCATCCGGCCCTCCCGGCCGAGGGCCGGATGCGTTACCAGGAGGTCTGACATGAGCGCAGCATACGCACTAAAGCCCGGTTCGGGTGCCGGAGGTTCGAACACTTCTCGCCCGAACGCCCCACGGCTGAGCATCGTCGGCGACAGCCGCGAGCACGCCACCCCGGTCGCATCCGCCCCGCGCACCCACCTGCGGCTCACCCGCCGCGGCCGGATCGTCTTCACCACCCTCGCGGCACTGCCGCTGGTGCTCGGTTCCATCGTCGTCGCCGTCAACGGCGGCGTCGCTGCCGCAGAGGGCACGACCGGAGTCGGAGCGGCGGCGTTCGACTACGTCACCATCGAATCCGGGCAGTCGCTCTGGCAGCTGGCCGAGTCCATCGCCCCCACCCAGGACCCCCGCGACGTGATCGCCGACATCGTCAACCTCAACCAGCTCCCCTCCGACGCCGTGCAGCCCGGCCAGCGCCTCGCCCTCCCCGCCGGCTACTGAGCCGACACCTTCCGGCAGCCGCCGGGAGAGGGCACCCGCGGCGCAACTAAGCTTGTTCGGGTGACCAGCCTCGACGACCTGCCCCTGCGCGCCAACCTCCGCGGACAAATCCCTTACGGTGCACCGCAGCTGCACGTACCGGTGGCGCTGAACGTGAACGAGAATACCCACCCGATTCCGCTGGCTGTTGCCGCGGACATCGCCCAGGCCCTAGCCGACGCGATCCTCACCGTGAACCGCTACCCAGACCGGGAGTTCACCCAGCTGCGCGACGACCTCGCCGGCTACCTCGGCCACGGCCTCACCCGCGACAACGTCTGGGCCGCCAACGGTTCCAATGAGGTGCTGCAGCAGGTGCTGCAGGCCTTCGGCGGGCCGGGCCGGTCCCTGCTCGGCTTCGCGCCGACCTATTCGATGTACTCGATCCTCGCCTCCGGCACCGATACCCGCTGGATTGCCGGCGGCCGGGACGCCGACTACGAGTTGTCCCCGGAGACCGCCGCCCGCTGGGTGCGCGAGACCTCGCCCGACATCGTGTTCCTCTGCTCCCCGAACAACCCCACCGGCACACCCCTGTCTCTGGCCACGATCGAAGCGGTCTACGACGCCACCGACGGCATCGTCGTGGTCGACGAGGCCTACGCCGAATTCGCCCCCGCCGGCACCGAGAGTGCGCTCAGCCTGCTGCCCGGGCGTACCCGCCTGCTCGTCTCCCGCACCATGAGCAAGGCCTTCGCCTTCGCGGGGGTGCGCCTGGGCTACCTCGCCGCCGACCCTGCCGTCACGGATGCTCTCCGCCTGGTGCGCCTGCCGTACCACCTGTCCGCACTCACCCAGGCGGCGGCCGTGGCCGCGCTCGCCCACACCGACGAGATGCTCGCCATGGTCGATGACATCCGGGTGCAACGCGACCGCCTGGTGACCGAACTCAGTGCCCTCGGCTTCAGCCCGCTCCGCAGCGGCAGCAACTTCGTGCTCTTCGGCGGGGTCGTCGACCCGCACGCCACCTTCGAAGCCCTGCTCGCCGAGGGAATCCTCATCCGCGACGTCGGCATCCCCGGTCACCTGCGCGTATCGGCCGGCACGGAAGCCGAGACCAGCGCCTTCCTGGCCGCCATCGCACGGCTGCGCCCGGCAGCCGAATAAACTAGGCGCATGACCAACGTCACGCCCTCGCCTCGCCGTGCCCACATCCAGCGCGAAACGAGTGAATCGAGCATCGACCTCTCGATCGACCTCGACGGCACCGGGGTGAGCGACATCCACACCAGCGTGCCGTTCTACGACCACCTGCTCACGGCGTTCGCGAAGCACTCGCTCACCGACCTCACCGTGCACGCCAAGGGCGACATCGAGATCGATGTGCACCACACCGTCGAGGACATCGGCATCGTTCTCGGCCAGGCCATCAAGCAGGCCCTCGGCGACAAGTCCGGCATCTCCCGGTACGGCGATGCCCTCGTGCCGCTGGACGAAGCGCTCGTGCAGGCCGTCGTCGACATCTCCGGCCGCCCCTACCTCGTGCACACTGGCGAGCCGGCCGGCTTCGAATTCCACCTCATCGGCGGCCACTTCACCGGATCCATGGTGCGCCACGTCTTCGAGGCCATCGCCTTCAATGCCGCGCTCACCGTGCACGTCACCGTGGTCGGCGGCCGTGACCCGCACCACATCGCCGAGGCGGAGTTCAAGGCCTTCGCCCGTGCCTTCCGCCAGGCCAAGGCGTACGACGCGCTGGTCTCCGGTATCCCGTCCACCAAGGGTGCCCTATGACTAGCGTCGTTGTGCTCGACTACGGCACCGGCAATGTGCACTCGGCTGTCAAGGCGCTCGAGCTGGCCGGCGCGGACGTCACCCTGACCGGTGACCGCAAGCTCGCGCTCGAGGCCGACGGCCTGCTGGTGCCCGGCGTCGGTGCGTTCAGCGCGGTGATGACGGCGCTCAACCACGCGCACGGCGGCGACATCATCGACAAGCG
This sequence comes from Cryobacterium sp. PAMC25264, assembly GCF_019443325.1. Taxonomy (NCBI): domain Bacteria; kingdom Bacillati; phylum Actinomycetota; class Actinomycetes; order Micrococcales; family Microbacteriaceae; genus Cryobacterium; species Cryobacterium sp. PAMC25264. Next base: position 794,184 of record NZ_CP080383.1, read on the forward strand.
CCTCTCCGGCGGCCGCCCGGTGATGGGCATCTGCGTGGGCATGCAGGTCATGTTCGAACACGGCGTCGAACGGGGCATCGATTCGGAGGGCCTCGGCGAATGGCCGGGAACCGTCACGGCGCTGCCGGCCCCGGTGCTGCCGCACATGGGCTGGAACACCGTCACGCCCGACCCCGACTCCGTGCTCTTCCACGGCCTGGAGGAGGAACGGTTCTACTTCGTGCACTCCTACGCCGCCCAGGAGTGGACGCTCGACGTGATGCCGCCCTTCCCCGTTCCCCGTCTCACCTGGGCCACCCACGGCGCACCGTTCCTGGCCGCGGTCGAGAACGGCCCGCTCACGGCCACCCAGTTCCACCCCGAGAAGAGCGGCGACGCCGGCATCCGCCTGTTGTCGAACTGGCTCGGCACGCTGCGCGACTAGTCTTCCCACCCGCCGGCCGCCGCCTACGCGGCCGCACAATCATGAAAAGGCACCACCATGAGCGAGTTCAACAAAACCCCGAAGCTGGTCCTCCTGCCGGCCGTTGACGTTTCCGACGGCAAGGCAGTGCGGCTCACCCAGGGTGAGGCCGGCACCGAGACCAACTACGGCGACCCGATGGATGCCGCGCTCGACTGGGCCAACCAGGGCGCCGAGTGGATCCACCTCGTCGACCTCGACGCAGCGTTCGGGCGGGGTAACAACACCGGTGTGCTCAAGAAGGTCATCAAGCAGCTTCGCGGCGTGAACGTGGAACTCTCCGGCGGCATCCGCGACGACAAGTCGCTCGAGGCGGCCCTGAACACCGGCGTCAAGCGCATCAACCTCGGCACCGCCGCCCTGGAAAACCCGGAGTGGGCCGCCAGCGTGATCGCTCAGTACGGCGACGCCATCGCCGTCGGCCTCGACGTGCGCGGCACGACCCTCGCCGCCCGCGGCTGGACCAAGGACGGCGGTGACCTGTGGCAGGTGCTCGAGCGGCTCGAAGAAGCCGGCTGCACCCGCTACGTCGTCACCGACGTCACCAAGGACGGCACCCTCAAGGGACCGAACATCGACCTGCTGCGCGAGGTCATGGAGCGCACCCACCGGCCCGTGATCGCATCCGGAGGCATCGCCAGCCTGGATGACATCGCGGCGCTCCGCGAGCTCGTTCCACTGGGCCTCGAGGGCGCCATCGTGGGCAAGGCCCTGTATGCGGGCGCGTTCACGCTCGCCGAGGCGCTGGATGTCTCCGGCGCATAACCTCGGCTCCACCGGCCGGCCGGAGGGCGGGGCGGACTCCGCCGGCCAGCCCTGGGCCGGCCGCTCGCTCGACCACGCCGAATTCGGCGACGACGACGGCCTGGCCCCGCCGGCGCTGCTCGACGCGCTGCAGCGGTTCCGCGCCCGGGAACTGGGGGAGGAGGGCGTGATCGACGCCCTCAGGTCGGCGCGCCTGCTCATCCCGCTGGTCACGGCTCTGGGCGCCGACGACGGGCAGGCCGAGTCTGTCGGGGAGCACGGGCTGCGGATCGACAAGACCCAGGAACTCTCCATCATCACCGTGGCCGGGCCGGACGGCCGGGCCGTGCTGCCGGTGTTCTCCTCGGCCGCCGCGATGCGCCGCTGGAACACCGAGGCCAGGCCGGTTCCCGCCGATGCCGCCCGGGTGGCCCTCGCCGCCGCGCAGGAGGACACCGACCTCGTGGTGCTCGACCCCACCTCCGGCACCGAGTTCGTCGTGCGCCGGCCGGCACTCTGGGCGATCGCGCAGTCCGCACCGTGGACCCCGAGCTATGCCAGCCGCCAGGTCGCCGCCGCGTTCGAGGAGTCCATCACGACCGAGCTCGCCGCGCTGTCGGTGAGCCTGACCGCCGGGGACCCCCAGGCCCGGCTGGCCGGCCCTGAACTCATCGTGCGCCTGGAGCTCGTCGACGGCCTCAGCCGCGCCGACCTCGACGCCACCCTGGCCCGCCTCGCCGCCCGCTGGGCCGCTGACGACGCGATCGCCACGGGCGTCGACTCCCTGCGCGTGCAACTCGTCGCCTCCGCCTGACCCGTCTCGTCCCGGCCCGGTACCTGTTGCCGAAGCGGACAATTGCACCCGGCGCACCCTGAGTGTCAGCCTGTGGTGAGACAAATCATCGTTTCATCACGGGCCGGCTGAGGGCGGGGAAGAGGACATCCAAATGGAAATGTCAGAAGTCCAAACCCGGCTTACTCGGAAGCATCATTTCACGTCTGCTGAGCGCCTCGCGATTCTTGCGCAGTGGGAGCAGTACGCGTCGACGGGCGCGGAGATCGGCGCGAAGTCCGCGTTCTGTCGCCGAGTCGGCATCGACGTTAGGTCGCTGTCGCGGTGGAGTCAGGAGAAGCGGCAGGGCCTGCTGGTCGAGACGGAACAGCGGCAGACTAAGTACGTGTTGACGAAACAGGAACGGATCGAATTTCTGCGATTGCAGAAGGAAAACGCGATCCTCAAAGCCCAGTTGGAGCAGTCCGAGAGCGCGGTGGAAGTGTTGGGAAAAGCCTCAGAGCTCTTGTCCGCGCTGGCCAAGAGCTCACAAATCCGCACCCCGCCGCTGCCGGACGAGCCAGCGATCCCGGCCGCGTTTCGGAAGCCGAAACCCACCGAGTAGCGTTCGAAACAGTCGTCGACCTGACTGCGGTGGGGATGCCGGTGGTGCGGGCCTGCGCGTTGGTCGGCTACTCGCGGGCATCGTTCTATCGGCACCGCAGCCCCCGCGCCCGCCTGGCCGCGCCGATCCCGCAGAAGGACCGGCACCAGCCGGCCACGCTCTCCACTGCGGAGAGCGCGCAGATCCTGGCGCTGATCAACACCCCTGAGTATGAGGGCTTCTCGATCTGCCAAGCCTTTTACCGGGCCTGGGATGCGGGTGTTTACCTGGCGTCGAAGTCTTCCTGGTACCGCGTCGCCCGCGCGGCCGGGCAGGTCCACGAGCGCCGCCGGCAGGCTGAGGGGTCGCCGAAGAAGATCCCCGAGCTGGTCGCGACCGCCCCGTCACAGGTGTGGTCCTGGGACATCACCAAGCTCAAGACCACGATCCGGGGCCGCTACTTCCACCTCTACGTGATCATGGACATCTACTCGCGTCGCGTCGTGGGCTGGCGGCTGGAGGCCTACGAGGATGGTGACCTCGCCGAAGAACTGATCCAAGAAGCGGTCACCGCGAACCACGGCGTCGCGCCGAACTCTCTGCACTCGGATAACGGTGCTGCGATGGTGAGCACACCGGTGTCCTTACTGCTGGAGAAACTCGGCGTCGATAAGTCCTTCTCCCGGCCCAAAGTCTCCAACGACAACCCCTACAGCGAAGCGTTATTCAAGACCGCGAAATACGATCTCGCGTTCCCTGAGATCTTCGACACGACCGATGACGCCCGCGCCTACTTCGACTGGTTCTTCCACGAATACAACCAGAACCACCGCCACTCCGGCATCGCCTGGAACACCCCCAACGACGTTCACTACGGCCGCACCGACCGAGTGACCCGCCGCAGAAGCCAAGTCCTCAACACCGCATTCCGAACGCATCCAGAACGCTACGCCCAACACCCCAAGCCCCCGGCCCTACCGGGCCGGGTATGCATCAACGACCCCCGCCAAAAACCCAAACCCAACCTGTCTCAAACAGGTTGACAAATACCGCGCACCGGGTGCAGATGTCCGAACGGGGAACAGTTGGGGCGGCATCGGCGTATGACGGGGGCGGCATCCGGTGCGATGTCAGGGGTATCGGGGAGGATAGGGAGATGACGGAGATTCTCCAGCGCCTCTCGCCGGCTACCCGCACGTGGTTCACCGGCGCGTTCGACGCTCCCACCGAAGCGCAGCTCGGCGCCTGGGAGGCCATCTCCCGCGGTTCGCACACCCTCGTCGTCGCCCCCACCGGGTCGGGCAAGACCCTGGCCGCGTTCCTCTGGGCACTCGACCGGCTGTACTCGGCCTCCACGGGCGGGCCGGCTGCGACGGATGCCGTGCCCGGCGCTGCGCTAACCTCCGCTGAAACTGGCGCACGAGCCGTTTCCGCATCCGCGGCACCCACGGCACCCAACGCATCCGCGGCCCCCACCGCACCCACCGGCACCCGGGTGCTCTACATCTCGCCGCTGAAGGCCCTCGGTGTGGACGTGGAACGCAACCTGCGCGCCCCGCTCGTGGGCATCGGCCAGGCCGCAGAGCGGCTGGGCCTGGCGCCGGTGCGGGTGACCGTGGGCGTCCGGAGTGGCGACACCCCGGCGGCCGACCGCCGCACCCTCGTCAAGACGCCGCCCGAGATCCTCATCACCACGCCCGAGTCGCTCTTTCTCATGCTCACCTCCGCCGCCCGGGAGACCCTCCGCGGCGTGGACACGGTGATCATCGATGAGATTCACGCCGTCGCGGCCAGTAAGCGCGGCGCGCACCTCGCCGTGTCGCTGGAGCGCCTGGACGCCTTGCTGGCCAAGCCCGCCCAGCGCATCGGCCTGTCCGCCACGGTGCGGCCGGCCTCCGAGGTGGCCCGGTTTCTCGGCGGGCAGGCACCCGTGGAGATCGTGGCGCCGAAGAACGAGAAGCGCTTCGACCTGCGCGTCATCGTGCCCGTCGACGACATGACCCAGCTCGGTGCGGTGCCCACCCCGGAGGGTGCCACCTCCGCCGCGGCCCCGCAGACCGGGTCGATCTGGCCGCATGTGGAGGAGGCGATCGTGGATGCCGTGCTCGCGCACTCCTCCTCGATCGTCTTCGCCAACTCCCGGCGCCTGGCCGAGCGGCTCACGGCCCGGTTCAACGAGATCTACAGCGAGCGGCTCGACGCGGCCGAGGAGGCTCAGCTCGTCCTCGCGGGCGCGGATGGCGTCGCGGGCGCGGACGGCGTCGCGGGCGCGGACGCCGTGGGGGGCACAGCCGTCGCACGCTCGGCCGTCGCGGCGCCGGCTCGGCCGCCCGCCGAACTGATGGGCGGCAGCGGCCAGACCGAGGGCGCCGAGCTGCTGCTGGCGCGCGCCCACCACGGATCGGTGAGCAAAGAGCAGCGGGCCATGATCGAGGACGACCTCAAGTCCGGCAGGCTCCGCTGCGTGGTGGCCACCTCGAGCCTGGAGCTCGGCATCGACATGGGCGAGGTCGACCTGGTGGTGCAGGTGGAGTCGCCGCCGTCGGTGGCCAGCGGCTTGCAGCGCGTGGGTCGGGCCGGGCATCAGGTCGGCGAGGTTTCCCGCGGCATCATCTTCCCCAAACACCGGGCCGACCTGATCCACGCCACCGTCGCGGCCGAGCGGATGGTGTCAGGCATGATCGAATCGATGCAGGTGCCCGCCAACCCGCTTGACATCCTCGCCCAGCAGACCATCGCCGCTGTCGCCCTCGAACCGATCGACGCCGAAGAGTGGTTCGACGCCGTGCGGCGCAGCGCCCCGTTCGCGACCCTGCCGCGCTCGGCCTACGAGGCCACCCTCGACCTGCTCGCCGGCCGATACCCGTCCGACCAATTCGCCGAACTGCGGCCGCGGATCATCTGGGACCGCGACTCCGGGCTTCTCACCGGTCGGCCCGGCGCCCAGCGACTGGCCGTCACGAGCGGCGGCACCATCCCCGACCGTGGCCTGTTCGGGGTGTTCATGGTTGGCGGCGACTCGGCCACCGGCCGCCGGGTGGGCGAGCTCGACGAGGAAATGGTCTACGAGTCCCGCGTTGGCGACGTGTTCGCGCTCGGAGCCACGAGCTGGCGCATCCAGGAGATCACCCACGACCGGGTGCTCGTGCTGCCCGCATTCGGCGAACCCGGCCGGCTCCCGTTCTGGAAGGGCGACGGCCTGGGCCGGCCCGCCGAACTCGGCGCGGCCATCGGCGCGTTCCTCCGCGAGGTGTCGGCGCTCACCCCGGCGAAGGCCCGGGCGCGTTGCCTGGCCGTGGGCCTGGACGAGCGGGCGGTCACCAATCTGCTCGCCTTCCTCGAGGAACAGCGCGCCGCCACCCGCTACCTGCCCACCGACCAGACTCTCGTCGTCGAACGGTTCCGCGACGAACTCGGCGACTGGCGGGTCATCCTGCACTCGCCGTTCGGCCTCACCGTGCACGCGCCGTGGGCCCTCGCCGTGGGAGCCCGGGTGCGGGAGCGCTTCGGCATCGACGGCGCCTGCGTCGCCAGCGACGACGGGATCGTCGTGCGCATCCCCGACACCGAGTCTGAGCCACCCGGGGCCGACCTCTTCGTCTTCGACCCCGACGAACTCGAGCAACTCGTCACCGACGAGGTCGGCGGCTCCGCCCTGTTCGCCTCCCGGTTCCGCGAGTGCGCGGCCCGGGCGCTGCTCTTGCCCCGGTACCGGCCGGGCAGCCGCTCGCCGCTCTGGCAGCAACGCCAGAAGGCGTCCCAGCTGCTCGATGTGGCCCGCGAATACCCGTCGTTCCCGATCATCCTCGAGACCATCCGCGAATGCCTGCAGGATGTCTACGACCTGCCCGCCCTTTTGGCGCTGACCAGGCAGGTGGCCAGCCGCGCCATCCGGTTGGTAGAGACCAGCACCGACTCGGCCAGCCCATTCGCCAACGCGCTGCTGTTCGGCTACGTCGCCGCGTTCATGTACGAGGGTGATTCGCCGCTGGCCGAACGCCGCGCCACGGCCCTGTCGATCGACTCCGGCCTGCTCGCCGAACTGCTCGGCCGGGTAGAGCTGCGTGAGCTGCTCGACCCCGTCGTGATCGAACGCACCGACGCCGAACTGCAGCGCCTCGCCCCCGACCGCCGTGCCCGCGGGCTGGAGGGGGTCGCGGACCTGCTCCGCGGCCTCGGACCGCTTACCGTCGCCGAGGTCGCCGCGCGGCTGCAGGCCGCCGGTGTGCCCGGGACCGATGAGGCGACGGATGCGGGGGAGCGGGTGGCCGACACCACGGTCGGCACCGACGCCCCGGCCGACTCCGACGCGACCGACGGACCCGACGCATCCGCACCCCCCGAGCCGCCCGCTGCCGGCGAGGCCGAGGCGCGCGCCCACCTCGACGCCCTCACCGCCGCCCGGCGCGCCCTCAAGGTGGGCATCGCCGGCGAGGAACGCTGGGCGGTGATCGAGGACGCCGGCCGGTTGCGCGACGCTCTCGGCGTGCCGCTCGCCCCGGGCATCCCCGAGGCCTTCACCGAGAGTGTGAAAGACCCGCTCGGCGACCTCGTCAGCCGGTACGCCCGCACCCACGGCCCGTTCACCACCGCCGACGTGGCCACCCGGTTCGGGTTCGGCACCGCCATCGCGCTGGGCGCGCTGCGCCGGCTGGCGGATGCGCGGCGCATCGTCGAGGGGGAATTCCGTCCACACGGCAGCGGCAGCGAATGGTGCGATGCCGAGGTGCTTCGGCGGCTGCGCCGGCGCTCGCTCGCGGCGTTGCGGCACGAGATCGAGCCCGTCGACCAGGCCACCCTCGGCCGGTTCCTGCCGGCCTGGCAGCATGTCGGCGGCAAGCTGCGCGGGGTGGACGGCGTCGTCTCCGTGATCGAACAGCTCGAGGGCGCCCGCATCCCGGCGTCCGCCTGGGAGACCCTGATCCTGCCCGCCCGGGTGAGCGACTACCACCCGGGCATGCTCGACGAACTCACCAATGCCGGTGAGGTGCTCTGGGCCGGCGCCGGCACGCTGGCCGGCAACGACGGCTGGGTAAGCCTGCACCTGACCGACACCGCACCGCTCACCTTGCCCGTTCCCACCGAACTGGAGACCACCCCGTTGCAGCGGGAGATCCTCGCCACACTGGGCGGCGGCGGGGGCTATTTCTTCCGGCAGCTCGCCGACTCGGTCGGCAGCCAGGACGACGGTGAGCTCGTCGAGGCGCTCTGGGACCTCGTTTGGTCCGGCCTGGTGAGCAACGACACCTTCGCCCCCGTGCGCTCGCTGGTCTCCGGCGGCAAGTCGGCGCATTCCACGCGCCGCGCCGCGCCGCGCGCCCGGCTGCACCGCGGTCGCGCTCTGCCGCGGGCCACCATGCCCAGCCGGCAGGGACCGCCCACGGTCTCCGGCCGCTGGTCGATCGTGCCCGTCGCCGACACCTCCTCCACCCGCCGCGCGCACGCCCTGGGCGAGACCATGCTTGAACGCTACGGCGTCGTCACCCGCGGCGCCGTCATGGGCGAGAACGTGCTCGGCGGCTTCGCCTTGGTCTACAAGACCCTCAGCGGCTTCGAGGAGATGGGCCGGTGCCGCCGGGGCTACTTCGTCGAGGGGCTCGGCGCCTCCCAGTTCGCCACCGCGGGCACCATCGACCGGATGCGCGGCTACGTCGACCAGCAGGAGCGCGCCGAGCGCGGCGACCGGTCGGCGCCCACCGCGGTGACCCTCGCCGCCACCGACCCGGCCAATCCCTACGGCGCCGTGCTGCCGTGGCCCGTGCTGCCCGAGGGCACCGGGCACCGGCCGGGGCGCAAGGCCGGCGGCCTCGTCGTGCTCGTCGACGGGCACCTGGTGCTCTACGTGGAGCGTGGTGGCAAGTCGATGCTCGTATTCGACCCCGCTGCCACGTCTAACGACGCCGATGCCGCCAGCGCTGCCGGGCTGGACCCGGGCGCCGGCGACTCCGGCGCCGAGACGTACGGCGGATCGCGAACCGCGTCCGCGCGCTCGACCCCGGCACGATCGGCCTCGGGGTCTTCGGGGACCGGCCACACGGGCGCGCAGCGGGTGGCGCCGTCCGAAACCGTGCTGGCGGCTGTCCGGTCACTGGCCGCGACGGTCACCAGCGGACGGGTGGCCAAGCTCACGGTGGAAACCGTGAACGCGGACTTCGTGCTCGGCACCACGGTGGGCGATGCCCTGCGCACGGCAGGTTTCACCGAGACACCGCGGGGGCTGAGACTCAGTGCCTGAGGGCGATACCGTCTACCGCAGCGCCCGCACCCTTGATGAAGCGCTGCGCGGCGCCACACTCACCCGGTGCGACATCCGGGTGCCGGCCTTTGCCACCGTCGACCTGACCGGTCAGACGGTGCACGAGGTGATCAGCCGCGGCAAACACTTGATGGCGCACGTGGGGGAGACCAGCATCCACTCGCACCTGAAGATGGAGGGCACCTGGCACCTCTACCGGCACGAAACGAAGTGGCAGCGGCCGGCCTTCCAGGCTCGCATCGTGCTGGAAACCGCGGACTGGGTGGCCGTGGGGTTCGAGCTGGGCACCCTTGAACTCTTTCCCACCGCGGAGGACGAGCAGCACCTCGGTTACCTTGGCCCCGACCTGCTCGGCCCGGACTGGGCTGCAGAGGAGGCGGTACGCCGACTGCGTGCGGCCGGCGACAGCGCCGCGGGGACCAGCCCGGCCGGAGTCAGCGCGCCCGGCGTCAGCGTGGGGGAGAGGCCCGTGGCCGTGGCCCTGGGCGACCAGCGCAACCTCGCCGGTCTCGGCAACGTCTACGTGAACGAAGTCTGTTTTCTGCGCGGGTTGCTGCCGACCCGGCCGATCAGCGAGGTCGCCGACGTGGACGGCCTGGTCGCGTTGGCGCACCGGCTGATCACGGCCAACCGGGACCGCTCGGAGCGCACCACAACCGGTAACTTGCGTCGGGGGATGCGCACCTTCGTGTACGGTCGCGAACGCCAGCCCTGCCGGCGCTGCGGCACGCGAATTCGGAGCGGCGAGCTGGGCCGCAGCGAGCTCGAGAAGCGGGTCACCTACTGGTGCCCGCGTTGCCAAACCTGAGGTGCGCGCGTGTCGCGCCCACCCGTCGGTCGAGCGTGTCGAGCTGTGGGGGCGCTTCGCGCCCGGGTGGTCGGCGGAAGCGCACTTCCTTAGGAGACCTGGCGACGTGCGCGCATGTCGCGCCCACCCGTCGGTCGAGCTAGTCGAGACCCCGCGAGGGTGTCTTACGGGGTCTCGACGGGCTCGACCAGCGTGTTTGTTGCGTTGGCGAGGTCGTCTTGCGAGGAGGGGACCTAGTTGACCGGGCCGGTGAACTTCTCTCCGGGGCCCTGGCCGATCGGGTCGGGGATGGCGGATGCCTCACGGAACGCCAGCTGCAACGAGCGCAGTCCATCGCGCAAGCTCCGCGCGTGCATGTCCGAGATGTCGGGGGCGGCTGCCGTGATCAGGCCGGCGAGGGCCGTGATCAGCTTGCGCGCCTCATCCAGATCGATCTGGGTGTCGGGGTCGTCGGCGAGCCCGACCTTGACCGCCGAGGCGCTCATCAGATGCACCGCCGCGGTCGTGATGATCTCCACCGCCGCCACATCCGCGATGTCCCTGGTTGCCTGGCCGGATGAATCCTGGTCGAAATTGTCGCTCACTGTTTTCCTCTGCTATGCTTACCCGGGCTCCGAGATGAAAGTCTCGGTACGAAAGTGGATAATCTCCCACCCGCGCTTGACCGCTTCATAAAGGTTACCGGGTAGTTTGCACTCCGCCGTCGCTTGCTGTTTTCCAGCGTGCACGGTAGATAGGGTGCCGCACGTGGTTGATGAGTGACAGAACAAGGAAATGTTCTGAAGCTCGGGAATTGCGCGCGCGATTGTCTCCTCTTCGTCTCCGGACGACATCCGTTGTCAGGCTGTAGCCACGATGCTTGAGTAGAGGAGAGACGCATCAGCGATCCCCGTACAAATGACCGTATCCGCGTCCCCGAAGTCCGTCTCGTTGGTCCCAACGGCGAACAGGTTGGGGTCGTGGCGATTGATGTCGCCCTGCGCCTGGCACAGGAGGCTGACCTCGATCTGGTCGAAGTAGCCCCCACGTCCAAGCCGCCGGTCGCGAAGATCATGGATTACGGCAAGTTCAAGTACGAAGCTGCGCAGAAGGCGAAAGAAGCCCGGCGCAACCAGGCGAACACGATCCTCAAAGAGGTTCGCTTCCGCCTCAAGATTGATAAGCACGACTACGAGACCAAGCGCAAGCGCGCCGAAGGCTTCCTGAAGGCCGGCGACAAGGTCAAGGCCATGATTCTGTTCCGTGGCCGTGAACAGTCCCGTCCCGACCAGGGTGTACGTCTGCTTCAGAGATTTGCCGAGGATGTCGCGGAGTTCGGTTCTGTGGAATCGAGCCCGACCATCGACGGTCGAAACATGGTCATGGTGATTGGCCCGCTGAAGAACAAATCAGAGGCCAAGGCAGAGGCCAATGCACATAGAGCTGCTGACAAAGCAGCCAAACAGGAGGAAAAGAATGCCTAAGCAGAAGACCCACTCTGGGACAAAGAAGCGTTTCAAGGTCACTGGCTCCGGCAAGATCATGAAGCAGCAGGCCGGACTTCGCCACAACCTCGAGGTCAAGAGCACGCAGCGCAAGTCCCGCCTGAACCAGGACCAGGTTCTCGCCAAGGCCGACGTCAAGGCCATCAAGAAGCTTCTCGGCCACTAGGCCCCGTACCCCTAAAGGAATTAGAAAATGGCAAGAGTAAAGAGGGCCGTCAACGCCCACAAGAAGCGTCGCGTAATTCTTGAGCGCGCCGAGGGTTACCGCGGTCAGCGTTCACGTCTGTACCGCAAGGCCAAGGAGCAGGTCACTCACTCCCTCGTCTACAGCTACCGTGACCGTCGTGCACGCAAGGGTGACTTCCGTCGCCTGTGGATCCAGCGCATCAACGCTGCGTCCCGCGCGAACGGCCTGACCTACAACCGCCTCATCCAGGGCCTCGCCCTGGCCGGCATCCAGGTCGACCGCCGCATCCTCGCCGACCTCGCCGTCACCGAGCCCGCCACCTTCGCGGCCATCGTGGCCAGCGCCAAGGCAGCACTGCCCGCTGACACCTCCGCACCCAAGGTTGCCAAGTAGTCAGACAGCTTTTCCTCAACGGGAGCGATCGCCATCGGCGGTCGCTCCCGTTTTGTCTGCCCGGCGGGGCATTCTGTGCTCGACGGGCGGGGCACCTAAACTGGGTGCATGCTAGATAACCCCCGATCTCCTCGCGTGCGTGCCGTCGCGAAACTTGCGAACCGAGCCGCCCGCTCCGAGACGGGACTGTTCCTCCTCGAAGGCCCGCAGGCCGTCTCCGAAGCCCTCACCTTCCGCCCCGAACTCGTCGTGGAGCTCTACGCCACCCCGACCGCACTCGAGCGGTACACCGAGATCGGCGAGGCCGCAGTAGCCGCCGGCGTGGATGTGGAGTTCGTCACCGAGCAGGTGCTCGAGACCATGGCCGACACGGTCACCCCGCAGGGCTTCATCGCCGTCTGCCACCAATTCCCCACCTCGATCAAGAAGATCTTCGCCAACGAGCCCAAGCTCATCGCGATCCTCGAAGAGGTGCGCGACCCGGGTAACGCCGGCACGATCATCCGGGCAGCGGATGCCGCGGGCGCCGACGCCGTGATCTTCACCGGCCGCAGCGTGGACCTGTACAACCCCAAGGTGGTGCGCTCGTCCACCGGCTCGATCTTCCACCTGCCCGTCGCCGTGGGCGTCACCCTGGCCGACGTGCGCGAGCGTGCGAAGTTCGCCGGTATGCAGATTCTCGCCGCAGACATCAAGGGCGACGACCTCCTCGAGGCCCGCAACAGCGGCTTGCTCGCGGGTCCCACCGCCTGGCTGTTCGGTAACGAAGCCCGTGGTCTCACCGAGGAAGACTTGGCGATGGCGGACCGCGCGATTAGCGTTCCCATCTACGGAAACGCCGAATCGATGAACCTTGCGACCGCCGCATCCGTCTGCCTGTACGAGAGCGCTTTCTCGCAGCGCGCCTAGCATCTTTCCCGGTCGGGCGTCTATTACGTTTGGGTTACCGACCGGGTTAATGCCGGGGCAAAGGTGGTCTGTCTGGCACACCCGGGCCTAAGTTGGTGGGTATGGAGCCAACAGACGCATCACCGGCGACGTCCAACATCACTGTCCGCCGGGGGGAACCCCTGGTCGTCATCACGGACGTCAACAAGAACTACGGGGACCTGCACGTTCTGAAGAACATCAACGCCACGGTCAACCGTGGCGAGGTCGTGGTGGTCATCGGCCCGAGCGGATCGGGCAAGTCCACCCTCTGTAGGGCGATAAACCGCCTCGAGACCATCGACAACGGCACGATCACCATCGACGGCAAGGAACTGCCCAGCGAGGGCAAGGCCCTCGCGCAGCTGCGGGCCGATGTCGGCATGGTCTTCCAGGCGTTCAACCTGTTCGCGCACAAGACCGTGCTCGAGAACGTGACGCTCGGCCCCATCAAGGTGCGCGGCATGAGCAAAGCGGATGCCGAGACGAAGGCCATGGCGCTGCTCGAACGCGTCGGCGTGGCCAATCAGGCCAAGAAGATGCCCTCCCAGCTCTCCGGCGGTCAGCAGCAGCGTGTGGCCATCGCCCGCGCCCTGGCGATGGACCCCAAGCTGATCCTCCTCGACGAGCCCACGAGCGCGCTCGACCCCGAGATGATCAACGAGGTGCTCGAGGTCATGGTGGACCTCGCGAACGAGGGCATGACGATGATCGTCGTGACCCACGAGATGGGCTTTGCCCGCCGCGCCGCTGACAGGGTCATCTTCATGGCCGAGGGCGACATCGTGGAGGAGACCACCCCCGAGAAGTTCTTCACCAACCCCCAGAGCTCGAGAGCGAAAGACTTCCTCTCTAAAATACTTGCCCACTAATCGGTCGGCGAGACACACAGCACCCACAGCACCTAGGAGGAAACCATGAGACGCAACAAGGGTCTAATGATCTCAGCCATTGCCCTGGTCGGCGCTTTCGCGTTGACCGGATGCACCGATTCCGGCGCCAGCACGCCGTCGGCCGCACCCGTTGAGGAAGATGTCACGTTCGAGGCAGGCACCACGATGGCCGCCCTGAACGAAGCCGGCGAAATCACCATCGGCACCAAGTTCGACCAGCCCCTCTTCGGTCTCAAGGGCCCGGATGGAACCCCCGTCGGTTTCGACGTCGAAATCGGCAAGCTCATTGCAGCGAAGCTCGGCATCGAGCCGTCGAACATCAAGTGGACAGAGACCGTCTCCGCCAACCGGGAGCCGTTCATCCAGAACGGCCAGGTGGACATCGTGGTGGCCACCTACACGATCAACGACGCACGCAAGGAAGTTGTCTCCTTCGCGGGCCCCTACTATGAGGCCGGTCAGGACCTGCTCGTTCTTGCGGGCAACGAGGCCAAGATCACCGGACCCGAAGACCTCGCTGACAAGAAGGTCTGCACGGTCAGTGGCTCCACCTCGGAGAAGAACATCGCGGCCTACACGGCCAACATCATCGCCACCGACACGTACTCCAACTGCCTCGGCCCGCTGCGCAGCGGCGAAGTCGACGCCGTCACCACCGACAACGTGATCCTGGCCGGCCTCGCCGACCAGAACGCCGGTGAGTTTGAGGTCGTCGGCAACCCGTTCACCGCCGAGCCCTACGGCATCGGCCTGGCCAAGGACGACACCGAGTTCCGCAACTTCATCAACGACGTGCTCGAGGAGTCCTACGACGACGGAACCTGGGCAGCGGCCTGGGAGGCCACCGCGGGTTCAGTGCTCGAGACGCCGGAACCCCCGGCGGTCGACCGCTACTAGCAGCATCGCTCGATCCGATCGGGGTGGCCGCACCGGCCGCCCCGATCGGCAGTTCTCCCCGTACAACGACCAGCACGCTCTGGTCCCGAATCCGGTCTCGTACCGACATCAAAGAGGAGGTGAGTCTTGGACGCAGTCATCGAAAACCTGCCGCTCTTTCTGGAAGGCTTCAAGAACACGCTCGGGTTGCTGATTCTGTCCGGACTCGGAGCGTTGGTGCTGGGAGTATTCGTGGCCGCCCTGCGTATTTCGCCCGTGGCATCCTTCCGGGGTTTTGCCACCGTCTACACCGAGATCGTGCGAAACACTCCGCTCACCCTCGTGCTGTTCTTCTGTGCTTTCCTGCTGCCCTACCTCCAGTTCTCGCCCGGCTACTTCCCGCTGGCGCTGATCGGTCTCACGGTCTACACCTCGCCATTCGTGGCCGAGGCGCTCCGGTCCGGCATCAACGGCGTCCCTGTCGGCCAGGCCGAGGCGGCGCGCAGTGTGGGCCTCACCTTCGGTCAGTCGCTCAGTTACGTGATCATGCCCCAGGCCGTCCGGATGGTGATCCCGCCGCTGATCAACGTCTTCATCGCCCTGACGAAGAACACTTCGGTCGCCGGTGCATTCTTCGTGTTCGAACTCTTCGGCGCCGGCCGCCAGGTGACGAACGACCGCGGTGATGAGGTCATCGCGATCCTGCTCGCGGTCGCGTTCTTCTACCTGATCATCACGGTCACGCTCGGCCAGATCGCCGGTCGAGTGGAAAAGAAAGTGGCGGTGCTGCGATGAGTTCGGTTCTCTACGACGCCCCAGGGCCCAAGGCACGACGTCGATCCCGCGTGATCTCGGTGGTCGGGATACTCCTCGTTCTGGGGATCCTAGCCTGGCTTGTCCTGGCACTGGGCGCTCCTAAGCCGAGCGCCAACGGAGCCGTTCAGCCTGGACTGTGGGACGCCACCCGCTGGGATGTCTTCACCGACGTGCAGGTCTGGCGTCAGCTCGGACTCGGTGTGTTGGCGACCCTCCGCATGGCCGGGGTAGCCGCCGTTCTGGCCATTGTTCTCGGGATTCTGTTCTCTTTCGGCCGGTCAGCGGATCACAAGGCCATCAGGATCCCCACCACGGTCATCCTCGAATTCGTTCGTGGGCTCCCGGTGCTGCTGATGATGCTTTTCATCCTGCTGGTCTTCGCCACCGGTGCCTACTGGGCCGGTGTGCTGGGCCTCGGAATCTACAACGGGGCAATCATCGGAGAGGCGCTCCGGGCCGGCATCCAGTCTCTGCCCCGCGGGCAGCGCGAGGCCGGTCTGGCCATCGGCCTGACGCCCCTGTCCACCCGATTCCGTATCGAGTTCCCACAGGCCTTCCGTCAGATGCTGCCGATCATCATCGCTCAGCTCGTCGTGTTGCTCAAGGACACCTCCCTGGCCTTCATCGTCGGCTACAGCGAGTTGTTGCGCACGGGGGTCTACAACCTGCCCAATTTCTTCGGCAATCGCTATGCCTTCTCGTTCTTCTTGGTGGTGTTGGCGATCTATCTGGCCATGAACCTGTCGCTGTCCTGGTTCGCACGATTCATCGCCCGGCGTTCGGGACCCAAGGCCGGCAAGCTCGTCGATCCCGAGCCCACCTTGACCCCGCGGGATACCCTCTCGTCAGTGCGAGGCAGCTATTCCACAGGCGAAAGCGGGGGAGCGGGCGCAGCCTGATCCGGCAGGAACTGTCGGGAGTGGGGCGCGGCACTAAACTTGGGTCTCGTGTCTGCCCCCACTGAAATAACCGAACCCGTCGTCACCGCGGCCGTCGACGCCGCCCTCGCGGCGATCGAGTCCGCGACTGACTCCGCCGCCCTCAAGGCCGTGCGCTCGGCGCACGTCGGCGAGGCCTCGCCGCTGGCCGCCCTGAACGCCCTGATGCGCAGCGTGCCCGGCGACCAGAAGGCCGCCGCCGGCAAGCTCGTCGGCCAGGCTCGGGCCCGGGTCACCCAGGCGCTGAACGCCCGCGAAGCCCAGATCGTCGAAGCCGAGGCCACCGCCCAGCTCGCCGCCGAGACCGTGGACGTCACCGCCGCCGCCTCCACCTGGCGGGCCGGCGCCCGGCACCCGCTCACCCTGCTGCAGGAACGTGTCTCCGACGTGTTCGTGGGCATGGGCTGGGAGGTCGCCGAAGGCCCAGAGCTCGAGAGCGAATGGTTCAACTTCGACGCGCTCAACTTCGACGAGGACCACCCGGCCCGCGCGATGCAGGACACCTTCTTCATCGACCCGCCCGAGGCGCACCTGGTACTGCGCACCCACACCTCGCCGGTGCAGATGCGCGCGCTGCTCGGCAACGAACCCCCCGTCTACCGCATCTCTCCAGGCCGGGTCTACCGCACCGACGAGCTCGACGCCACGCACACCCCGGTCTTCCACCAGATCGAGGGCATCGCCGTGGACAAGGGCCTCACCATGGCGCACCTGCGCGGCACCCTCGATCACTTCGTCAAGGCCCTCTTCGGCGAGGAAGCCAAGGTGCGCCTGCGCCCCAACTACTTCCCGTTCACCGAGCCGAGCGCCGAGCTCGACCTCTGGCACCCCACCTTCAAGGACGGTGCCCGCTGGATCGAGTGGGGCGGCTGCGGCATGGTCAACGCCAATGTGCTGCGCTCGGCCGGGATCGACCCCGAGGTCTACTCCGGATTCGCGTTCGGCGTGGGCGTCGAACGAGCACTGATGTTCCGCAACGATGTGAAGGATATGCACGACATGGTCGAAGGCGACGTTCGGTTCAGCCAGCAGTACGGGATGACCGTCTGATGCGCGTTCCCCTGAGCTGGCTCGGCGAATTCGTCGACCTCACTCCTGGCACCACCCCCGAAGACGTCCACGCGGCGCTCGTGAGCGTGGGCCTGGAGGAAGAAGAGATCCACCGCTTCGAGCTGACCGGACCCATCGTGGTCGGCCAGGTTCTCGAGTTCGTCGGTGAAGAGCAGACCAACGGCAAGACCATCAACTGGTGCCAGGTGCGCGTGGCAGCGGATGGCGAACTCGCCGCCGACGGCGGCCCGGCCATCCACGGCATCGTCTGCGGTGCGCACAACTTCGTCGTCGGCGACAAGGTCGTCGTGACCCTGCCCGGCGCGGTGCTGCCCGGCCCGTTCCGATCGCCCCCCGCAAGACCTACGGCCACGTGTCGGACGGCATGATCGCGTCGGCCCGGGAGCTCGGCCTCGGCGACGAGCACGCCGGCATCCTGGTGCTCGGCGACCTCGGTCTCGACCCTGAAATCGGCACGGATGCGATCAGCCTGCTGGGCCTGGACGACTCCGCCGTGGAGATCAACGTCACCCCCGACCGCGGCTACGCGTTCTCCATCCGCGGCGTGGCCCGCGAATACTCGCACGCCACCGGCGCGACCTTCCGCGACCCCGCCCTCGCCGTCACGGCGACCGCCTCCACCGAGGTCTTCCCGGTCTCGATCGACGATGCCGCACCCATCCGCAATCGTGTCGGCGCGAGCGTCTTCGTCACCCGCGTGGTGCGCGGCGTCGACCCCGCCAAGCCGGCACCGGCCTGGCTGATCGCCCGGCTCAAGCTGGCCGGCATCCGTTCGATCTCGCTGATCGTGGACATCACCAACTACGTGATGATCGAACTCGGCCAGCCGATCCACGGTTACGACCTCGACAAGCTCACGGGCGGACTCGTCGTGCGCCGCGCGCAGCCGGGCGAGAAACTCGTCACCCTCGACGACGTCACCCGCACCCTCAACGCCGAAGACCTGCTGATCACCGACGGATCGGGCCCCATCGGCCTGGCCGGCGTGATGGGCGGGGCGACGACCGAGATCGGCTCCGGAACCACCAATGTGCTGATCGAAGCCGCGAACTTCGACCCGGTGTCGATCGCGCGCACCGCCCGCCGGCACAAGCTGCCCAGCGAGGCCTCGCGTCGCTTCGAACGCGGCGTCGACCCCGCCGTCGCCGCCGTCGCAGCCGCCCGCGTGGTGCAGCTGCTCGTGGAGCTTGCCGGGGGAGTGGCCGACGGACTCGGATCGCTGCACGACGCGACTCCGGAGCGCGCCGCCATCGACCTGCCCACCGGTTTCGTCTCCGGCCTCATCGGCCTGGAGTACACCCGCGAGGAGGTGCGCACCTCGCTGGCCGAGATCGGCGCCTCGATGTCGGAAACCCCGATGGCCTCGCCGTGACCGCACCAAGCTGGCGCCCGGACCTCACCGACAAGTGGACCCTCGCCGAGGAGGTCGCCCGCATCGTCGGTTACGACCGCATCCCCTCGGTGCTACCCGTCGCCCCGCCCGGCCGCGGCCTCACCCGCACCCAGCAGCTCAAGCGGTCGGTCGCCACGGTGCTCGCCGCCACCGGCCACACCGAGGTGCTGGCCTACCCGTTCGTCGCCGAGAAAGCCAACAACCTCTTCGGTGACCCGGTCGACACGACAGTGCCGCAGGTGAAGGTCGCCAATCCGCTCGACGGCGAGGCGCCCTTCATGCGCACCTCGATGCTGCCGGGCCTGCTGCAGATCGCCCACCGCAACCTGTCCCGCGGCCTCACCGACCTGGCCATCTTCGAGCTCGGCTCGGTCTTCCGCCCCGTCGCGGGCGTCGGCTACGGCAGCGCCGTGGTGCCACCGGCCGCCGTGCGCCCCAGCGCCGAGGTCGAGGCCCAGCTGAACGCCGGCCTCCCGCCGCAGCCGTTCACCGCCGGCATCGTGCTGCTCGGCAACACCGTGCGCCACCAGCCCGGCCAGGCGCCCATCACCGCATCCTGGCAAGACGCCCTCACGGCCGTGAAGCAGATCGGCCTGGCCGTCGGCCTGCCGATCCAGGTTCGTCAGGGCACCCACAAGGCCATGCACCCCGGCCGCACCGCCGAGCTCTTCGTGGCGACGGATGCGGGCGAGCGCTCGGTCGGCTACGCGGGTGAACTGCTGCCCGCGGTGGCCAAGGACGCCGATCTGCCCGCCGTGGTCGCGGTCGTCGAACTCGACCTGTCCGCCGTGTTCGCCCAGGTGACCGGTGAGCTGCAGGCCACCGTGATCGGCACCAAGCCGGCCGCCACCCAGGACCTCTCGCTCGTCGTCGACGCCCACGTCGCCGCCGGCGCCGTGCTGGACGCCGTGCGCCAGGGCAGCGGAGACCTGTTGGAGAGCATCGAACTGGTCGACGACTATCGCGGAACCGGCATCGAGCCGGGCCAGAAGTCGCTCACTTTCGCCCTGCGCTTCCGCGCGCCCGACCGCACCCTCACCGCGGCCGAGGCCAGCGACGCCAAGCTGGCCGGCGTGCAGCTGGCCGCCGCCCGCCACGGAGCGCACCTGCGCGAGTAGCGGCAGCAGCGCTTGAACGGCCCCGTTCCGGCCCGTCGTCCCGCCTGGCGGGCCGGCTCGCCGGGTGCGGGGCCGTTGTCGCGATTCTGGCGGGCGCGAGCAGCCGGGTAAGTTTGATCCATGGTCTTTTCGGTAGCGGTAGCCGGCGCAAGCGGGTATGCGGGCGGTGAGCTGCTGCGTCTGCTGGCCGCTCACCCCGATTTCGAGGTGCGCACGGTCACCGCGCACAGTAACTCCGGCCAGCGCCTGGTCGACGTGCAACCGCACCTGCGCTCCCTCTCCCACCTCGTGCTGGGCGACACCGATGCCACGACCCTGTCCGGTCACGACGTCGTCTTCCTCGCCCTGCCGCACGGTGCCTCCGGCGCCCTGACCGCCGAGCTACCCGCCGACACCCTCGTGGTGGACTGCGGCGCGGACCACCGGCTGGAGAGCGAGGCCGACTGGGCCGCGTTCTACGGCGGCGACTACTTCGGCGCCTGGGCCTACGGGGTGCCCGAGCTTCCCGTGGACGGTGGCCGCCAGCGCGACCGCCTGGCGGGCGCCCGGCGGATCGCCGCGCCCGGCTGCAATGCCAGCACCGTGGCCCTCGCCCTCGCGCCGGGCATCCTGGCCGGCGTGATCGAGGCCACCGATATCGTGGCCGTGCTCGCCGTGGGACCCTCCGGGGCCGGCAAGAGCCTCAAGCTGCCCAACCTGGCCGCCGAGATCCTCGGTTCCGCCAATCCCTACGCCGTCGGCGGCACCCACCGGCACATCCCCGAGATCCAGCAGAGCCTGCGCTGGGCCGGTGCCGTCGCCCCCACGGTGTCGTTCACACCCGTGATCGTGCCGATGTCGCGCGGCATCCTGGCCACCTCGACCGCCCGGCTCGTGCCGGGAACCAGTGCTGCCGCCGTGCGCGCGGCCTGGGAGTCGGCCTACGCCGACGAGCCGTTCGTGCACCTGCTGCCGAGCGGCCAGTTCCCGCGCACCGCAGACGTGCTCGGCGCCAACACCGCCCTGATCGGCCTCGCGATCGACGAGGCCGCCGGCCGGGTGATCACGGTCACCGCCGTCGACAACCTGGTCAAGGGCACCGCCGGCGCCGCCATCCAATCCGCCAACATTGCCCTGGGGCTGCCGGAAACCCGCGGCCTCAGCACGAATGGAGTTGCCCCGTGAGCGTCACAGCCCCCGCCGGATTCGCCGCCGCCGGCGTCACCGCCGGCCTCAAGAAGTCCGGTGGCCTTGACCTGGCCATCGTGTCGAACCTCGGCCCGCTTGCCAACGCCGCCACGGTGTTCACCAGCAACCGCTGCAAGGCCAACCCGATCATCTGGAGCCAGCAAGTCATGCGCGACGGCCGGGTCAGCGCGATCGTGCTGAACTCCGGCGGCGCCAACTGCTACACCGGCACCATCGGATTCCAGACCACTCACGCCACCGCCGAGGCCGTGGCCGACCAGCTGCAGGTCTCCGCCGGTGACGTGCTCGTCTGCTCCACCGGCCTGATCGGCGAACAGCTCGACTTGGGCAAGCTCACCGCCGGGGTGTTCGACGCCGGTCTCGCGCTTCGCGACACCTCCGCCGCGTCCTCCGCCGACGCCGGCCTCGCCGCCGCCCAGGCGATCATGACCACCGACACCCGGCCCAAGCAGGCCACCCGCCTCTCCCCGGCCGGCTGGACCATCGGCGGCATGGCCAAGGGCGCGGGCATGCTCGCCCCCGGCCTGGCCACCATGCTCGTCGTGATCACCACCGACGCCGTTCTCACCTCGGCACAGCTGGATGCGGCGCTCCGCGAAGCCACCCGGGTCACTTTCGACCGGCTCGACTCCGACGGCTGCATGTCCACCAACGACACGGTGAGCCTGCTCGCCTCCGGCGCCAGCGGCGTCGACGCCGACCCGGCCGAGTTCGCCGCGGCGCTCACCGAACTCTGCCGCGACCTCACCCTGCAACTGCAGGGTGACGCCGAGGTGCTTCGCACGACGTGGCCATCACGGTGCGCAACTCGGCGTCCGAGACCGAGGCCGTCACGGTGGCCCGCGCGGTCTCCCGAAGCAACCTGTTCAAGGCCGCGATCTACGGCAACGACCCCAACTGGGGTCGGGTGCTCGCCGCGGTGGGCACCATCCCCGAAGCGGATGCGGCGTTCGACCCCTACGGCATCGACGTGGCCATCAACGGCATCCAGGTGTGCACGGCGGGCGAGCCCGACCAGCCGCGCGAACTCGTGGACCTCGCCCCCCGGGCCGTCTCCGTGGTCATTGACCTGCACGCGGGCACCGCCGGCGCCACCATCTGGACCAACGACCTCACCCACGACTACGTCGAAGAGAACAGCGCGTACTCGAGCTGATGAGCCCCGACCTGCCCACCCCCTCCGCCGCACCGGTCCCGCCGGTGCCCACCCTCGACGACGTCGACAACACCCCGGCCGAGGCCAAGGTCAAGGCCGCCACGCTCATCGAGGCGCTGCCCTGGCTCAAGAAGTTCCACGACCAGATCATCGTGGTCAAGTTCGGCGGTAACGCCATGGTCAGCGAGGAACTGCAGCGCGCGTTCGCCGAGGACATGGTCTACCTGCGCTACGCGGGCATCCGCCCCGTCGTCGTGCACGGCGGCGGCCCTCAGATCTCGGCGATGCTCGCCCGGCTCGGCATCGAAAGCGAGTTCCGCGGCGGCTACCGGGTGACCACCCCCGAGGCCATGGACGTGGTGCGCATGGTGCTCACCGGCCAGATCAACCGCGATCTGGTCAGCCACATCAACGCGCACGGCCCGTTGGCCGCCGGCCTCAGCGGCGAAGACGCCGGCCTGTTCCGCGGGCGCCGCCGCGGTGTTGTCATCGACGGCGAAGAGGTCGACCTCGGCCTGGTCGGCGATGTCATCGGCGTGGACCCCGAGGCCGTGCACGCGCAGTTGAACGCCGACCGCATCCCGGTCGTCTCCTCCATCGCGCCCGACACCGACCAGCCCGGCCAGTCCCTCAACGTGAACGCGGATGCCGCGGCCGCCGCCCTCGCCGTGTCGCTGAACGCGGCCAAGCTCGTGATCCTCACCGATGTGGCCGGGCTCTACAGCGACTGGCCCAACCGTGACTCCCTCGTGTCGGTCATCGACGTCGATGCCCTCCGCGCCCTGCTTCCCGATCTCGAATCGGGCATGATCCCCAAGATGACAGCCTGCCTGGACGCCGTCGAGGGTGGCGTCGCGAAAGCGGCGATCATCGACGGACGAGTGCCGCACTCGATCCTCGTCGAGATCTTCACCGGCAGCGGTATCGGTACAGAGGTGGTTCCCGCATGACCTGGCACGAACGTTACGACTCGGCGATGATGAAGACCCTGGCGCCCCCGCTGGCCGTGCTGGTGCGCGGCGAGGGCTGCTACGTCTGGGACGAGCACGGCACGAAATACCTCGACTTCCTGGCCGGAATCGCGGTCAACTCGCTCGGTCACGCGCATCCGGAGATGGTCGCCGCCGCGCAGAGCCAGATCGGCACGCTCGCGCACATCTCCAACTACTTCGCGTCACCGTCTCAGATCGAACTGGCTGAGCGCCTCAAACGCCTCACCGGTGCGGGCGACGCGGGCCGGGTGTACTTCTGCAACTCGGGTGCCGAGGCCAACGAGGCGGCATTCAAACTCGCCCGGCTGAACACCGCCGGCGGACATCGCAGCCGCATCCTCGCGCTACACGACTCCTTCCACGGCCGCACCATGGGCGCCCTCGCGCTCACCGGCAAGCCGCTGATGCGCGCGCCGTTTCAGCCCGTCCCCGGCGGGGTGGAACACATCGACACCACCATCGAGGCCCTCGAGCGCGAACTCGACGACACCGTGGCCGCTCTGTTCCTCGAACCCGTCAAGGGCGAGGCCGGCGTCATCGACCTGCCCGACGGCTACCTGGCCCGGGCCCGCGAACTGTGCACCGAGCACGGCGTGCTGCTGATCATCGACGAGGTGCAGACCGGGGCCGGCCGCACGGGCAAGTGGTTCGCCTACGAGCACGCCAATGTGCTGCCGGATGCCGTGACGCTCGCCAAGGGCATCGGCGGGGGAGTGCCCATCGGGGCGCTGGTCACCTTCGGCGACACCAGCGACCTGTTCCTCCGGGGCCAGCACGGCTCCACCTTCGGCGGCAACCCGTTCGTGACCGCCACGGCCAACGCCGTGCTGGGCGTCATCGAACGCGACGACCTCGTCGGCAACGCCCGCCGCCGCGGTGAGCAGATCCGGCAGATCATTGCTCGCATCGACTCGCCCTTGATTACCGAGGTGCGCGGCCGCGGGCTCCTGCTGGGCATTGGCCTGGCCGAACCGGTAGCGCTCACGCTGGCCGCCGCAGCCCTCGCCGAGGGCCTCATCGTGAACGCCGCAAACGAATCCAGCATCCGGATGGCGCCCCCACTGATCGTGGGCGATGCCGAGCTGGCCGATTTCGAGGACCGGTTCCGCGCCGCCCTGGCCGTTGTGACCAGTTCAGGCCTCGTCTCCACCAGCAGATAAGGTGGAGGAATCCCGCACGACACCGAAGAATCCAGCGAAAGTGACCCCGTGACCCGCCATTTCCTGCGCGACGACGACATCTCACCGGCCGAACAGGCCGAGATCCTCGATCTTGCCCTGGAACTGAAGCGAGACCGATTCGCGGTCCAGCCTCTGGCCGGACCGAAAACCGTCGCCGTGATCTTCGACAAATCCTCCACGCGCACCCGCGTCTCGTTCGCGGTCGGTATCGCCGACCTCGGCGGCAGCCCGCTGATCATCAGCACCGCGAGCAGCCAGCTGGGCGGCAAGGAGACCGCCGCCGACACGGCGCGGGTGCTCGAACGCCAGGTCGCGGCCATCGTCTGGCGCACCTACGGCCAGGCTGGACTCGAGGAAATGGCACTGGGCACCACGGTTCCCGTCGTCAACGCGCTCTCCGACGACTTCCACCCCTGCCAGTTGCTCGCCGACCTGCTCACCATCCGTGAGCACCGCGGCGACCTCGCCGGCCAGACCCTCACCTTTCTCGGCGACGGAGCCTGCAACATGGCGCAGTCCTACCTGCTCGCCGGCGCGACGGCGGGCATGCACGTGCGCATCGCCTCGCCCGCCGGGTACACGCCCGCCGCGCAGGTTGTCGCCGACGCCGAAGCCATCGCCGCTCAGACCGGTGGCTCCGTGACCCTGTACACCGACCCAGCCGAGGCCGTGACCGGCGTCGACGTGGTCATCACCGACACCTGGGTGTCGATGGGCAAAGAAGAAGAGAAGGCCACCCGGCTCGGCTCGCTCGGTGGTTACCGTGTCGACGCCGACCTGATGGGCCTGGCCAAGGCCGACGCCCATTTCATGCACTGCCTCCCAGCCGACCGTGGCTACGAAGTGACCGCGGATGTCATCGACGGCCCGCAGAGCATCATCTGGGATGAGGCGGAAAACCGCCTGCACGCCCAGAAGGCACTGCTGGTCTGGCTACTCGCGCGCAACGCGCGATAACCGCAGCACCCACACGCACCACCAATAAACTTGAATCACGAACACTTTATGAAGGAGAACCATGGCTGAGCGGGTTGTACTGGCATATTCGGGTGGCCTCGACACCTCGGTAGGCATCGGCTGGCTGAAGGACGCCACCGGCAAGGAGGTCGTGGCCCTGGCCGTCGACGTCGGACAAGAGGGCGAGGACATGGATGTGATCCGTCAGCGCGCGCTTGACTGCGGCGCGGTGGAATCCATCGTCGTCGACGCCAAGGACGAGTTCGCCAACGATTACATCGTTCCGGCGCTCAAGGCCAACGCGCTGTACCAGAAGCGGTACCCGCTGGTCTCCGCGATCAGCCGCCCGCTGATCGCCAAGCACCTCGCCGCCACAGCCCGCGCCCTCGGCGCGGACAGTGTCGCGCACGGTTGCACCGGCAAGGGCAACGACCAGGTGCGCTTCGAAGCCGCTGTCACGGCGCTGGCCCCCGAGCTCACCTCGCTCGCCCCGGTGCGCGACTTCGCCCTCACCCGCGACAAAGCCATCGAATACGCCGCGGTGCACAACCTGCCGATCGCGCAGTCGAAGAAGAGCCCGTACTCCATCGACCAGAACGTCTGGGGTCGCGCCGTCGAGACCGGATTCCTCGAAGACCCGTGGAACGCTCCGATCGAGGACCTCTACACCTACACGCAGGACCCGTCGATCCCGCGCGAAGCCACCGAGATCATCATCACCTTCGACCAGGGCGTGCCCGTGGCCGTGGACGGCAAGCCGGTCACCCCGCTCGAGGCCGTTGTGCTGCTGAACAAGCTCGCCGGCGACCAGGGTGTCGGCCGCATCGACATCGTTGAGGACCGCCTCGTGGGCATCAAGAGCCGTGAGGTCTACGAGTCCCCGGCCGGTATCGCCCTGATCACCGCGCACGAGGAGCTTGAGAACGTCACCGTCGAGCGTGACGTCGCCCGCTACAAGCGCGGCGTCGAAGCCAAGTGGAGCGAACTGGTCTACGACGGCCTCTGGTTCTCCGGCCTGAAGAAGTCGCTGGACGCCTTCATCGAGGACACCCAGAAGTACGTCTCCGGCGACATCCGCCTCAAGCTGCACGCGGGCACCGCCGTCGTCACCGGCCGGCAGAGCAAGCAGAGCCTGTACGACTTCGACCTGGCCACCTACGACACCGGCGACTCCTTCGACCAGTCCATGGCCAAGGGCTTCATCGAACTGTGGAGCCTGCCCAGCAAGATCGCGGCCCGCCGCGACCAGGCCGCGAAGTAGGTCACGGTATGACCGGCGACAAGAGTGTGAACCGTGCGGGCGAGGCGGGTGCCCTGTGGGGCGGCCGCTTCGCCGGCGGACCGTCGCCGGAACTGGCGCGCCTGAGCAAATCAACCCATTTCGACTGGCAGCTGGCCGGGTACGACATCCGCGGGTCGCGCGCCCACGCCCGTGCCCTGGCCGCCGCCGGCTACCTCACCGAGGATGAACTGGCCGGCATGCTCGCCGGCCTGGACACCCTCGATGCGGCCGTGACCGACGGTTTGTTCCAGCCGGCCGCGACCGACGAAGACGTGCACTCGGCGCTCGAGCGTGGGCTCATCGACATCGTCGGCACCGAGCTCGGCGGCAAGCTGCGCGCCGGCCGTAGCCGCAACGATCAGGTGGCCACCCTGGTGCGGATGCTGCTGCGCGACCACGCCGCCGTCATCGCCCGGCTCCTGGTGGACCTCATCGACGCCCTCGCGGCGCAGGCCGAGGCCAACGAGACCGCGATCATGCCCGGCCGCACGCACCTCCAGCACGCCCAGCCGGTGCTGCTGGCACACCACCTCTTCGCGCACTGCTGGCCGCTGGTGCGCGACCTGGAGCGCTTCGCCGACTGGAACAAGCGGTCCGACTTCTCGCCGTACGGCTCCGGTGCCCTCGCCGGCAACACCCTGGGCCTGGACGCCGGCATGATCGCGACCGAGCTGGGCTTTGGCGCCGTCGTGGAGAACTCCATCGACGGCACCGCCAGCCGCGACCTCGTTGCCGAATTCGCCTACATCACGGCGCAGATAGGCATCGATCTGTCCCGACTGGCCGAGGAGATCATCCTCTGGAACACCCGCGAGTTCGGGTTCGTCACCCTCGACGACTCCTACTCCACGGGCTCGTCGATCATGCCGCAGAAGAAGAACCCCGACATCGCCGAGCTCGCGCGCGGCAAGTCCGGGCGCCTGATCGGCAACCTCACCGGGCTGCTCACCACCCTCAAGGGGCTTCCGCTCGCGTACAACCGTGACCTGCAGGAAGACAAGGAACCGGTCTTCGACTCGATCGAGACCCTCGAGATCCTGCTGCCGGCGTTCACGGGCATGATCGCCACCATCACCTTCCACACCGACCGCATGGCCGAGCTGGCGCCGCAGGGCTTCTCGCTCGCCACGGATGTCGCGGAGTGGCTGGTCAAACGGCACGTCAGCTTCCGAGACGCGCACGAGATCACCGGCACTCTGGTGAAGGTGGCCGAGGCCCGGGGTCTCGACCTGCACGAGATCGACGACGCCGGTCTCGCCGAGATCTCCCCGCACCTGGTCCCGGAGGTGCGCGAGGTGCTCACCATCCAGGGATCCGTCACCCGGCGCGACGGCCAGGCCGGAACCGCCCCGGTGCGGGTCGCCGAGCAGCGCGCCGCCCTCGTGGCCCGCGTGCACTCGCTGGCCACCGCCCTCGAGCGCTGAGCAGCGCGCCCTCACCCGAAGTCAGCGGATGACCGTCGACCGTGACCTGTTCACCCAGGACGCGGTCGGCGTAGCCCCGCTTCTGCTCGGCGGGCTACTGCGCCACGGCAGCACGGTGCTGCGGATCACCGAGGTCGAGGCCTACCTCGCCGACAGCGACCCCGGCTCGCACGCCTTCCGGCGCCGCACCGCCCGCAACGCCACCATGTTCGGGCCACCCGGGCACCTCTACGCGTATTTCAGTTACGGCATGCACGTCTGCGCGAACATCGTCTGTTCACCCGACGGTATGGCATCCGCCGTGCTGCTGCGGGCCGGGGAGATCGTGGCGGGTCGGGCCGACGCCCGTACCCGGCGCGGCCCCACGGTGACCGACCGGGACCTGGCCCGCGGGCCGGCGCGACTGACCCGGGCCCTTGGTATCCGTCTCGACCAGGACGGCGACGACCTCCTCGCCGAGCCGTTCGAGCTCACCCTGCCCGACTCGCCGGTCGTGGCGCTCACGGGGCCTCGTACAGGCGTGGCCGGGGCCGGCGGCGGAACCGACTTCTCCTGGCGGTTCTGGATCCCGGACGAGGCGACCGTCTCGGCCTACCGCCGACACCCCCGCCTGAGCCCGGACGTCGCCACTCATGAACCCACTAATTAAGTTGCACACAACATAATCGTGCAAAACTCTGGTACGGTGGGGATATGGCCACCCCCCAGATCCTTCCCCCTGAGCAGCAGATCTGCTTCGCGCTGTACTCGGCGTCGCGGTCGCTCACAGGCCGCTACCGCACGCTGCTCGCACCGCTGGGCATCACCTACCCGCAGTACCTCGTCATGCTGGTGCTTTGGGAATCCGGCACCGGTACGGTCAGCCGACTGGGGGAGCGCCTGCAACTGGACTCCGGCACACTGTCCCCGCTGCTCAAGCGGCTCGAGGCCCTCGGCCTGGTCGTGCGCGGGCGATCCGAGCGCGACGAGCGGGTCGTCGAGGTGGCCCTGACCCCGGCCGGTGATGCGATGCGCAGCCAGGCGCCGCACATCACCGAGCAGATCTGCGAGGCCACCGGACTCCCTCCGGCCGAACTCATGGAGTTGCAGGGCCAGATCGCGGCCCTCGCCCAGCGCGTCCGCGCGCTCACCTGAACCTTCCCGCCCCGGCCAGCACGTCTGGCCAGTCCCACCACAACAGAACGGAATTACCTATGCCCACTCGCACCGCGCGCACCGGCTGGACCGGAACCCTCGAAGACGGTCAGGGCCAGGTCGAGCTGACCAGCTCAGGCCTCGGCACCTACGACGTCTCCTTCCCCAAGCGCAGCGCCGACAGCGCGAACGGCTTCACCAGCCCCGAAGAGCTGCTCGCCGCCGCTCACTCCGCCTGCTACTCGATGCAGCTCTCCGCCGAGCTGGCGTCAGCCGGCGACGTCACGATCGAGGCCCTCGACGTGGCAGCCGACGTCACCCTGGGCGCCGACCCGGCGGGCGGCTTCCGCCTCACCGGCATTCACCTCACCGTTCGCGGCGAGGTCACCGGTATGGACAGCGAGACCTTCCTGGCTGCCGCGAACGCCGCCAAGTTGAACTGCCCGGTCAGCAAGGCCCTCACCGGCGTCGACATCACGCTGGATGCGGCGCTCGAAGTGTAAGCAGTCGCACCACACACGGCCCGGCCGGCAGGAGCATCCTGCCGGCCGGGCCGTGTCGTGCGTGGGCGCCGGTCGCCGACCGGCAGTGGATCAGACCTGGGCGAGGCTGACCAGAATGGCGCAGGCGCAGGCCCAGATGAGGCTCGCAAAGGTGCCGATGATGAACCGTTCCCGGGCCTCGGACGAGGCGAGCTCGGTGAACCGGCCGACACCCTTGATGGCCACGACCACGGCGAGGGCCTCGGGGAAGCCGGCCAGGATGGCGCCGGCCACGGCGAGCCGCTCGAGGACACCGATCGTGAGGCCGCCGCGCAGCACCTCGTGCACCGGGGCCGGGGGAGTCGCCGCAGCGGAGGCCGCGGCGTCGGCGGAGGCCGGGGCGGGCGCATCCGTGCCCACCATGATGCCGCCGTGGCTGCCAGGGGCTACCGAGTTCTTCGTGGCCAACTGCAGGGCGAGCACCGCGGCCGGGCCGCCGCCGATGACGGCGAGGAGCAGCCCGGCGAGGCCGATGACCACGCCGAACGCTACCGGCGCGGCGCCCACGGGAACGGCGGCCAGCAGAAGCGCGGCAGCCAGGGCTGCCGCGGAGGCGATGGCAAACGGCTGCTTGCCGAGTCGGAAGGCGAGAACCGCCAGGATCAGCGAGGCCATGGTCACCAGGAGCAGGAGCACCCAGTAGAGGTAGAGCACGACGGAGAAGGAGTCCAGGATGTTCATGCGGTCGATTCCTATTCGCTGGTGTCGCGGTCGAGGTTCTGTAGCAGCCTAACGAGTGCCGGATGAGCGGCGCGCTCGACCTTCCACTGTGCGCTCTTGACGCGCTGGCTGACCGCGGCAGTGGAGATGCCGAGCTCGCGGGCAATGGCGGTCTGGGCCAGACCTCGTTCGAGCAGGTCCACGGCCTCCCATCCCTCGGTGGTGCGGCGCTGGCGCAGAAGGAGCAGCATCGACACGAGCGCCTCCACCTCTGCGGTGGTGGACGTGTCGGGGGAGTCCGCGTCGGCCTGGGCAGTCGGGTCGGAGGGAGTGGCGTCGCCTGGTGCGACCGCCGGGGTCTCCAGTGCGAACCGTGCCTCGGACCGCTTGGCCCGGGTCACCGCGGCCCGCGCCGCGATGAACGCGTCGCCCGTCGCCTGCCGGGTGGTGGCCGGGAGCGGGGTGCGGATTCGGCCGATACCCACGCCGACGCTCCAGAACCCGGTGCGGTGCAGGTCGAGCAGCACGCTGAAGGCGTCCGCGGCGACGGGAACGAGCAACTGGATCTCATCGCCGGAGGTCTGGTCGGGCGGCAGTGCGAAGGCCGCCGCGTGCCGGCCGACGAGTTTGGCGATCATCTCGGTGGCGCGGTCCCGGTCGTGGCGGCTGTCGATTTGATCTGCGGTAATCACAAACATGGGTTAAGTCTCCGTCCTAAATGGAGCCTAATCAAGGTTCAGGGATTAATCCAGTTCAATTAAGCCTCAAGGCTTGATTCCGCCCGGATGTTCCTGGCGTCGCCACGCGGGAGAGCGCAGCCGCGCTGGTAATCTGGCTTCGTGTCAGACCCCAGCATCCTTGCCCAGCAAGCCAACGATCCCACCTTCGACGACGTCTGGGAGGAAATCGCCTGGCGCGGCCTCGTGCAGGTCTCCACCG
Source organism: Cryobacterium sp. PAMC25264 (assembly GCF_019443325.1). Classification (NCBI taxonomy): domain Bacteria; kingdom Bacillati; phylum Actinomycetota; class Actinomycetes; order Micrococcales; family Microbacteriaceae; genus Cryobacterium; species Cryobacterium sp. PAMC25264. The sequence continues at coordinate 825,382 of NZ_CP080383.1, forward strand.
ACCCGGAGGCCCTGCGCACTCTGCTCACCGGGGCACCGATCACCTACTACTGCGGATTCGACCCCACCGCGGCGAGTCTGCACCTGGGCAACCTCGTGCAGCTGCTGCTCATGCGTCGGCTGCAGCTCGCCGGGCACCACCCTCTCGGCCTCGTCGGCGGATCCACCGGACTCATCGGCGACCCGCGGCCCACTGCCGAGCGCACGCTGAACACCCCCGAGGTCGTCAACGAGTGGGTCGGATACCTGCAGGCGCAGGTCACCCGGTTCCTCAGCGCTGAGGGCGACAATGCCGTGACCCTCGTGAACAACCTGGACTGGACGGCGCCGCTGTCCGCCATCGACTTCCTGCGCGACATCGGCAAGTACTACCGGGTGGGCACCATGCTCAAGAAGGATGCCGTGAGCGCCCGGCTCAACTCCGACGCGGGCATCAGCTACACCGAGTTCAGCTACCAAGTGCTGCAGGGGATGGACTTCCTCCAGCTGTACCGCAGCTACGGCTGCGTGTTGCAAACCGGGGGAAGTGACCAGTGGGGCAACCTCACCAGCGGCACCGACCTCATCCACCGTGCCGAGGGCACGAGCGTGCACGCCATCGGCACCCCGCTGATCACCAACACCGACGGCACCAAGTTCGGCAAGAGCGAGGGCAACGCGGTCTGGCTCGACCCGGCTCTCACAAGCCCCTACGCCATGTACCAGTTCTGGCTCAACACCGACGACGCCGACGTCATCGACCGGCTCAAGGTCTTCACGTTCCTCAGCCGCGCCCAGATCGAGGCTCTCGCGGAAGCGGTGGCCACCGAGCCGTTCAAGCGCGAGGCGCAGCGCACCCTGGCCTTCGAGGTCACGAGTCTTGTGCACGGGGTGACCGCAACGGATGCCGCCATCCAGGCCACCCAGGCCCTCTTCGGTCAGGGTGAGCTCGCCGATCTCGATCCGGCGACCCTTGAAGCGGCGCTGCGGGCGCTGCCCAACACCACGACCTCGCCGAACGCGCAGGTGATGCAGCTGCTCGTGGACACCGGACTCACCAAGAGCCTCGGCGAGGCTCGCCGCGCGATCGGCCAAGGCGGGGTCTACCTCAACAATGTCAAGGTGACGGATGAGGCGGCCACGGTCGAGGGGTCTGTTCTTGCCGGGGGAATGGCCGTGCTCCGACGCGGCAAGAAGACCCTCGCCGGCGTTTTTGTCGAGTAGTCCCCGGGCCCCGGCCGCTATGTGACCGGGAGGTTACGCGGGCATTGCGGGTGGATGTCGATTTGCGACACGCCCGGGATGCTCCCGGGATTGCGGGCCCCTGGGATCCCGCGTAATGTCATCTCTTGTCACCCCACAGGTGCGGAAAGCCGAAGAGCTTCCCGGCCTCAAGCGGGACCACTTCCAAGTAACGGTATCGAATTCATTCGGACTACGGTGCTTGATGGCGTTTGATCCACTCCAATTCTGGAGTAGATCGTAACGACACGAAAACAGAATTACATCGAAGTGCCTCAGTGCAAAGGTCAATATGGCCGGCGGCTGGGTGCGTCCGATCCTTGAGAACTCAACAGCGTGCACAATGTCAAATGCCAAAAACCTCGGTCGTAGGGCTCCTTTCTAGGGAGTACCGCGGAAGAGATTCCTTTGGAAAACATTTAAACAACAAAGCAAGTCAGTAATGATTTGTTCTGTCAGTTTCAAACTTGCATCGTTGTCGCCTATTCCGGCGGCTCGGTGCACTAGATGTGACGCCAGCTTGCTGGTTAGTCAGCTAAACATTTACGGAGAGTTTGATCCTGGCTCAGGACGAACGCTGGCGGCGTGCTTAACACATGCAAGTCGAACGGTGAAGAGGAGCTTGCTTCTTGGATCAGTGGCGAACGGGTGAGTAACACGTGAGTAACCTGCCCCAAACTCTGGGATAAGCACTGGAAACGGTGTCTAATACCGGATACGAGCTTCAGCCGCATGGCTAGGAGTTGGAAAGAATTTCGGTTTGGGATGGACTCGCGGCCTATCAGCTAGTTGGTGAGGTAATGGCTCACCAAGGCGACGACGGGTAGCCGGCCTGAGAGGGTGACCGGCCACACTGGGACTGAGACACGGCCCAGACTCCTACGGGAGGCAGCAGTGGGGAATATTGCACAATGGGCGCAAGCCTGATGCAGCAACGCCGCGTGAGGGACGACGGCCTTCGGGTTGTAAACCTCTTTTAGTAGGGAAGAAGCGAAAGTGACGGTACCTGCAGAAAAAGCACCGGCTAACTACGTGCCAGCAGCCGCGGTAATACGTAGGGTGCAAGCGTTGTCCGGAATTATTGGGCGTAAAGAGCTCGTAGGCGGTTTGTCGCGTCTGCTGTGAAAACCCGAGGCTCAACCTCGGGCCTGCAGTGGGTACGGGCAGACTAGAGTGCGGTAGGGGAGATTGGAATTCCTGGTGTAGCGGTGGAATGCGCAGATATCAGGAGGAACACCAATGGCGAAGGCAGATCTCTGGGCCGTAACTGACGCTGAGGAGCGAAAGCATGGGGAGCGAACAGGATTAGATACCCTGGTAGTCCATGCCGTAAACGTTGGGAACTAGATGTGGGGACCATTCCACGGTCTCCGTGTCGCAGCTAACGCATTAAGTTCCCCGCCTGGGGAGTACGGCCGCAAGGCTAAAACTCAAAGGAATTGACGGGGGCCCGCACAAGCGGCGGAGCATGCGGATTAATTCGATGCAACGCGAAGAACCTTACCAAGGCTTGACATATAGAGGAAACGGCTGGAAACAGTCGCCCCGCAAGGTCTCTATACAGGTGGTGCATGGTTGTCGTCAGCTCGTGTCGTGAGATGTTGGGTTAAGTCCCGCAACGAGCGCAACCCTCGTCCTATGTTGCCAGCACGTAATGGTGGGAACTCATGGGATACTGCCGGGGTCAACTCGGAGGAAGGTGGGGATGACGTCAAATCATCATGCCCCTTATGTCTTGGGCTTCACGCATGCTACAATGGCCGGTACAAAGGGCTGCAATACCGCGAGGTGGAGCGAATCCCAAAAAGCCGGTCTCAGTTCGGATTGAGGTCTGCAACTCGACCTCATGAAGTCGGAGTCGCTAGTAATCGCAGATCAGCAACGCTGCGGTGAATACGTTCCCGGGCCTTGTACACACCGCCCGTCAAGTCATGAAAGTCGGTAACACCCGAAGCCAGTGGCCAAACCCGCAAGGGATGGAGCTGTCGAAGGTGGGATCGGTGATTAGGACTAAGTCGTAACAAGGTAGCCGTACCGGAAGGTGCGGCTGGATCACCTCCTTTCTAAGGAGCACAGCAGTGCCGTCTGTATACAGCGGAGTAACACTGCCAAGTCATACGAAGACGAATGTTCTTCGATGGCGCTCATGGGTGGAACATTGACATTGATGCAGAACCAAATGGTTTGATCTCAGTACTTCACTTCGGTGAATGGAAAGGGTTGGGTCAGGCGGGTTTGCATGACGCACGCTGTTGGGTCCTGAGGGACCGGAACAATCGGTGATCGAGCTTGTCTTGATCGCGGTTGAACTTTTCCTCTGGACCTTTTTCGGTCAACAGTCGTACCTTTCGGGGTCGTTGGTCGTAAGGGGTACCGCCCGTACTTTGAGAACTACACAGTGGACGCGAGCATCTTAAATTTGAACCCTTCGGGGTCAAATTACAAAGATCAACACACTCTTTGAGTGTGTGATCATTGGTCAATTTCGGTCACGGACTTTGTTCGTGACACTTAATCGATTCAAACTCATGTGATTTCAAATTTTCAAGAGCAAACGGTGAATGCCTTGGCATGTAGAGCCGAAGAAGGACGTAGTAATCTGCGATAAGCCTCGGGGAGTTGATAAACGAACTGTGATCCGAGGATGTCCGAATGGGGAAACCCCGCCAGGCCCGCAAGGTGACCTGGTGACTCCCGCCTGAATATATAGGGCGGGTAGAGGGAACGTGGGGAAGTGAAACATCTCAGTACCCACAGGAAGAGAAAACAATAGTGATTCCGTTAGTAGTGGCGAGCGAACCCGGAAGAGGCTAAACCGATCATGTGTGATAGCCGGCAGGCGTTGCATGGTCGGGGTTGCGGGACTTTTCTGCTGCTTCTGCCGAACAGTGAGGGTTAGAACGTTGTATAGACGAACAGGATTGAAAGCCTGGTCATAGAGGGTGCGAACCCCGTAGTCGAAATGCAGCAATCGCCCGAAGAGTATCCCAAGTAGCACGGGGCCCGAGAAATCCCGTGTGAATCTGTCAGGACCACCTGATAAGCCTAAATACTCCTACATGACCGATAGTGAACAAGTACCGTGAGGGAAAGGTGAAAAGTACCCCGGGAGGGGAGTGAAATAGTACCTGAAACCGTTTGCTTACAAACCGTTGGAGCACCCTTTGTTGGTGTGACAGCGTGCCTTTTGAAGAATGAGCCTGCGAGTTAGTGATATGTGGCGAGCTTAACCCGAGAGGGGAATGCGTAGCGAAAGCGAGTCTGAATAGGGCGATTCAGTCGCATGTCCTAGACCCGAAGCGAAGTGATCTATCCATGGCCAGGTTGAAGCGACGGTAAGACGTCGTGGAGGACCGAACCCACTTCAGTTGAAAATGGAGGGGATGAGCTGTGGATAGGGGTGAAAGGCCAATCAAACTTCGTGATAGCTGGTTCTCTCCGAAATGCATTTAGGTGCAGCGTTGCGTGTTTCTTGCCGGAGGTAGAGCTACTGGATAGCCGATGGGCCCTAAAAGGTTACTGACGTTAGCCAAACTCCGAATGCCGGTAAGTGAGAGCGCAGCAGTGAGACGGTGGGGGATAAGCTTCATCGTCGAGAGGGAAACAACCCAGACCACCATCTAAGGTCCCAAAGCGCGTGCTAAGTGGGAAAGGATGTGGAGTTGCATAGACAACCAGGAGGTTGGCTTAGAAGCAGCCACCCTTGAAAGAGTGCGTAATAGCTCACTGGTCAAGTGATTCCGCGCCGACAATGTAACGGGGCTCAAGCACGCCACCGAAGTTGTGGCATTGATATTTTTGGTAAGCCGCACCCTTGTGGTGTTGGTTCAGCCGTGTTGATGGGTAGGAGAGCGTCGTGTGGCCAGCGAAGCGGCGGTGTAAACCAGCCGTGGAGGCTACACGAGTGAGAATGCAGGCATGAGTAGCGAAAGACGGGTGAGAAACCCGTCCTCCGAAAGATCAAGGTTTCCAGGGCCAGGCTAATCCGCCCTGGGTAAGTCGGGACCTAAGGCGAGGCCGACAGGCGTAGTCGATGGACAACGGGTTTATATTCCCGTACTGATGAAAAACCGTCCAAGCTAATCCAGTAATGCTAAGCATCTGAATCCTCTAGATGGATCCCTTCGGGGTGAAGCGTGAGGCCTAGCGTGCGACCCTATGCTGGTGCGGTTAGCGTATTAACAGGTGTGACGCAGGAAGGTAGCTGAGCCGGGCGATGGTTGTCCCGGTCTAAGGATGTAGGCCGAGAGATAGGCAAATCCGTCTCTCATATAAGGCTGAGACCCGATGGGTAGCCCGTAAGGGTGAAATCAGTGATCCTATGCTGCCAAGAAAAGCATCGACGCGAGGTTTTAGTCACCCGTACCCCAAACCGACTCAGGTGATCAGGTAGAGAATACTAAGGAGATCGAGAGAATCGTGGTTAAGGAACTCGGCAAAATGCCCCCGTAACTTCGGGAGAAGGGGGGCCTGAGGCGTGAAGGGATTTACTCCTGGAGCGTTCGAAGGCCGCAGAGACCAGTGGGAAGCGACTGTTTACTAAAAACACAGGTCCGTGCCAAGTCGCAAGACGATGTATACGGACTGACGCCTGCCCGGTGCTGGAAGGTTAAGAGGAACGGTTAGCCGTAAGGCGAAGCTGAGAATTTAAGCCCCAGTAAACGGCGGTGGTAACTATAACCATCCTAAGGTAGCGAAATTCCTTGTCGGGTAAGTTCCGACCTGCACGAATGGCGTAACGACTTCCCAGCTGTCTCAACCGCGAACTCGGCGAAATTGCATTACGAGTAAAGATGCTCGTTACGCGCAGCAGGACGGAAAGACCCCGTGACCTTTACTACAGCTTGGTATTGGTGTTCGGTGTGGCTTGTGTAGGATAGGTGGGAGACTGTGAAGCTTGGACGCTAGTTCAGGTGGAGTCATCGTTGAAATACCACTCTGGTCATATTGGATACCTAACTTCGAACCGTGATCCGGTTCAGGGACAGTGCCTGGTGGGTAGTTTAACTGGGGCGGTTGCCTCCTAAAAAGTAACGGAGGCGCCCAAAGGTTCCCTCAACCTGGTTGGCAATCAGGTGTCGAGTGTAAGTGCACAAGGGAGCTTGACTGTGAGACTGACAAGTCGAGCAGGGACGAAAGTCGGGACTAGTGATCCGGCAGTGGCTTGTGGAAGCGCTGTCGCTCAACGGATAAAAGGTACCTCGGGGATAACAGGCTGATCTTGCCCAAGAGTCCATATCGACGGCATGGTTTGGCACCTCGATGTCGGCTCGTCGCATCCTGGGGCTGGAGTAGGTCCCAAGGGTTGGGCTGTTCGCCCATTAAAGCGGTACGCGAGCTGGGTTTAGAACGTCGTGAGACAGTTCGGTCCCTATCCGCTGCGCGCGCAGGAAATTTGAGAAGATCTATCCCTAGTACGAGAGGACCGGGATGGACGAACCTCTGGTGTGTCAGTTGTTCCGCCAGGAGCACCGCTGATTAGCTACGTTCGGAACGGATAACCGCTGAAAGCATCTAAGCGGGAAGCCGGCTTCGAGATGAGATTTCCATCCCTTAGGGGGAGAGGCTCGCAGCTAGACTACTGCGTTGATAGGCCGGATGTGGAAGAGAGGACTAAAGACTCTTGGAGCTGACCGGTACTAATAAGCCGATAATTTGATAACACTCAGTTTGAATAAGCTGCTATGCGTCCACTATGTGGTTCTCGATGTACGGTCGAGAACAACGCCCACGCCACAGCGTGTGGGCTCTATAACTAAAAATATAGGTTCGATTCATCGAAAGATGTTTCGGCGGCTATAGCAAGAGGGAAACGCCCGGTCACATTCCGAACCCGGAAGCTAAGACTCTTTGCGCCGATGGTACTGCAGGGGGGACCCTGTGGGAGAGTAGGACACCGCCGGACTTAACTTAGAAACACCAGAAAAGCCACCCCGACCGGGGTGGCTTTTCTGCGTTTAACCCCCACGCCGCTGCCCTCCGCGACCACGTCCCGGATGCCGCACCCCACCCCGGTCGAACCCGTCCAGACCCCGCAGGCCGACCTCCAAACCCCACCACAACGACCCGTCACCAGATCTCGACCAGCTCGACCAGCGAGGCGGGCGCGTCCCGCAAACATCCGCGACTGCGTCCTGGATGCCGCACCCCACGTTGGTCGAGCCCGTCGAGACCCGTAGGCCGGCCTCCGAGCCGCACCACAAGGGCCCGTCACCGGGTCTCGACGAGCTCGACCAGCGAGGCGGGTGCGTTTCGCAGACATCAGCGATCTTGTCGGACGGGGCCGGCAACATCCGCGACCTGTGAGCAAAGCACCGGAGCGGGCGCGTTTTTGGGGCCTCGCTGACCGATCGCGGGGGAGGCGGTGAGGGCCGTTGTCCTGTAGACTCGAGGGATCGAAGCTTGATGGTTCGAAACGACTTGATGGCCGGCACCTGGTGCCGGGGCATCGCACCTTGTTTCGGCGGCCATAGCAAGAGGGAAACGCCCGGTCACATTCCGAACCCGGAAGCTAAGACTCTTTGCGCCGATGGTACTGCAGGGGGGACCCTGTGGGAGAGTAGGACACCGCCGGACTTAACTTAGTCAAAATGGCCACCCATTCGGGTGGCCATTTTGCGTTAACGTACGCTGGAGATGCAGTCCGGTACGTAAGCCACACCTACAGGAGATAAACAGTGACCCCCACGGAACGCAACGGGAACGACGCACGCGATAACGGAAACGGCGATCGTCGAACCGGCGGTTACCAGGGAGGTCGCGGAGGCTCCGACCGGCCTCGCCAGGACGGCGCGCGACCGCCGTACAAGGGCAACGCCGGCGCCGGCAATGACCGTCCGCAGCGCGACGGAGAACGTCCTCCGTACCGCGGCAACTCTGACCGCCCGGCGCGCGACGGCGAGCGTCCTCCGTACCGTGGCAACTCCGACCGCTCGCAGGGCGGGGAGCGCGCACCGTACCGGGGGAACTCCGACCGCCCGCAGGGCGGGGAGCGGGCGCCGTACCGGGGGAACTCCGACCGTCCGGCGTACAACAGTGACCGTCCGGCACGCGATGGCGATCGTCCTCCGTACCGCGGCAACTCCGACCGTCCGCAGGGCGGGGAGCGTGCGCCGTACCGCGGCAACTCCGACCGTCCGGCGTACAACTCGGACCGCCCCGCATACAAGGGAAACTCTGACCGCCCGCAGCGCGACGGCGACCGTCCTCCGTACCGTGGCAACTCTGACCGTCCGGCGTACAACAGTGACCGTCCGGCGCGCGATGGCGATCGTCCTCCGTACCGCGGCAACTCCGACCGTCCGCAGGGCGGGGAGCGTGCGCCGTACCGCGGCAACTCCGACCGTCCGGCGTACAACTCGGACCGCCCCGCATACAAGGGAAACTCTGACCGCCCGCAGCGCGATGGAGAGCGTCCTCCCTACCGAGGTAACACGGATCGTCCGGCGTACAACTCGGACCGTCCCGCATACAAGGGAAACTCTGACCGCCCGCAGCGCGACGGTGACCGTCCCCCTACCGCGGCAACACGGATCGTCCGGCGTACAAGGGCAACTCCGACCGCCCGCAGCGTGATGGCGACCGTCCGGCGTACAACTCCGATCGTCCTGCCTACAAGGGCAACTCCGACCGTCCCCAGCGTGACGGCGACCGTCCCGCGTACAAGGGCAACAGCGACCGACCGGCGTACAAAGGGAACTCCGACCGCCCGCAGCGTGACGGCGACCGTCCGGCATACAAGGGCAACAGCGACCGTCCGGCATACAAGGGCAACTCCGACCGCCCGCAGCGCGACACCGAGAACAAGCCGTGGCTGAAGGACAGCGCCCGGGGCGGTTCACCGACCCGCGCCGGCGCGCCCCGAGACGCCGGTAAGAAGCTGTGGACCCGCGACGGCGCTCCCGCCCGCAATGACCGCGATGCCCGCGTCGTGGAAGAGGAGATGACCGAAGAGCAGCGCATGCAGCGCGAGCTCCGTTCGGTGCGTCCTCGTCACGACGACCCGGAGCTGCCCGACGACATCACGGCCGACGACCTCGATCGCATCGCGCGCAACGAGCTGAAGACCCTCACCAAGGACAACGCCGAAGCTGTGGGTCGCCACCTGGCGATGGCCGCCCGCGTGATCGACGAAGACCCCGAGCTGGCCCACCGCCACGTGATGAGTGCCGCCCGTCGCGCCGGCCGCATCGCCGTCGTGCGCGAGAGCCTCGCCATCACCGCCTATGCCACCGGCGACTTCGCCCTGGCCCTGCGGGAGCTCCGCACCTACCGCCGTATCTCGGGCTCCAACGCCCAGCTGCCCCTGATGGTGGACAGCGAACGCGGCGTCGGACGCCCCGACCGGGCCCTCGAGCTCGGCCGGTCCGTCGACCGCAGCACGCTACCGGCCGGCGTGCAGGTGGCCCTGGCCATCGCGATGTCGGGCGCCCGCCTCGACCTGGGTGAAACGGAGGCCGCGCTGAGCGAGCTCGAGATCGCCCAGCTCGACCCCAAGACGGCGTTCTCCTACAGCTCAGAACTCTTCGCCGCCTACGCCGAGGTGCTCGAAGAACTCGGCCGCACCGACGAAGCCGACCTCTGGAACGAACGCGCCTCCCGCGCCGACGCCGCCCTGAACGGTGACGTCGACGAGACCATCGAGATCGTGGAGCTCGACGACGAAGAGTTCGACGAGGACGAGGACGACACCCACGAGGAGTCCGACGAGGACGAGGCCGACAACGCCGATACTCCCGACGAGCTCGAGACCGCCGATCTGACCATCACCGACACCGAGGACATTGCTTCACCCGATGACGAATCAACCGACGAGTCCGAGTCAGCGACCGACCACGCCGAGGGCGTGGACGAAGATCCTGAAACGACGCCCGTTGACTGAGCCGGCCACGCCCCTGGCCGGCATCGACGTGGTGCTGGCCGACCTGGACGGCGTGGTCTACGCCGGACCCCACGCCATCCCGTTCGCCGTCGACAGCCTCAACCAGGCCGCGACAAGCATCCGGGTGGGCTACATCACCAACAACGCCTCACGCACGGATGCCTCCGTCGCCGGCCACCTCACCGACCTCGGTCTCACGGTGGCCCCGTCCGACGTCGTCACCTCGCCCCAGGCAGCCATGCGGCTGCTCGTGGAGCAGGTGCCGGCCGGTTCCCGCATCCTGGTCGTGGGCGGCGACGGGCTCGTCGACGAACTGCAGAAGCACGGCTTCGAGGTGACCCGGTCCGCCGAGGATTCCCCGGCCGCCGTCGTGCAGGGATTCGCGCCCGACGTGGGCTGGACCCAGCTTGCCGAGGCCTGCTTCGCGCTGAACGCCGGCGTCACCCTCGACGGTGACTACCCGGGCATCCCGTGGATCGCCACCAACACCGACTGGACCATTCCGCAGGCCCGCGGCATCGCTCCGGGCAACGGCACGCTGGTGTCCGCGGTGCACACCGCCGTCGGACGCCTGCCCCTCGTGGCAGGCAAGCCAGAAACCCCGATCTTCTTCGAGGCCATCAAGCGCTTCGAGGCCACCACGCCGCTGTTCATCGGCGACCGGCTCGACACCGACATCCTCGGCGCCAACCGGGCCGGCATCCCGGCCGTGCTGGTGCTCACGGGCATCGACAAGGCCAAGCAGGCCCTGGCCGCCGGCCCGGAGGAACGCCCCACGTTCATCCTCGAGGACCTGCGCCAGCTGCACGAGCCCTACCCGGTGACCGTGTTCTCCAAGGACAAGTCGCAGGCCACCGTCGACGGCGCATCCGTGCGCATCCACGGTGCCGACGTGGAGATCATGGCCGTCGGCGACGACGGAATCAACCTGCTGCGCGCGGCGTGCGCCGTGATCTGGGCGTCCGGCCGACCGATCTACGGGCTCAACGTTCCGGAGAGTCTCTATCTCGGACGGTAGCCTAGGAGGCGTGAGTGCAGACGGAGTAGACCAGGCACGACCGCCGGCCGGACCGATTCCTGGCCGCCCGGGGCCGCGCCCCGCGCGGTCTGCTCCGGCCCCCGGACCCACCGGCGACGTTCCGGCCCCGCCCGTTCTGAACGGTGAACTCGACGCCCGCCTCGCGGCCGTCGAGGCGCTGCCGCTCGCGGAGCGGGCCGCGGCATATTCCGAGCTGCACGACAGTCTGCGCGACCACCTCGAAGGTGGAGACGTGCCCCGATCGAAGGCCGAATGACTACGCACAACCCGACCGCGTCAGACCCCGACCTGGGGACCGACTCCGAGCAGACTCCGGCACCACAGCGGCCGGCCCCCCAGCCGACCAGCGTGCCCGTGCACACCCCGGCGCCCGTCACTGAACCGGTGGCGTCCACGGGGGAGCAGCGCCTGGATTCGGCCCTGTTCGACCGCGGCCTGGTGCGCTCGCGCACCGTCGCCGCCCGGCTCATCGCCGAGGGACTGGTGACCGTGGACGGCAGCCCCGTCGTCAAGGCGTCCGCCAAGGTGCGCGACAGCCAGGTGATCGCCGTCGCCCCCACCGACCACTACGTCAGCCGCGGGGCGCACAAACTCGTTGCCGCCCTCGACGCCTTCGAACTGCCCGTCGCCGGCCGCACCGCGATGGATGCCGGTGCCTCCACCGGCGGGTTCAGCCAGGTGCTGCTCGAACGCGGCGTCGGCCGGGTCATCGCCGTGGACGTGGGCCACGGCCAGCTCTCGCCCACCATCAAGGCCGACCCCCGGGTCACCCTCGTTGAGGGCTTCAACCTGCGCTATGCGACCGCGGAGACCATCGCGGGCGCGTCCGGCATCACCGACCGTCCCGACCTCGTTGTGGGCGACTTGTCGTTCATCTCGCTCACCACGGTGCTGCCGGCTCTTGTCGCTACCGCGGCCGAGGGCGCCGATTTTGTGCTGCTGATCAAACCGCAATTCGAGGTCGGGCGCGGCGGCATCCGTGAGGGTGTCGTGCACAACCCGGGCCTGCGCGCCGACGCCGTCTCCGGCGTGCTCTGGGCCGGCTGGGATCTCGGCCTGGGCATCAACGGCCTGATCGCGTCGCCGATCGCCGGCGGGGCGGGCAACCACGAGTATCTCGTGTGGATGCGAACCGGAACCGGCACCAATCCGACAGAATGGATCGATCGGATAACCGTCCTGGTGGGAGCGTGACGAGCATGACCGCAACGCCCAGGCACATCCTCGTCGTGGCCCACACCGGCCGGCAGGATTCGTTGGAAGCCGCCGCGACGGTATGCGAGCAGCTCATCGCCGCCGGCGCTGTGCCCGTGCTGGCCGCCGAGGAGCGCAACGACCTGCTCGCCTCCTGCCCGCAGCTGAACGGCAGCACCGCGGTGCTCGGCGAGGCCGTGCAGGCCACCGACCTGGAGCTCGTCATCGTGCTTGGCGGCGACGGCACCATCCTGCGCGCCGCCGAGATCGTGCGCGGCTGCTCCGCCCCCCTGCTGGGCATCAACCTGGGCCACGTGGGGTTCCTCGCCGAAAGCGAACGCGACGACCTCGGCGAGGCCGTGCGCCGCGCCCTGCTGCGTGACTACCTCGTCGAAGAGCGGATGACCCTGTCGGTGCGGGTGAAGGTGGACCACGAGGTGGTCTACGAAACCTGGGCGCTCAACGAAGCCACCGTGGAGAAGGCCAGCCGGCAGCGGATGATCGAGGTCATCATCGAGGTCGATGGCCGCCCGCTGTCCGCCTTCGGCTGCGACGGCGTGGTGCTGTCCACCCCCACCGGGTCCACCGCCTACTCGTTCTCCGCCGGCGGCCCCATCGTGTGGCCGAGCCTGGACGCCCTGCTGCTCGTGCCGCTCAGCGCACACGCCCTGTTCGCCCGCCCGCTGGTCGTGGGGCCGGACTCCTCGCTGGCCGTGGAGGTGCTCGCTCGCGGCGACAGCTCGGCCGTGCTCTGCGCTGACGGCCGGAGGGTCACCGACCTGCCGCCGGGCGCCCGCGTGATCGTGCGACGCTCCCCGGTGCCGGTGCGCCTGGCCCGGCTGCACAGCGGCCCGTTCACCGACCGGCTCGTGAACAAGTTCGATCTGCCGATCACGGGCTGGCGCGGCCCGGTCGGGCGGGAGTGAGGCCCGGCCATGATCGAAGAACTCGTCATCCGCGACCTCGGCGTGATCAAAGAAGCCACCCTGCCGCTCGGCCCCGGCTTCACGGCCATCACGGGCGAGACCGGCGCGGGTAAGACCATGGTCGTGACCGCGCTCGGCCTGCTGCTCGGCGAACGCGCCGACCCGGGCACCGTGCGCGCCGGCCAGTCGCAGAGCTGGGTTGAGGGCCGCTGGCTGGTCGACCCGGCCGGCCCTGTGGCCCAGCGGGTGCACGACGCCGGGGGAGACCTCGACGGACCCGAACTGCTGCTCAGTCGCTCCGTGTCGGCGGAAGGACGCAGCCGCGCCGTCGTGGGCGGCCGCAGCGCCCCGGCCGGCGTGCTCGGCGACCTCGGCAGCGACCTCGTTGTGGTGCACGGCCAGTCCGACCAGGTGCGCCTGCGCTCCACCTCCGCCCAACGCGGCGCTCTCGACCGGTTCGCCGGCGCCGAACTCGCGGATGCCCTCACCGCCTTCCAGCACGCCTACCACCGCTGGCACGCCAACCAGGCCGAACTCGACCTGCTCATCGCCGAACAGGACCGCCGTGCCCGCGAAGCCGAGGACCTGCGGCTGGCCATCGCCGAGATCGAACTGGCCGCCCCGCAACGCGGCGAGGACGACGAGCTCAGCGCCCGGGCCGAACGGCTCGGCAACCTCGAGGAACTGCGCCTCGCCGCCGCTTCGTCTCGCGAACTGCTCTCGGCCGAGGACTCCAGCGACGACACCCCGACGTGGTCGCCCTGCTCGACTCCGCCCGCCGGCAGCTCGAACGCGCCGCCGAACACGACCCCACCCTGCCGCCGCTGGCCGAGGCCCTCGCCAACGCCGGGTTCGCCGTGGCCGACATCGCCGGGCAGCTCTCCAGCTACCTCGCCGGCCTTGACGCCGACGGCGCCCGGGAGCTCGAGGTGGTGCAAGAACGCCGTGCCGAGCTGAGCGCCCTGTCGCGCAAGTTCGCCGGCGGCCTCGACGAGGCCATCGACTTCCTCGACACCGGCAGTAGCCGCCTACTCGAACTCGACAGCGACTCCGACCGCATCGAGACCCTCCAGACGGACACCACTGCCGACCGCGACCTTGTGCAGCGCCTGGCCGAGACCCTCACGGGCATCCGCACCACCGCGGCCGCCGCGCTCGGCGCCGCCGTGACCCGCGAATTGGCCGCCCTGGCCATGCCCGACGCGCGCCTGGTGGTGGAGATCGACCCGCTCGACGAGGTGTCGGTGACGGGCCTGGACCTCGTGCGGATCATGCTGCAGCCGCACGCCGGGGCCGAGCCGCGGGCGTTGGCGCGCGGCGCATCCGGCGGTGAACTGTCCCGGGTGATGCTGGCGATCGAAGTCGTCATCAACGCCACCGACCCCGTGCCCACCTTCGTCTTCGACGAGGTGGACGCCGGCGTGGGCGGTGCGGCCGCCATCGAGATCGGCCGGCGACTCGCCCGGCTCGCCGAAACCGCGCAGGTGATCGTGGTCACCCACCTCGCCCAGGTCGCCGCGTTCGCCGGCAACCACCTCAGCGTCGTCAAAGACAGCAACGGCTCGGTCACCGCGAGCAGTGTGCGCCAGCTCACCGGCGACGACCGGGCCGCCGAGATGGCCCGTCTGCTCTCCGGACTGCCCGACTCCGCCAGCGGCCTCGAGCACGCCCGCGAGCTCATCGAACTTGCCCATACAACCAGCTCCAACGGAGAGGCCCGCACTAGGTGATAGGATCGAAGCCCGTGGTGAACAATATAAACGCGGACAAATCAAACGACATTACGAAGCACATTTTTGTGACCGGTGGTGTCGTTTCTTCATTGGGTAAAGGCCTGACGGCGGCAAGCCTCGGCAACCTGCTCACCGCTCGCGGACTGCGCGTTGTGATGCAGAAACTCGACCCCTACCTCAACGTCGATCCTGGAACGATGAACCCGTTCCAGCACGGCGAAGTCTTCGTCACCGACGACGGCTCCGAGACCGACCTCGACATCGGCCACTACGAGCGCTTCCTCGACATCAACCTCACCCAGGCGGCGAACGTCACCACCGGTCAGGTCTACTCGCAGGTCATCGCCCGCGAACGCCGCGGCGAATACCTCGGCGACACCGTGCAGGTCATCCCGCACATCACCGACGAGATCAAGCGACGGATGCGGCTGCAGGCCAGCGACGAGCCCCGCCCCGACGTGATCATCACCGAGGTCGGTGGCACCGTCGGCGACATCGAGTCGCAGCCGTTCATCGAGGCCGCACGTCAGGTGCGGCACGAGCTGGGCCGCAAAAACGTCTTCTTCGTGCACGTCTCCCTGGTGCCGTTCATGGCCGCCTCCGGCGAGCAGAAGACCAAGCCCACCCAGCACTCCGTTGCCGCGCTGCGTTCTCTGGGCATCCAGCCGGACGCGCTCGTGCTCCGCAGCGACCGGCCCGTGTCCGAGTCGAACAAGCGCAAGATCGCGCTCATGTGCGACGTGGACGAAGACGCCGTCGTGAACTGCAAAGACGTGCCCAGCATCTACGAGATCCCCGCCGTGCTGCACGAGCAGGGCCTGGACAAGTACATCACCGACGCGCTCGGCCTGCCGGTGAAGGACGTGGACTGGACCGCCTGGCAGCGCGTGCTCGACGCCGTGCGCGAGCCCAAGCACGAGGTCACCATCGGCCTGGTCGGCAAGTACATCGACCTGCCCGATGCGTACCTCTCGGTGACCGAGGCGCTGCGTGCCGGCGGTTTCGCCCAGCAGACCAAGGTGAAGATCGAGTGGATCGCCTCCGACACCTGCGAGACCCCCGAGGGCGCCGCCGCGATGCTCAGCGAGCTCGACGGCATCTGCGTCCCCGGCGGCTTCGGCGTGCGCGGCATCGAGGGCAAGCTCGGCGCCCTCAAGTTCGCCCGTGAGAACGCCATCCCCGTGCTCGGCCTCTGCCTCGGCCTGCAGTGCATGGTCATCGAGTACGCCCGCAACAAGGCCGGCCTTGAGGGCGCCTCGTCCAGCGAGTTCGACCCGGAGACCGAGTTCCCGGTGATCGCGACCATGGAAGAGCAGGTCGAGATCATCGCCGGCGGCGACCTGGGCGGCACCATGCGCCTGGGCCTGTACCCGGCCACCCTGGCCGAGGGCTCGCTCGTCGCCGAACTGTACGGAGCTTCCGAGGCATCCGAACGTCACCGTCACCGCTACGAGGTGAACAACAACTACCGCGCCCAGATCGCCGAGGCCGGCCTGTGGTTCTCGGGCACCTCGCCCGACGGCCACCTCGTCGAGTACGTGGAGCTGCCCCGCGCTGAGCACCCGTTCTACGTGGGCACCCAGGCGCACCCCGAGCTGCGCTCACGCCCGAGCGACGCGCACCCGCTGTTCCGCGGCTTGATCGGCGCGGCCCTTGACCGCCAGCAGGCCAGCCGCCTGTTCGAGGTGAAGGAAGATGCCTGAGAGCCTCTCCGCCCGCGCCGAGGCCGACGCGCAGCTGCCCCGCATCGAGGATGAACCGGCGCCCACCGCGCTGACCTCGAGCGCGGTGCGGTTCGACGGTCACGTGTGGAACATCCGCCAGGACGCGTTCGACTACAACGGCGCCGAGATCGTGCGCGAGTACGTCGACCACCCCGGCGCCGTGGCGATCCTCGCCCTCGACGACCAGGACCGGGTGCTGCTGATTCAGCAGTACCGGCACCCGGTGCGGATGCGGGAGTGGGAACTACCCGCCGGGCTGCTCGACATCGACGGCGAACACGCCCTCATCGGCGCGCAGCGTGAGCTGGCCGAGGAGACCGACGTCGTCGCATCCGAGTGGAACGTGCTGACCGAGTTCTACACGTCTCCGGGCGGCAGCAACGAGGTCATCCGCATCTACCTGGCCCGCGGCCTGTCGCCGGCCACCGACGTCTTCGATCGCACCGACGAGGAAGCCGACATGGTCACCCGCTGGGTGTCCCTGGACGACGCCGTCGACGCCGCGCTCGCCCGCCGGGTGCAGAACCCGTCGCTCGTGGTCGGCGTGCTGGCCGCCGCTGCGTCCCGTGCGCGCGGATGGTCGTCACTGGCGCCGGCGGATCTGCCGTGGCCGCGGCATCCGTCGAACTGGGACCACACGGTGTGACCGGCCCCGTGTTCGTCGAGGAGGCCGTGCACTCGTATCTGCGGCATGTCTCGATTGAACGCGGGCTCAGCATCAACACGGTCGCCGCGTATCGCCGCGACCTGGTCATCTACGCCGGCTGGTTGACGGATGCCGGTGTCACCGACCTCGGCGCCGTCACCGCCGCGCAGGTGAGCGCGTTCGTTCAGTTCCTGGGCGGACGCGCCGAATCGCCGTTGACGGCATCGTCGGTGGCGCGGATCCTCTCCACCGTGCGCGGGTTCCACCGGTTCCTGCTCGAGGAATCCCTGGTGGACGTGGACGTGGCGCACGAGACCAAACCGCCCAAGCTGGGCCTCAGACTGCCCAAGGCCATCTCGATCGAACAGGTGAACCAGCTGCTGGCCGCCACCGACGGTGACGAGCTACCGCAGCTGCGCGACAAGGCGCTCCTTGAGCTGCTCTACGCCACCGGAGCGCGGGTGTCGGAGGTGGTGAACCTCAACGTCGACGACGTGCTCGAGGAGGACGTGGTGCGGCTCACCGGTAAGGGCAACAAGCAGCGCATCGTGCCCGTGGGCAGCTTCGCCCGCGCCGCGATCGACGCCTACCTCGTGCGGGCCCGGCCGGTGCTGTCGGTGCGCGGCAAGGCCACCCCAGCGCTGTTCCTCGGGGTGCGCGGGCACCGGGTGAGCCGGCAGAACGCCTGGTTGATCATCAAGGCGGCGGCCGAACGCGCCGAGCTGGGCATTGAGGTGTCGCCGCACACACTGCGGCACTCCTTCGCCACCCACCTGCTCTCCGGCGGCGCCGACGTGCGCGTGGTGCAGGAGCTGCTCGGCCACTCCTCGGTGGCCACCACCCAGATCTACACCCTCGTCACGATCGACACCCTCCGTGACATGTACACCACCGCCCACCCCCGCGCCCGCTGACCCGCGCGCTCCCGCGCCCGCAACCGGTCCCGAAGCGGACAAGAGGTCCCGGCACACCGGGTGCAGACGTCCGTACGGGCAACAGTTGCGGATGTGGCGGGCCGAGTTGGCGCTTCGACCGACGTGGGGGTGCGGTGCACGGGCCGGCTCGGCGACAATGGGGGAGTGACCCGTACCTCCCCGCCCCCGCCGGCAGCGACGCCGGCCGGCCGCTTCGGCATCCGTCGCAACCTGCTGCGCCCCGACGACTCGGAGGCCGCCGATCGCGTCACCTACGTGGAGCTGTTCTTCGACCTGATCTTCGTCTTCGCGCTCACCCAGCTCTCCCGCTACCTGTATGAGAACCAGTCCTGGGAGGGCGCCCTGGAGTCGGCGATGCTCGTGCTCGCCCTGTGGTGGCTCTGGGTGTACACGACCTGGGTGACCAACTGGCTCGACCCGGCCAAGCTGCCCGTGCGCGGCGTGGTGCTGGGCCTGTCGCTCGTGGGTTTCGTGGTGAGCGTCTCGATCTACGAGTCGTTCGGTGACCGCGGCATCGTCTTCGCGCTCGCGTACACCGTGCTGCAACTGGGCCGAACCGCCTTCATGCTGCTCGCCGTGGCCCGGCACGACCCGGAGCTGCGCCGCACCTTCGTGCGGATCCTGGCCTGGCTGGCCCTATCCAGCGTGTTCTGGATCGTCGGCGCGCTGCTGCCGCTGCCGTACCGGTTGCCGCTCTGGCTGCTCGCCCTGGCCATCGAGTACCTCTCCGCCGGGGTGGGTTTCCGGGTGCCGGGGCTCGGCGCCTCCGGCGTCGACCAGTGGGACCTCTCCGGCCCGCACATCGCCGAGCGCAGCGCCCTGTTCGTGATCATCGCCCTGGGCGAATCGCTGCTGGTGACCGGGTTCGCGTTCGTCGACAAGGAATCGTCGGCGGAGAGCATCTTGGGCATGCTGCTCGCGTTCGGCGCGAGCGTGGCCATGTGGTGGCTGTACTTCGACCACAGCGAACGCGCCGGCGCCAAGGCCATCGCCGCCGCGGCCGAGCCGGGCCGCATCGCCCGGCTGGCGTACACCTATGTGCACGCGGTGATCATCGCCGGCATCGTGCTCACCTCGGTGGCCGACAAGGAGGTGCTCTCGCATCCGCACGCCGACATGACCCTGTCGACCGCCGTGGTGCTGGTGGGCGGTCCGCTGCTCTATGTGGCGGGGATGCTGCTGTTCCGCCTGGTCGTGGCACGGGAGCTGCTCGTGTCGTACCTGGTGGGCATCGGGGCGCTGCTGCTGGCGTTCGCGGCGGCTTTCGCGCTCACCCCGCTGCAGCTGGGCGCGGTGACCACCGGGGTGCTCGTGATCGTGGCCGGCTGGGAGACCGTGGTGCGGGTACGCGCCGGCACCGACGACAAGAAGGCCGGCTGACCGCCGCCGCAACTGGTGCCGAAGCGGACAACTGGTCCCGGCGCACCGGGCGCACTCGTCCGCACGGGGACCAGTTAGCGTGTGAGGGGGTGGATGCCGCGGACGGGCTGCTTCCGGGGCCGAAGGGACGGCACACCGGGGATCTTGGCGGGGGCGGGCGTGGCGGCTCGGTACAATCGACCAAGTGAATCGCATGACGGATCGAGGACAGCCCAGTGGCGCGTAAGACGGATAGCCGGACGCAGCTTCCCGGACTCGAGGAACTCCCCACCGGCGCAACCGGACGACCGGTGCAGGTGTTCGACGAGCCTGCCCCGCTGAAGAGCCACGGGCCGGCACGCATCGTGTCGTTGTGCAACCAGAAGGGCGGCGTCGGCAAGACGACGACCACCATCAACCTGGGCGCAGCGCTGGCCGGCTACGGCCGCCGGGTTCTCGCCATCGACTTCGACCCGCAGGGCGCCCTGTCGGCCGGTCTCGGCGTGCCCACGCACGATGTCACCACCATCTACGACCTGCTCCTGAGCGGCTCCAAGGACCCGCACGAGGCCATCCAACAGACCTCGGTAGAGGGCCTGGACATCATCCCGGCCAACATCGACCTCTCCGCCGCGGAGGTGCACCTCGTCAACGAGGTGGCTCGCGAGCAAATTCTCGCGCGGGTGCTGCGCAAGGTCTCCAACGACTACGACGTGATCCTGATCGACTGCCAGCCGTCGCTGGGCATCCTCACCGTCAACGCCCTCACCGCCAGCCACGGGGTGCTCATCCCGCTCGAGTGCGAGTTCTTCGCCCTGCGCGGCGTGGCCCTGCTCATCGAGACCATCGACAAGGTGCGCGACCGGCTCAACCCGGCCATCGAACTCGACGGCATCCTGGCCACCATGTACGACTCCCGCACCCTGCACTCGCGTGAGGTTCTCGAGCGAGTCGTCGACGCGTTCGGTGACCGGGTGCTCGACACCGTCATCGGGCGCACCGTCAAGTTTCCGGATGCCAGTGTCGCGGGGGTGCCGATCACCGAGTTCGCTCCGGAGCACGCCGCCGCCAAGGCCTACAAGCAGGCGGCGCGGGAACTGATCCAGCGTGGCGCGGTCGCCTAAGCGGCTTTCGGCCGTTCCGGCCACCGCCGCGGCGACAACCCCGGCCGCTTCCGGCACGGCCGGCCCGCTGGTTGACGCCGGCGGCGGGATACCGGCGCCCGGCTTCTCCGTGGCGCTGCAGAACTTCGAGGGACCGTTCGACCTGCTGCTGTCGCTGATCGGCAAGCACGAGCTCGACATCACCGAGATCTCGCTGAGCCGGGTCACCGACGAGTTCATCGCCTACCTGCGCGGCCTGGATGCCGCCGAGGAACTGGACCAGGCCACCGAGTTCCTCGTGGTGGCCGCCACCCTGCTCGACCTCAAGCTGGTGGGCCTGTTGCCCCAGGGCGAGCTGGTGGATGCCGAGGACGTGGCGTTGCTGGAGGCCCGCGACCTGCTCTTCGCCCGGCTGCTGCAGTACCGGGCATTCAAGACCGCGTCGGCATGGTTCCTCGAGAACCTCGAACACGAGGCCACCCGGCACGTGCGGTCGGTGCGGCTCGAGGAGAAGTACCGCACGACGACCCCGGAGCTGGTCTGGACGCTCTCGCTGGCCGACTTTGGCGCCCTGGCCGCGCTGGCCCTCACGCCGCGCGAGCTGCCGACTGTGGGGCTGGAACATTTGCACGCGCCGCTGGTGAGCATCCGGGAGCAGGCGGCGATCGTCGTGGCGATGCTGCGGGCCAACCAGAGCCTCACGTTTCGGGAGCTGATCGTGGACTGCGCCCAGAAGGGGCAGGTCATCGCCCGGTTCCTCGCTGTGCTCGAGCTGTACCGACACGGCGCCCTCACCTTCGACCAGCTGGAACCGCTCGGGGAGCTCAGTCTGCACTGGGACGCCGACGGCTGGTCGGACGACAACCTCGCGAATCTCGGAGCCGACTATGACGCCTGATGCCGGTATGACGGATGCTGACCTTGAGAACTCGACCCAACGCCGGTCGAGCGTGTCGAGACCTGGCGACTCGGTCTTGACGGGCTCGACCAGCGGGACGGGTGCGTCTGATGGGTCGGCTCGCGGGGTCTTGACGGGCGCGACCAGCGGGATGGGTGCGTCTGAGGGGTCGGCTCACGGGGTCTCGACGGGCTCGACCGGCAGGATGGGCGCGACCGAACGTGGGTCGAGCTTGTCGAGACCTGGTGCCCCGGTCTCGACCGGCGACGAAGGCGCGGGCGAGGCGCCGCCGATCGAGCGGCGGCTCGAGGCGATTCTGATGGTGGCGGATGAGCCGCAGAGCCTGGTGCACCTGGCCAGCGCGGTCGGACATCCGCTGGTCGAGGTGCGCGAGGCCATTCTGCGGCTCGTCGCCGACTTCGACGGCGTCGACGGCACCGTACGGCGCGGCTTCGAACTGCGCGAGGTGGCCGGCGGCTGGCGGATCTACGTGCGCGCCGAACACGACCCCGTCGTGGCCGACTTCGTGCTCACCCAGAACCCCAGCAGGCTCTCCCAGGCCGCCTTGGAGACCCTCGCCGTGATCGCCTACAAGCAACCGATCAGCCGCGGCGCGGTAGCCTCGATCAGGGCCGTTAACGTCGACTCGGTGGTGCGCACCCTCCTGGGGCGCGGATTGATCACCGAAGCCTTCACCGATAGCGAGACCGGCGCGATCAATTACGCCACCACCGACCTGCTGCTCGTGCAGCTGGGAATCAACTCGCTCGACGAGTTGCCACTAATTTCGCCGTTGCTCGCCGACGGTGCGAACGGATTCGAGGATCTACCATGACCGACCACAACGACGGCTACACCGACACCAGTAGCACCAACCCGGACTTTGCGACGAACCCCGAGGCCGCTGCCGACGGCATCCGCCTGCAGAAGGTGCTCTCCGCCGCGGGCGTGGCCTCGAGAAGAGTCAGCGAAGAGATGATCAGCTCCGGCCGCGTGCGGGTCAACGGCAAGGTCGTCACCGAACTCGGCCGCCGCGTGCACCCCGAGACCGACAAGATCGCCGTGGACAACGTGGCCGTGCAGCTGGACACCAGCCGCCGCTACGTGATGCTCAACAAGCCCGTCGGCGTGGTCTCCTCCATGCAGGACGAAAGCGGCCGGCCCGACCTCCGCCAGTTCACCGAGGGCTACGAGGAACGCCTCTTCAATGTGGGCCGCCTCGACGCCGCCACCAGCGGCCTGCTCATCCTCACCAACGACGGTGACCTCGCCCACGTGCTCGCGCACCCCTCCTTCGGCGTCGCCAAGACCTACATCGCCAAGGTGGAGGGCCGCGTCTCGGCGCAGACCATCGGCAAGTTGCAGAGTGGCATCGAGCTCGACGACGGCCCCATCGCCGCCGACAAGGCCCGCATCCTCACCAGCCCTCCCGGCGACGGCTTCACCCTCGTCGAGCTCACCCTGCACTCCGGCCGCAACCGCATCGTGCGACGGATGATGGACGCCGTCGGCCACCCCGTCGTCGACCTGGTTCGCCGCCAGTTCGGCCCGCTGCAGCTGGGCACCCTCCGGGCCGGCGCCGTGCGCGACCTCACTAAGGTGGAACTCGGTCAGCTGCTCACGGTGTCTCGCGCCGAAGTGCAGAAGTAGAGCGCAGAAGTAGCCCCAGCAGCATCCGTTTCACCCCCTGTTAGCCGCGCAAGTTTGGAGCCGAACGTGGTCGAGTCTCGCCTGATCGGGCCGGTGCGTGTCGTCGGCGCCGGGCTCCTGGGAACCAGCATCGGCCTGGGCCTCACCGCCCGCGGCCTCGACGTGATCCTCGCCGACGCCTCGCCGACCAACCTGTCGCTGGCCATCGACTACGGCGCCGGCCGCGCCGCCACCCCCGGCGACACCCCGCAGCTCATCGTCGTGTGTGTGCCGCCGGACGTGACCGCCGACATCGTCGCCCGCGAGCTCGAGGCGTTCCCCGACGCGATCGTGACGGATGTGGCCAGCGTCAAGCTGGCCCCGCTCACGGAGCTCCGCGACCGCGGCGCCGACGTCTCCCGGTACATCGGGTCGCACCCGCTGGCCGGCCGCGAACGTGGCGGACCCCTCGCCGGCCGCGCTGACCTGTTCATCGGCCGGCCCTGGGTGGTCGCCGCGCACGACGCGATCAGCTACCAACGCGCCACCGCGATCGACGACCTCATCCTCGACCTCGGCGCCACCCTGGTGGAGATGAGCCCGGAGGACCACGACAACGCCGTCGCCCTGGTCTCGCATGTGCCCCAGGTGGTGTCCACCCTGATGGCCCGCCGGCTCACCGACGCCCCCGGCTCCGCGCTCAACCTCGCCGGCGGGGGAGTGCGCGACGTCACCCGGGTCGCCGCGAGCGACCCCGAACTGTGGGTGCAGATCCTCGGCGCCAACCCCGCCCCGGTGCGGCAGATTCTGCTGGCCCTCCGCGATGACCTTGACCGGTTCATCGACGCCCTCGCCGACCCCTCCGCCCCCGGCGCCCGCCGGCAGGTGGCCGAGGAGATCGCCGGCGGCAACACCGGCGTCGCTCGGCTGCCCGGCAAGCACGGTCAGGACCGCCGCTACTCCGTCATCACCGTGATGGTCGACGACACCCCCGGCCAGCTCGCCCGCCTCTTCAAGGAGATCGGCGAGGTGGGCGTCAACCTCGAGGACCTGCGCCTCGAGCACTCCCCGGGAGCCCAGATCGGGCTCGCCGAGATCAGCATCCTCCCCGAGGCGGTCAGCCGCCTCACCTCTGAGCTGGCCGCCCGCGGCTGGCGGATTGTCGGTTAGACGTTTGAGCAAGCACTCCTACCCCCTGTTCGTCGCGATTGACGGGCCTGCCGGCAGCGGCAAGTCCAGCGTGAGCCGTGCCGTGGCCCGCAAGCTCGGCTACGGCTACCTCGACACCGGCGCCGCCTACCGGGCCCTCGCCTGGCACGTGCTGGCGCAGCAGATCGACGCGCAGGACGCGGATGCCGTCGCCGGCGCCCTGAACACCTTCGACTACACGATCGGCACCGAACCGGATGCCTACTTCGTGCGGGTGGGGCAGACCGACATCACCGACGCCATCCGGGAACCGCAGATCTCGGCCGTGGTCAGCGCCATCGCCCGCGTCCCCGCGGTGCGCACGCACCTGACCGAGCTGTTCCGCGCCATCGCCCGGGCCGTTCCGCAGCCCGGCGTGGTGGTGGAGGGCCGTGACATCACCACCGTCGTGGCACCGGAGGCCGAGGTGCGCATTCTACTCACAGCGACCGAAGAGGCTAGAATGGCTAGGCGCTCTGCGGAAATATCAACCCAATCAGCCCACACCGTTGCGGAACAGTTGCGATCGAGGGATCGCGCTGACTCCCAGGTAGTGGAATTCATGAGCGCCGCAGACGGTGTGACCACCGTCGACTCCACCCATCTCGACTTCGACCAGACCATTGACGCGGTTGTAGAGGTCATCAATACCGCGAGGAACTCGCAATGACTAATCAATTCGACGACACGACGATCCCCGAACTCGACCCGGAAATCGCATCGCGCCTGACCGATCTCGACGAGGACGACGCGCTCATCTCGCAGCGCGCCACCGCTCTGCGTACCGGCCTGAACGAGTACGACCTCGACGACGAGGACTTCGACGTTCTCGACCACGTCTCCGATGACCCCGACGCCATCACGTACCTGCCGGCCCTGCCGGTCATCGCGATCGTCGGCCGCCCCAACGTGGGCAAGTCCGCGCTCGTGAACCGGATCCTCGGCCGCCGCGAGGCCGTCGTGGAGGACACCCCCGGTGTGACCCGTGACCGGGTCACCTACAAGGGCGAGTGGCACGAACGCCGCTTCAGCCTCGTCGACACCGGCGGCTGGGAACCCGACGCCAAGGGCATCGACGCGTCCGTGGCCATGCAGGCCGAACTGGCCATCGAGCTGTGCGACGTCGTCATGTTCGTCGTGGACGCCAACGTGGGACCCACCTCCACCGACGAGGCCGTGGTCAAGTTGCTGCGTCGCAGCGGCAAGCCCGTCTTCCTCATCGCCAACAAGGTCGACGACATCCGTCAGGAGCCTGAAGCGGCCAGCCTGTGGGCGCTGGGCCTCGGCCAGCCCTGGCCGGTCTCCGCGCTGCACGGTCGCGGCGTCGCCGACCTGCTCGATGCGATCCTCGAAGAGCTCCCCGAGATCTCCAACGTCGCCAAGCAGGAAGTCGGCGGCCCCCGCCGCGTCGCCATCCTCGGCCGCCCGAACGTGGGCAAGTCCAGCCTGCTGAACAAGGTCGTCGGCGAAGAGCGCGTGGTTGTCAACGCCCTCGCCGGCACCACCCGCGACCCGGTCGACGAGCAGGTTGAGCTCGGCGGGAAGGTCTGGCGTTTCGTCGACACCGCCGGCATCCGCCGTCGTGTGCACCTGTCCCAGGGCGCCGACTTCTACGCGTCGCTCCGCACGAGCGCCGCGCTGGAGAAGGCCGAAGTGGCCGTCGTGCTCATCGACGTCACCGAGGTCATCAGCGAGCAGGACGTGCGCGTCATCGACCTGGTACTCGAATCCGGCCGCGCCCTGGTTCTCGCCTTCAACAAGTGGGACCAGATCGACGACGACCGTCGCCGCTACCTCGAGCGTGAGATCGAGCAGGACCTGGCCCACGTGGCCTGGGCCCCGCGCGTGAACATCTCCGCCAAGACCGGCCGTCACATGGAGAAGCTGGTTCCGGCCCTCGAGCTCGCGCTCGAATCGTGGGACACCCGCGTCGCCACCGGCAAGTTCAACGCCTTCCTGGCCGAGCTGGCCGCGGAGCACCCGCACCCCGTGCGCAGCGGCAAGCAGCCGCGCATCCTGTTCGGCACCCAGGCGTCCAGCCGCCCGCCGACCTTCGTGATCTTCACCACCGGGTTCCTCGACCCGGGCTACCGCCGGTTCATCCAGCGTCGCCTGCGCGAGGTCTACGGCTTCGCCGGCAGCCCGATCAACATCAGCATGCGCGTGCGCGAGAAGCGCAAGCGCTAGGTCCTCAGGCCGCTGACAACCGCACGCCGCCACCTTCGGGTGACGGCGTGCGGTTCTTTTTTTGCTCGGATGCGCCGCCCGGCACCCCCGGACCCTCCGTTCTAGGCGCACAGCCCTAGTGGACGCCCCGTCGCCGGCCCACCAAAACTGGTGGTTTCGGCGCAAGGTTTGCGCAAGATTGCCGCAAGACGCCCGCAAGCCCGCCGCAAGAACCACGGCTGTCCGACCGCGGATCCCAGTGCTGACGGGGATCTCGGACCCGACCGGGCCCGCACCTCGTTCGGGGTACCCCCGGGGGAGGGGGCTTCTGTCGCCGCCGAGATTGATCTAGGTTTTGTACGTCGACAGAGTCCACCCGGCTCCACCGAACACCGCACGCCAACGGGCCCAACCCGGCCCGTGATCCACACCGAAGTGCACCATCCGACGTGCTCCACTCCTTTCGGGCTCCGGCCCGGTTCGACCCGCACCACCCAGCATCCACAGCACCACCCGGGCCCCGAAGCCCGGTCACCCACCGGGCCCCGAAGCCCGGGCGTCAGATCGCCG
The DNA here is from genome assembly GCF_019443325.1 of Cryobacterium sp. PAMC25264. Lineage (NCBI taxonomy): Bacteria > Bacillati > Actinomycetota > Actinomycetes > Micrococcales > Microbacteriaceae > Cryobacterium > Cryobacterium sp. PAMC25264. The sequence goes on from NZ_CP080383.1 coordinate 852,593, forward strand.
TCGCACCACCCGAAGGGTGCGCTTTCTCCCTCCCGCAGTTCCCTAGTCGTCCGCTTCCTAGAGCGGCACTGGGTGCACCACGAAGCCTTCCGACATTTCCGCGTCCCCCTGCATTTCGTTGATACCTGGTCTTTACGAGAACCCGAAACTCTCGACCGTTGATCCAGCGAGATCCCTGGCCCTACCCCAAGGATGTAATTACTGTGCCTACGAAGTCCCTAGCTTCGCCTGCCCGCAAACGTCAGCTTGGTGCCGAACGCAGCACCCAGCCGCTCCCCACCGTGCACGACATCCCCAGCGATTCCAAGATCACCTGGGGTCGGCTGGCCATCATCGCCACGGTCGTGGCCTGGTTCGCCTATGTGATCTACACGATCCTGCGCCAGTTCCTCAACAACGGCACCGAGAGCTTCCGGTTCACCACCGAAGCCGTCTCGTACTGGGTCGTGGTGAGCTTCCTCACCTTCTCCGCGCTGATGTATCTCATCGCCCGGCAGGGCGCGCTGCAACGCTTCCGCGACCACGTGCGGGTGCCCCGCGCCGAACTGGACAGTCACTTCGCCACCCATCAGGGTTCGCTCACGGTGCTGGTGCCCTCCTACAGCGAGGAGCCCGGTGTGGTGCGCGGCACCCTGTGGTCGGCGGCGCTGCAGGAGTACCCCGACCTGCGCATCGTGCTGCTGCTGGATGACCCGCCCCACCCCACCGATCCGGCCGTGGCCGCGCAGCTGCAGGTGTCGCGCAGCATCGCCCGCGACATCGAACGCGCCCTGGCCGAACCCAAGGCGCGGTTCACCGAAGAGTTGCTGATCTGCGAGCTGGAACTGGCCACCGACGAGCACCCCACCGAACGCGCCGTGCAGCGCCTGGCCGACAACTACCAGTGGGCCGCCCGCTGGCTGCAGGCGATGGCCTCTGCCGAGACCATCGACGACCACGTCGACACCTTCTTCGTCGAGCAGGTGCTCGGCGGCCTCGCCGCCGAACTCTCCCTCACCGGCGCCGCCCTGGCCGCCGCCGCGAAGGAGGGCACCGCCCCCTCCGCCACCCGGATGCTGGAACTGCACCGCCGGCTGCTCTGGACGTTCTCCGCCGAGCTGGACACCTTCGAACGCAAACTGTTCTCCTCGCTCTCGCACGAGGCCAACAAGGCTATGAACCTCAACGCCTACATCGGCCTGATGGGTCGCCGGTTCCAGCGCGAAGACGGACCGGACGGCACCATCCTCCGCCCGGTCGAGGATGACGCGCCCGCCGACTACGTGGTGCGCGACTCCGAGTACCTGCTCACCCTTGACGCCGACTCGCTGCTGCTGCGCGACTACTGCCTGCGCCTGGTCTACTTCCTCGAGCAGCCCGACAACGCCCGGGTCGCCGTGACCCAGACCCCCTACTCCTCGTTCCGCGGCGCCCCCACCCGCATCGAACGCCTCGCCGGCGCCACCACCGACATCCAGCACATCCTGCACCAGGGCATGTCGTACTACGGCGCCACCTTCTGGGTGGGCGCCAACGCGGTGATCCGCAAGGTGGCCCTCGAAGACATCGTCGAGGTCGAGACCGTGGGCGGCTTCGAGGTGCGCCGGTACGTGCAGGACCGCACCGTGATCGAGGACACCGAATCCAGCATCGACCTGGGCACGCACGGCTGGTCGCTGGTGAACTACCCCGAACGGCTCTCCTACAGCGCCACCCCGCCCGACTTCGGTTCGCTCATCGTGCAACGCCGCCGCTGGGCCAACGGTGGTCTGCTCATCCTGCCCAAGCTGTGGCGCCAGATGCGCGAACGCCGCCGTCAGGGTCACCCGATCAGCCTGATCGAACTGGCACTGCGGGTGAACTACATGACCAGCATCGCCTGGGCCAGCTTCGGCCTGATCTTCCTGCTCGCGTACCCGTACGACAGCCGGCTGCTCAGCCCGGTCGTGGTGCTCGCCGCCCTGCCATACTTCCTCGCCATGGGCAGCGACCTGCGCTACTGCGGGTACAAGTTCAGCGACATCTTCCGCATCTACGGGTTCAACCTGATCCTGCTGCCGGTGAACCTCGCCGGGGTGCTCAAGTCGCTGCAGCAGGCCGTGACCAGCAAGAAGATCCCGTTCGCCCGCACCCCCAAGGTGCGCAACCGCACGGCCGCCCCGCTGCTGTTCGTGGTGGTGCCGTTCCTCATCGTCGCGTTCTCCGCCCTCACCCTGTGGCGGGATGTCTCCAACGAGAACTGGGGCAACGCCGCCTTCGCCGGGTTCAACGCCCTGCTGGCCAGCACCGCGATCCTCACCTACATCGGCATCTGGAACTCGATCGTGGACGTCTGGCTGGGCCTGACTCAGTGGATGTTCATCGAACGTGCCCCGCGCCGCAAGGGCGCCCAGGTGGCGCTGCCGCAGCCGGCCGAGCCCACCCTGGACTGGCGGGCCGTGATCTACCACGGACACGTCGTGGGCGAGCTGCCCAGCGATGTGGAACTGGTGACCGGACCGTTCGTCAAGCCCGTCGTCTCCAAGCGCGCCGCCAAGCAGGGCGTGCTCCGGTGAGCGCCGCAGACCCGGGCGCTGCGGCGCCCGTCACGCCGACCGCGCCTGTCGTCAAGGCCGACCGGCCGCGCCGCCGCCTCTCGGTGGTGCGGGTGTTCCTGGGCATCGTGCTCGTCGTGGCGCTCTCCGCCGGCGGCTACCTCGGCTGGCAGTGGTGGGGGTCGGCGCAGGCCGCCGAAGCCTACGACCCCTGGTTCGCCGGGTACGTCGACGTGACGGCCACGCCCACCTACGACTTCGAGGCCACGGCCGACCTGGCCGGCAACGACGTGGTGCTCTCCTTCATCGTCGCCGCCGCCGACGACGCCTGCGCGCCGAGCTGGGGCACCCACTACAGCCTCGACGAGGCATCCGACGAGCTTGACCTCGATCGCCGTCTGGCCCGGGTGAAGCAGCTCGGCGGGCAGATCGTCGTGTCGTTCGGCGGACTGCTCAACACCGAACTCGGCACCGGCTGCACCGACAAGGATGCGCTCATCGCCGCGTACGCCGCCGTGCTCGACCGGTATGACGTGACCACCATCGACCTCGACCTCGAGGGTGCCAACCTCACCGACCCGGCCGCGGCGGAGCGCCGCGCCACCGCGATCGCCGAGCTGCAGGCCGACCGGCGTGCGGCGGGCAAGGACCTAGCGGTGTGGCTGACCCTACCCGTGGCCACCGGCGGGCTCACCGAGGACGGCACCAACGCCGTCAGCGCGATGCTCGACGCCCAGGTGGACCTGGCCGGGGTGAACCTGATGACCATGGACTTCGGCAGTAGCAAGGACGCCGACGAGACCATGGCCGACGCATCCATTCGCGGGGTCACCGCCGCGCACCGGCAGATCGGCACCCTCTACAGCCGGGCCGGCACCGAGCTGACGGATGCCACAGTGTGGCAGAAGATCGGCATCACGCCGATGGTGGGCCAGAACGACGTGGCGGGGGAGATCTTCGACCTCGACGACGCGAAGGCGCTGAACACCTTCGCCCAGGAGCAGAAGGTGGGCCGGATGTCGCTCTGGTCGCTGAACAGGGACACCACCTGTGGGTCGAATTACGCCGACGTCAAACGGGTGTCGGACTCCTGCAGCGGCATTGACCAGGGCGACGAGAAGTTCGTGTCTCTTCTGGGCGATGGGTTCACCGGCCGCCCGGTCACCGCCGCGGCCGCGGTCACCACCGACGAGGCCGAGGAGATCGGCTCGATCGTCGACGACCCGGCCACCAGCCCGTACGCGATCTGGGCGGCAGAGTCCTCGTACCTGGAGGGCACCAAGGTGGTCTGGCACAAGAACGTCTACCAGACCAAGTGGTGGACCCGCGGCGACCTGCCCGACAACCCCGTGCTCAACGAGTGGGAGACGCCGTGGGTGCTGATCGGCCCGGTGATGCCGGGGGAGACCCCGATCCCCAGGCCCACCCTGCCCGTGGGCACCTACCCCGACTGGCAAGGCACCGCGGTGTACGAGAAGAACGCCATGATCCTCTTCGACGGCGTGCCCTACGAGAGCAAGTGGTGGAACCAGGGCGAGAGCCCGGATGCCGCCGCCGCGAACCCCGACGGCTCCCCGTGGGCGCCGCTCTCCGACGCCGAGGTCAAGACGCTTCTCGACGCCCTTCCGAAGTAGCCAGGTTTTTGGGCGGCGAGGCCCAAACATAGATATGCCCGGGGTGGTGGTTAGGGCACCATCCCGGGCATTCCCCATCCGCGCCGAAGCGCGTGGTGAGGGTGAGCTTAGCGTCTAGCGCCGCGAGTGCGCAGCGCCCAATCCCTAGCGCGTGGGGGTGGGCTCGTCGCCCGGCGTCTCGGTGGCCGCGTCGGTCGTCTTCACGCTCGTCGTGGCGGGGGTGTCGGTGGCGGGCACGGAGGCTGTTTCGTCGGCCGGAGCGGACGGAGTCACGGTGAGGTCGGCCGGAGCGTCAGTGGCGCTGGCAGTGCCGGTGCCGGTCTCGGCGGCGCGGGCGCGCACCGGGGCGGTTTCCTCGGCAACGAACTCGGTGTCTTCGTCGAAGTCGAAGTCGGGCTCGTCGTGCGTGGCGCCGACCGGCGCCGCGTGGGCGGCGTTCTTGGCGATCGCGCGCGTCACCACGAGGGCGGCGAGGGTGATGATGAAGCCGATGATGCCGGCGGCGAGCAGGTTGGCACCCAGGTTGCTGCCCGACTGGGCGGTGAAGTACGCCACGTAGTCGGAGGACTGCGACGTGTAGAACTCGGCCTGGGTGGCGTTGGAGGAAGTGAGGATCAGATACCCCGCCACAGTGACAACCAGGTCGACCAGCCACAGTACTGCCAGGACGAGATTGAACTTGGACAGGGGACGTGAGCTGTTCTGGGACATATCTTCCTTCGATTGATGAGCGGTCGGTGACGACCTCGCGTCACGCTACGCACCGTTCCTATGGACAACCTATGTACCACCAGGGAATCTCCACACCCCCGCCTGTGTTGCCGTGGGTGCGTCGGTCGAGCTTGTCGAGACCCGGTGACCTTTCGACACCCAACGCACCCCCACGCTGGTCGAGCCCATCCACGCTGGTCGAGCCTGTCGAGATCCCGCACCCCTTCGACACCCAACGCGCCCCCACCCGCTGATCGAGCCCGTCGAGATCCGGAACCCCGTCTCCGTTAGACACTAAAACGGTCTCGTCCGTTGTCAACCTCCCCTCAACCCCCAAAAGTGAACGCAACCCCTCTCCCGACGCGGTAAGCTAGTCCAGTTGTCTCCGGTAGATCCCCTCACGGGAATCCACCAGAACACGGCGGGCTGTAGCGCAGCTTGGTAGCGCACCTGACTGGGGGTCAGGGGGTCGCAGGTTCAAATCCTGTCAGCCCGACCAAAGGGCCGTTCGCGAAACTCTTCACGAAACGGTCCGGTCGAAACAAAAAGAAATCGCTCCTGAGGATTCTCAGGAGCGATTTCTGGTTTAAGCGGTTCTCGCTGCGTCTTGCGGTCGCGATTCTTGAGTTGTGGTTGTGATCCTCGGTGGTAAATGCGTTTTCGTGCGCGCCGGATTGTCGCGAAAGCTGGGAGTTTCGCCCTCTCGGGCAGTATGCGGTTCGTGGAGGAACGGTTAGGTCTGTAGCGGTGGCCCACCGGTCTCGTCGGACACTGTCCGTTTTGCCTTGTCTGGCCGCGTGACGCCGGCCGGGAAGGTGTCTGTGTAGGGGTTGTGCCATTCGCGGTCTCGGCGGCGAATCGGGCCGACAACGGGTTCTCCGTTGATCCGCAACTTGGCATCGGCTTTGATCTTGTCGCTGATGAACGCCGCGATCTTCCGTAGGTTGAAGTTCGTGAGAAGCATGGTGACGATGACTTGAGCTGCTCCGAATCCGCGGACGCGGCGTCGGCTGGCAGATTCGACGTCCTCTGTTCCGCCGCTCTTGATCTGGTTATTCAGCGACTCGATGGAGTTTCTTGCATGGGTGTGGAATTCGTCCCATTCCTTGGTGCCGAATTCGAATGCTTGGGCGCTGCGCCGGTTCTTGGCGGTGTCAAATGAAACGGAGTGCTTGATGCAAATATCGTCTAGGAAGTCAGGAACGCTTTCTTCGTCAACGGCCGGTCGCACCTTCTTCGTGGCCGTCTTGAGAAGTTCTCGGAGCGGGCAGGTAACTGTCGGGCTTGGGCCAAGTGCTGGGCATCGCAGCACAGCGCGACCCTTCGCGTCGGGCTTCTCCTTCTGGTAAAGCTTGAACGCTGTGCGGCTCTTGATTCGCTCGCGGTAGGTTGCGGTGTCGATGACCTTGCCGAGCAGCTCTTTCGTCGCGTCCTGAAGCGGTTTGGGAGTTGCCGGACAATACGTGCCGCCTTCGATATACAGGGCTCCGTGGTCCCCGCCCTGATGGCCCAGTCGATCAACTCGATAGTCGGTGGAAGGCGTGAAGCCTTCCTTTAGTGCGTCGTCGTGGAGCCGTTCCGGAGTGGAATTGGCCCAGTACTGTTTGTCCGCATCTCCAACCCCTGGTTCCAAGCCAAGCATCTTGGTGGCGCGCATAAGTGAGACTGCCTCTTCAGCGACCAGGACATTGGGCAGACTCATCGTCGCGGCGACAGCAAGCGCAGGGAATCTCCGGGCTCCGGGTGCCTCAGAATCGACCCTCACGGCGATGTTGATTTCCCAGCCCCACTTATAGGTCAAGGAGCCGGCATTCTTGCCTGGCTCCGTGAGGTCGACCTCGCCCCGGCCGGCGTCTGTTCGTGGGCCGGTGGTCACGTGCCAGCCGGCAAATGCATCCACCGGGCCTGGCTTGAGGGTTCGTTTTTCCTCGACCTTTGCTTCTTCGGCGACTCGTTTCGAGAGATTCTTTCTTGAGTATCCCTTCGTGGTGGGTGTTCCGACGTAGGTCTGGTCGAACGATATGTCGACCTTCTTTGACGCTCGACGAACAGCGCGCGACTGTTCGTTGAAAGTCATGACGAGAAAGCGCTGGGTGAACTCATCGAGTCTGGCCTTCCGTTTCTCGGCCAGTTGGGTGTCGTGTGATCGGAGTATTGCTTGGATCTCGGTGTAGGTCTTGGAGTAGCGGCGTTCCTGAGGGAACGGGTCCATCAGGGCGTTCATGCGCTGGAAGGCACGATTTGTGTTGGCATACCAGCGGTTCTTCTCTCCGGTGTGGCCCACGAATGCTATCTGTGATGATTCAAGATCCAGGAGGTCTCGGGAAGTATCGCTGAGGCGAAACATGAAGAGGTCGCGCACATTCGTCAGGAACATCGAGGTGCCTTCCTTGGCGAGCAGAAGCATGCCGGTGAGGATGGCACGCTCCGAGATCAGGGACGGGCGGCCGCCAAGGCTGAAGGCCGCCGCATCTTCCTCGGACCACTCCCGTAGCTTTTCTAGGACGCCGGTCTTGCGGACACGGCCTTCCATCAGCGCTACAGTTTCGTCGTCTATGAGCTGATGGATACGGCCGCGGCCGATGACCTCTGCCTGGGTCATTCCACCGAGGTCGGGGTTATGGCCGGTGAAGCCGTAGTCGATGTCGCCGGCGCTCATCGGGAAATTTCCTCGCCGATGATGAGACCGGTGTAGAGGCCCAGGTCGAGTGGTTGTGCGTGTACGAGGTGCTTGTCGAGGCTTGCCGTTGCGGTGAAACCGGCGATCTTCATGAGAACCGGCAGCGGTAGCCCGTTGTCGATTTGAGTGATTACCCAGGAAGCACGGAGCCTTGAGACGGTAGCTCGAATCCGACTTGGGTGCTCGGTCAGAAAGGTTTGGATGGCCCGCGGTCGATATTCATCGAGGCGCCAGCCCCTGAACACGAACTCGTCGGTTTCGGTGCGCCCATCGAGGCTGCGCAGAAGGGTACGGTTCCACGGTGTCCGGACTGGCACAGTCCGCGCTCGGATGCCGGGAACGTGAACGAAGACTCGTCCCTCGATGATTTCAATGTCGCGGATACGCGTCTCGATGACCTCATCGGAGCGTAGGCCAGCGCCGCCGGCGAGGCCGAGAATTGCCAGTGCATTCTGCCGTTTGAAGTTGGTTGTGAGGCTAGCCGCCCAGCTGTGCAAAGCCGCGACCTCGGCGAGTGTGAAGGGGCGCCGTCGGGGATTGCGCTTCGGCGACGGTAAGCGTTTGATACTTGCGGTGCCGAGTGCATCCGTGATGGCGCCCAGCTGACGAACGACACCCCACCGGTGTATCTCTGAGTGCTTCGCCAGACGCTCCTGCAGAAAGAGATAGACGTTGTTGTGGGTGTAGACGCGCTCGATTGTCAGTTCGGTGCCGGTGGCCGCCCACACCCACACATTGAAGCGGGCCGACATGGTCATGAGGCGCCGGACAGTCTCGAAGGTGCGTGGCTGCATCCGTACAGCGGTAATGATCGTGAACTCGCGCACGGCGTTCCACTGCAGAGTGGAGAGCAATGGTCGATACCTGACGATGACTTCCCAGACGTGATCGGGAAGGCCCGGGTCTAAGACCCGAAGGTGGGCGTACGTCGCGGAGTCGGCGAGGAAAGTGTCGTTGAGTCGGTCTTTTGAGGGCATGGAGAGTACGTGTGCGGCGGAATTGAGAGGCCAGTGGAGAAACTCACCCAGTCTGAACATCTCAGATCACGCACCAATACCAAATCCCTGATCAAAGGAATTTATTTGAATCGATGGGGAAGTTCTTGACCCCCGATCTGGGGGCGAAAGTTCTTAACTTATCTAGCGCCGCCAAGTTCCGGAGCCCGGAGATTCGCAACAATTCCTGGGGTGGTGTGCCACCGACAAGGTGCTCCAGGAGCCAAGTGGCGCGCATCCGGGCGGGTCGAACATCCAGCTCTGTTCGAGCGCGCAACAGGAAATCCGTGACTTGCCCGGATGTGGCGCTGTGACGGCCGGGGCGAAACATCCAGTCATCCCATTGAAGCTCACCGAGGATCCGTCGGAGAGGTCGTTCCCACGCTGGACTAAGCGGAACGACCCGGGACCGTCCCTCCCACACGATCACATGAATTGCTCCAGTGCGGTCTATGTCAGAGACGCGAACGCCGAGGATCTCTCTCGCAGCCAGGCCGGCCCCGAGCCCGAGCGTCAACAATGCAATGGCGTCTCGCCGCCGGTGCTCGGTTCCTTGCGAGGTCGCCCAGCTGTGCAGCGCTGCGACCTCGTGAGCGGAGTACGGTGCTGTCGGTGCTGAACGCGGGATCGGTCGCTGACGGTCGGTAAGGCCGATTGGGTTGAGCACTCCGGTGATAAGCGTGAGGGTCGCCCGGTGAGCGGCCTTGCTGCCTGTGGTGTAGGCCTTCATGCCGAGATTGACGTACTCCTCGATGGTGGTGCGACGGAAGATACGCTCGCGGTCCAAAGGGGTTCCGCGGCTCTGCCAGCACCAGAGCACGAATGCGGCAGTGGCGGGTGAAAGGGATCGGGCGTCGCGGCCAGATCCCGTGGTGGCGTCGGCCACAGCTTCGGTGACGAACGGTCCGATCACGTCCCAGTAAGGAAGGGCATTGATGGGGCGGTAGTCGTACTCCGTCAGGTCAAGGTCGGTCATGGCCGCACCATCACTCGTGGAACGGCATCGATGCGGCTCACCGGTGTCGTCTCGCGAGTTGTGAGCCAGACGCCCGGCACGTTCAGGTTGATCATCAAGACCATGGGCTGACCAACGTGACATCGGACGATCTCCAGGAGGTCGATGTCCGCACCGTCCTGTCGCAGGCGGAGACTTGACTGTGCGACCGAGCTGGTCACGCGGCGAAGCAATCTCCGCTCGAGGTCAATCCAGTACCGAGTCCCGGACACCGTCGTAACGACGTAGCAGCCGGAGGCGTCATCGGCTAACGAATCCATCGTGCACTCCTTTGCGGGTGGTGAGGCCCACGTCACCGGTCAATCGGAAGGCGCTGGGTCGATGCTTTGGATGGTGCTGGAGAGGTGCCAGTAATGTTCGAGGTAATCCACCTCGTCGGGGTCAGGACTCATTAGCCAATACCCGCGAGCACCGACTGTGCAGTGCACGATCTCGAGGAGGGGTCGCGGGCGATCGTTGACGGTTGGGCTGGAGCTTTCACCGGGAATGCGGGTGACAGTCATAGCGTCCAGATCAAACCGGTGTGTTGACCCACGCGTGGCCACATTCCACAGCCCGCCTTCCTGGCCCGTCAGCGTCACTGCCATCAGTTCGATCCTCCCGGGTGGGCACCGCTTGGATGCTGACGACGCGGCTGGAGCGTTGCCAGAAGTGCTCGACGGTCTCAATATCGCTGCCTTCGGGACTGAGGAGCCAATACCCGCGCCGTCCGACCCGGCACTCCACGATCTCCTTGAGTGGGCGGCTGGCACCGTTTCCCAGCGCAAAGTCGGGGGAATCGGGGAACCGAGACCGGTCAACTGTCGAGGCGTCCAAATCGATCCGATATGTCGAGTCCTCCGTGGTGATCAGCCAGCAGCCGCCTTCGATGCCCCAGATGAAATCTCGCCCTTGTACGGGTTCCTCACGCTCTGAGTCAGGAGTTCTAGAAACCATTTCGCGCCCCGTGTCTTCCAGTTCTGGTGGATTCCGGTCGAGGGTCCGGCCCGGTGGAGCTCTACCGTACGAAAATCCTGGGCCGCAATCCGCCGACTCAGAGACAACTCCATCCCCGAGTCCGGACCGGCGGCCCAACGTCGAAACGTGACTTGAGTTCACGCCTATGCTGCCAGCGGAACGGATATCTGATGGAGGTGGAAATGGTCGCGACAGAGGGGCGGACGGATTCACGAAATCCGCTGAGGCCTCAATCAGGAGCGAGCATTCTCAAGCGGGCCATGGCCGCGAACCCACAGACGGTTTCGCCCCAACTTGCGCGCAGCCTGCAGGCAACCGAGAACGTGTGGCGGAACATAGCTGAGGAGAATGGTTTGTTGACCAGTGGCCAGGTTGCTGCGCTCTTAGGCTCAAATCCATCGAACCGGAAGCTTGCGTCGAGGATCCGGGCCGCGCGGCAGTTGGCGGGAGTGGTCCGAGGCAACGCCGTCCTGTATCCGGGCTTCCAGTTCGATCAGGCTCGCCGGATGGTCCTTCCTGTGATGGGGGATCTCATCCGGTTAGCAGATGCGAATGGGTGGCGTGAGGAAGACCTGCTGCTTTGGTTGTGTGCGCCGACCACGAGCTTCGGCTCTGACGACCGGCCCGTCGACCACCTCCACCAGCCGGAGGCCGTCTAGGCGGCTGCGAAGGATCAGTTTGAGGCTCAATGGTGACGCCCTGGGCTCGCCCCGACGCAACGATTGGTCGCGAAAACAAAACATCGCTCCTGCGAACTCTCAGGAGCGATGCCTTGATGCGACTATGCAGTAGTTGAAATGCGGGCCCCGGGCCCGCTGAAGGTTCCGGCAGCTATCACCGCAACAGTTGGGCTGGCTGACCGGCGGTCGCGGGGACATCCGGCGCTGGCGCCTGTGTCATGTCATCGTAATTTCCTACGCTCTCGAAGGAGGCGATCTCCCGCAGGTTGTAGTTGGTGAGCAGGACTGTCACGAAGACCTGTGCGGCGGCAAAACCGCGCACTGCACGGTGGGACGATTTGCCCAGATTCTCTCGATGGCGGTTGGTGATTCCAGCAGTGAAGTTCTCTGCGGAGCTGCGTGCGTGGCTATGGAAGGCGTCCCATTCGGCCGTTCCATACACGATGCCCTCGTATGAGCGAGTGCCGTCGTGCTCCTGGAAGGACATCGGTTTCCGGGAATCGATCAAGGACCACCCGTCCGTTTTGACAGGGATGTTTCTCTGGTCTGCTCCTCGGTCAACCGAGGGGGTGAGTTTTGGGGGAAACGCGGATTTGCCGAAACCGTCGCTCGGTGATTTCGCCCAGTATTGTGAATCCGCATAGGCGACAGCAGGGCTGAGGCCCGTTCCTAGAGCCGCGCGCAGCAGCGATGCGGCCTCTTCGGGGGCTCCGATGTTGGGCATGCTCAGCGTCGCACTGATTGCCAGCTCGGGGAATCGGGCTTCCCCGGGGCGTCTCGAGTCGACACGCACCGCGACGTTTGCGGCCCAGCCCCACCCGAAGTCGTGCCGGCCGTTATCCTTTCGGTCAATCCACGAACCCGCGAAGATCTCAACGGGACCGGGACGCAATGTGAGTGGATCGGCGTCACGTTCGGTGGCTACCTTCTGCGCGAGGGTTTTCTTGAGGTATCCGCGGCGAGTGGGTGAGGCCACGAAGGAGTCCTCGATGGCGAGGTCGATGTGGCTGGAGGATTGGCGCAGTAGAGGCTGCTGCTGCATGAAGGTCATGTGCAAGAAGCCTTCTGTGAACTCGTTGAGCCGTGTCCGCATCCGCTTTTCCCGGTCGGTGTCGTGCGCGTCCAAGGCAGCCTGAACCTCGGTGTGGGTGGCAGCAGTTCTGCGGCCCTGCGGGAACGGATCCATCGGGGCCAGCAAGCGGTGCACGGCGCGGGACGTGCGGCTGCGCCACTGTCCTCTCTCACCGAGGAAGTTTCCGACAACGTTGGACGGTTCGGGGAGGTCCAGAAGCGCGCGGGATTCCGCGGAGAGCTGGTATTGGAACACATCAGCCAGAGACCTAATCCAGAGGGGGCTGTGGTGCCCGGCAAGCAACAGAAAACCGACCAGGACGGCACGGTCTGAGATGGACGCTGAGCTTGTCCAGGCGCTGGTGGACCTCGCATCTTGCTGCCTCCACGCTGCGAGTTTGTCGAGGACACCGGTCTGGACGACCCTGGACTCGGCCAGCGCAACTTCCTCCGCGCTGAAGCAGTGGTGCACACCGGCGGGGGCCGTCGGGTGTGTCTTTATGGCTGGCACGAATTCGCTGTCAGCGGTCATGATCGCGAACGCGTTGACGTCGAGGCTGGTGTCGGACTTGAGAATGTCGGTGAATCGGTTGTTTGTCATGAATAGTACGTGTGCGGCGCTTTTCGCTACTCACGGGCTATCGGCTCATTTTCGTCAGCTCGCGCTGATCATTCATCGCTTAAATGCTGATCAAGCCGCAAGAAAAAATTTTCAAGAATTTTTGATTTCCTGGTCATCAGTCAGGAACTGGAGCCACTGAGTTGTTGATCGGGCGTATTTTCGGAGGTGCGGAGCGCAGCTTGGGGTGGCAGTGAACCTGATTAGTTAGCCCGGTCCTGAGACTGTGGCCGGGCGTACCTGGCGTGAATTGAGGTCTTTGCACATCTACTCGTCTTCACCGGGCGGATCGGTGAATCGCACCGACAGTCGGGATGCGTAAAACGCTTCCCAATCCACGCCGACGGGGAAAAGCTCATCAGCAGACGCTCGCAGGGGGTCGCCGGTGATGGTGAAATCTCCCTCTTCGGCCAGGACGACCAGGGCTTCGCGGATGGACTGTGGATCTGCCAGCAGACTTTGGGCTAGCTCATTGATAGTTGTCGACAATGAGTTGACGTAGTCGGGTTGTTGTGGCTTAAATAGCGCGAGGATCTGCTGTGACATTTCTTGGTGTAGGTGGCCCCAGCGAAGCTGAGCCTCCGTCTCGCGGCGCGATTCGCTCAAGGGAAGGACTTCCTCCGGCAACGGAGCGAGCGGATTAATGGAGTACTGACTATTGGCCAGCACAATAACCCGGGCAGCTGCCATGAAGTCCAGTAGATCGGCAAGGGTATGAGGAGTTGCCAGGCCTAGGTGCGAGCTGAAGTCCGCGAACTCGGCAATCTGTCGTGTCCACGTCGCTCGCGCCTGAGCGTTGACGACCTCAGCGCTAAGGACTGAGCTTTCTCCCTGGAGGGGTGTGCCCTCGGAGTGTTCATCGAGCTGGCGGAGTTCTTCCTGCGTGTATTCCAACGGAGGTTCCCATACCTCTGAGGTGAGACCGTCAGCCGTGTAAGGACTGTCTCTGAGTTCTTCGTCAATTTCTGCAGACGTAGCCGTCCCCTTCGCCGCCAGAAAGGACAATATCGCGATGGCTGAACTCGGTAAAAACCGTTGCCAGCCGCTCTGGACGTAGACGAGGTTGAAGAGTGCCCAGGTTGCCTTCATGCCGACAGAGTAACCCCCAGTTCCAGTCCGGGAACCTTCTCACCCTCTTCTCCGTTTGATCACGTGGGAAGGGCCGAGCGTGTGCGGGCCATGACGTCAAATTCCCTGAAGGTGAACCCCTGACATGTCCGACAGCTCGGCCCAGAGTTCACGGTTACCAGTGTCTTTCCGCACATCGGAGACCGGCACCAACACGTCGGCGTCGGACAGGGCCACCAGGTCAAGGTCGGTCAGGCCGGCGATATCCCTAATGGGCACTTGAAACGTGCGGTACGGGCCCAACGGGGGAGGAGTGCCCGTGATGAAGGCTTGCGCGCGGAGTGTGTCGAGGTCGAGATCGGACAGTTGCGGCCTTTGATCCAAGACGAACCCGGCCGCTTGAAGGACCGTGGCACCGTCGATTGTTGTCGTCCACGCCGCGATCTTCCAGAACGACTGGGGGATCCCGACACCGCGATACACCGGATCGTCGGTTGAAAGCACGGGTGCGGTGAAGACGCTGATGCGGTTTCTGTTCCTGCGTGCGTAGGTGAGGATATGGTCCTCAAGGCCGAGCCAGAGTATTTTCGATTGGTTGAATGCGCCGGCTTGCGGGGCGGCATTTGTGTAAGCGAAAGTGTCAACGTTGGCCTGCTGGGCGGTCGAGGCGTCGCCCCACACCGGGTCCCGACGTCGGACGAGATGGCCGCGGTCCAGGTCATTGTTCGCGTATACAGCCTCCCCGGTCTGCTCGTTGATGGGGATGCGGGAGTCGAGGTGCCACTCATCACCACGGCTAACGTCGACAAGCTGGTCGCCGTCGATGTTCACGCCAGTCACGAGTGCGAGGCGACGGACGGGCTCTAGAAGGACGGTGAAGTGTGTGTAGGGCAGGTCCCGAATGACGGTTCCTTCGGCCGGCATGGGCATCGGCACCTGCAAATCGAGGAAATCGGCGTGGTAGCCACCGGGGAGAGGGGTCGCAGCATTCATGCCGAGAGCTAAGCAGCCGCAACTGACATTTGCGCCTCTGAAAGGTGTCGCACAACTAACCGTGAGCACTGAACTTCCGGTCACAGGTTATGCGACGTAGTTACGAGAACCGGCCTGCCTCGAGATTCAGGGATTTTCAGGGGAAATCCAGGTCAGTGCGATGCGACGTCTTGTATCCGTAGGGTTACGAGACGCGTGACTACAAGCTCTGTGCCACCGGGTCGATGTGCCACAGAGCGATCACAGAGCACCGCCACGGACCGATCAACTCCACACCGGTGGAGGCCGGCAGGTCCACCTCATGAGGGCAGCGGGCGAAGGCCCGTTGTCGTGTAAACGTGCCAGCGCTGCCACGGATGGACTTTCCTACCCCGAAGATCTGCTCTACTGGGAACATGGGGTCGTCGGGACGGCGGCAAAGCCGTCGAGCTGTTGTTGTTGCGACGGTCACGCCCCTCGCGTCGATCCTCGGATCTGGGCTGCTGATCATCGTTCCTGTGTTGGAACGCACCCTTGGTGCACTGGCCGTTTTCGGAGCGGTCGCGATCTGCGCGGTCGCCTGGCTGATCGGGACAGTCATCCGCCACAATGTGCTCGTCGTTGAACCTCTAAAGGGGGCCGGCAGCCTCGACCGGGCGACGCTACTGCTGGGGCGCATCGCTGACGCCACCATCGTCGTCGCGTATATCATCTCGGTCGCGCTGTATCTGCGGATCATGGCTCAATACCTTGTGAGGTTTTTTGCATCGAGCGCACCGGACTTCCTCGAACCGTTGATCGCGTGCGTAGCGGTGGCGCTGATTGTCGCGCTCGGGATACTCCGTGGTTTCAGGGGACTAGAGAGACTAGATCGCGTCTCTGTCGTCGCCGTCCTCCTTCTCACCTTTGTTCTCGGTGCGGTGCTACTGTTCCACGACGGCTCGAGCCTGGTTGGTGGCGACCTGACAATGCCACCGGTGCCACGCATGAATCCGCTAGAAATCCTCCTGGTGCTCGGCGGGATCGTGATCACTGTCCAGGGCTTTGAGACCGTCCGCTACCTGGGCGACCAGTATGACGCCGTCGCGAGAGTGCGCGCATCACGGGTTGCGCAGATTATCTCGGCGTTCATCTACATCGGCTTCGTCGCCGTCGCGACCCCCGTCATGGGACTCGGCACCCCCGCAGGTGCCGACAGCACACTGTTGGACATCACCACCCGCATCGCACCATGGCTCGCACTCCCGCTGGTACTGTCCGCGGTTCTCAGCCAGTTCAGCGCGGCGATCGCGGATACTGCCGCTGCCGACGGAAACCTTCGAGGCCTGAGCCGATGGTTCCATGGTCCACGGCCATACCTGATCAGTGGAGCAGCCGCTATCGCGATCGCCGCAACGGTGCCAACTTTTACGATCGTCGCCGTCGCCTCCCGCGCATTCGCTGCGTATTACGCAATTGAGGCCGTGATCGCGATGCGCACCTCGAACGGCTTCGCGCGCAAGAGTTTTTACGCTGTACTCGCGCTCCTCTTGGTCGCGATCGCACTGTTCGCCTTGCCTGCGTCATAGGCCTTGATCTCGCAGTTCGCGCCCAGCGCAGACATGCGTGACGCGAGTGCGGATCATCCTCACGCTGCAGGCAATCAGTGACGCACTCAGCTCGGCAGTTAGCACGACATCATTTCATCTCGGAATTCTGGCGCCTCCGATGCGGCCGGAGTGCGAAATTCGGCTGGGCCACGCGAGCCGTCGTTATGGCCGTACCGCCGAGAAGCATCGATTCCTTGATGGCCGCCCGTAGGCAGTTTTCAGTGTCCGCCGGCGCTCCTTCATCTGGACGCCATCTGGGTGTGCCGTTTCGATTGGTAAGACGTCTCGCCCGGTGCTCGTCGTGTCGTCAGGAATGACCTCAGCGATGTATGCCGGCGGCGATTTTCTGGACTGTCAGGTGCCGGTTGCTGATCTGGTCAGCGACTGTCCTGATCGTCATGTTTCGGTCACGGGCATACTTTCGGAGAAGAAGGAACGCCTCATCCATATTCATCGATAGCTCGTTGGCGACCACTCCCTTGGCTTGTTCGATCAGAATGCGGCTGTCTAGTGCTCGGTGAAGTTGTTCCTCGATAAGATGGCCTTCACGGATTACTCGCTCTTGAAGTATCCCGATTGTCGCGACGTCGGCCAGAGCTTGGGCGACTGCAGCGTCTCGTTCGCTCACCTCGCCCGCTGCGGTCCCGAAAAGGTTCATGGTTCCTATGACTTTGGCGTGAAGCTTCAACGGAGTCGCCAGAACAGATCTGAAACCAGCCGCCGATGCGGCCTTCTGAAAAAGGGGCCATTTCTCAGACATCGATATTTCTTCGACGGAGACCGCTTTGCCGGAACGGAAACAATCGATGCATGGTCCGTCGCTGGCGTCCAATTGCATCATTTCAACGAATTCCGCTGCTTCACTCGTCGAGGTCATGAGTTGTAAGTCCCCATTCCCATCGACGAGCATGAGTCCGCCCGCTTTCACTTTGAGAATTCCGGCGCACTCCTCTACGAGCGTGTGGAGCAGGTCCACCATGTCGTACTCGGTGGTGAGTGTGTCAGCGACCATGACGAAAGCGGCGGTGATGCGCGCCTCCCGCGAGGTACCGTCCATTGTGTGTTCCTTACGTCGAGTCACGAGTGAACTTCGTCAAACCTGAGGGTGCGAGTGACAATCTGATGCGCCACGGAGTCGATCGAACTTCCGGTTGCGAAAGCGTAAGCCTGCATACGGGCGAATGCCTCGGTGGCGCCGACGTCCAATTGCGAGATGATCATTCCTGTGGCCTGGTGTACTTCGCGGCGCAGCGAAGGCGTCGTTTCTGACTCATGAGAATCGTGGTGCTCGGCCGCGTGCAATGCCTTCTGAACCGCAGAGCTGGCAACGCGCCCAGCCAAATAAGAAGCATGCGTGGTGAAATCCCTGTCGATGGGGCGGGGCTCAATGCAGTAAAGATCCACGACCCCCACGAGCGCTGCACCCAAGAGCATCGGGAAGCAGAACAGTGCCCCCACTCCGAGCTCTCGAGCAGCTGGCAGAAAAATGGGCCACGTTGCGGGACTGGACACGGCCAGATTCGGGCACAGCACCGGGGATCGACTTGTGGCGACTTCCCAATGTGGTCCCTCGCCCAGTTCCAACTGAAGAGAATCGATCCGGGCAGCAAGCCGGTCGCTTGCGCAGACGGTTGCCTGGCTCGAACGGTAGACGACGACCGTGATCGAAGCTCCCGTCACACCGAGGTCGCTCACAAACGATGAGCACAAATCGACAGAACCCGTGCGATCCGATCCAGACAGCGGGGCCATGTGCGACTTTCAACGAGACGTTGACTGTACGGGGAACCCAGTCAACGTTCGGAGGAGTCCGGGAAGGCCATGCCCCCTCACGCGAGCATAGCGTGCCGGAGTGGCCCGCCGCTGGCTTCGCACTTGACGAGCGCTTCACTGCACTGGGGCAGTTCGTGAAAGTTCTCGAAGATGTGGTTCAGATGAGTTGTGGTGCGCGTATGGTTACAGACATTGCTCCGGCCCTTGGCAGTGGTCCACTACTGACCCCCAAGGAGCATTCATGATCGTCCGCGTTTTCGGCACGAAGACCTCGATCCCGCTGCCGGCAGCCCCGGTGGATCTCTCCTGGGCTGACCTGCAGAGACCGTGCCGATCGACATTCACTGGTGGCAATCGGATTCGGCGCAGGCTGATGTGACATCGAAGGCATGAATGCGTTTAGCGTCACCGCTGGTGTCATCAGCCTGGATTAGTGCGTTGACGCGGCACTTGTCGATTCAAGATTTTCCAACTGCCCGACAGCGTGAATCGCGCGCGGAGAGCATCGCTGCCGAGCGTGAGTGTTGGCGCCTCTCTCGGAGAAACCCCGGACACGATTTTGGATCAACCGCCGGATCTTCCAAGCGCAACGTGCAGGCCGTAATCGATCTGGGTGTTGATCAAAACACCACCGTCGTCTTCCCCGCTCCCCTGATTTCAACCGCTACCGAGAACCGCGCCTTATTGAACAGTGAAACCGTTCGGCCAACGCCAGCCCGATCGACCTCCCCGGCTACAACCCAAAAGAAGGATCTTTCATGATTGCATCGTCCCTGCCGCGCGCGCGCGCCGCTTTGGATCAGTCACACGCGCGCCTTTGTGGGTCCGCTCCGGCGAAACAGCCCCATAGGCGTGGTGCACCAGAGATTGCGCAGCTGGTCCGATGAGTTTCCTCAATGGACTGTTCACCGCCCAACCACTCCTGGCATTGTTTCTCACCCTTGCGTTGGGGTACTTGATAGGCAAAATTCGGATCGGAAGTTTTGTTCTGGGCGGGATCGCCGGAACTCTTTTGGTTGGCGTGGTCATCGGTCAAGTCGGGGTAGCGATTGACCCTGGAATTAAAACGATCTTCTTCGCTCTGTTCATCTACGCCGTCGGGTTTCAGGGTGGACCGCAGTTCTTCCACGCGTTGAACCGTCGCTCTCTCAACCAACTCGCCTCTGCAGTCGTGATGACCATAGCCGGGTTGATTACTGTGCTGGTCGGGGCCTGGATGTTTGGTCTTGATCGAGGGTTGGCTGCCGGTTTGGCCAGCGGCGGGCTCACGCAGTCAGCCATCCTCGGCACCGCAGGCGATGCAATCGCACACCTCGGGCTACCGGCCGCCGTGACAAAAACGATGCAGACCAACGTCGCCGTCGGTTACGCCGTCACCTATATTTTCGGGTCCCTTGGACCGATCATTCTGGTGACGTGGTTCCTACCCATGCTCAAACGGTGGGATGTTCGGGCAGAGGCCGTGAAACTCGCGGCCACAATGTCCGGCGGTCACGCTGAACTCGAGCCCGGACAGCTCAACGCGGTCCGTCCTGTGGTGACGCGGTTCTTCAACCTGGACAAGGCGAGAGGCGCCAGTGGGAAGACCGCACTCGAATTGGACGCAGCTCTCTCTGACGCTGCCGTGGAGGCGGTTATTCGTTCCGGTGCAGCCATCGGCCTTACCGAAAAAACAGTGCTCCAGGCCGATGATTTAGTCGCCCTCTCAGGTACACGGGAGGCAATTATTGAAGGCGCAACGCTTCTCGGCGAAGAACAGTCGGGGCCCGACGGATTCAGGTTGGTTGAAGAATCCCGAGAGCTCATTCTGACAAACAAAACCCTAACGTCTCGGCCATTGAGCGAGCTCAAAAAGCATGTCGGCGTGGACACCGGGCATGGGGTCTATCTGACAAGGGCCAAGCGGATGGGCATCGACCTGCCGCTACTAGACAAGGTCACATTCAACCGCGGCGACGAACTCCACTTCATCGGCCGTCCCACCGATCTCAATCGGGTGCAGTCAAAAATCGGCTACAAAATCAGCGCTGCCGCCGTGGCCGACTTCGTTTTCTTCGGCATCGGTATGACCATTGGTCTGCTCATCGGGCTAATCACGTTCACGCTGTGGGGCGTGCCCATCTCCCTCGGAAGTGGCGTCGGATGCCTCCTCGCCGGCCTCCTGTTCGGATGGTTGCGCAGCGTGCACCCCCGTTACGCTGCCCTCCCACTCGGGGCCTCCAATTTCCTGCGCGACTTCGGACTCGCCGTGTTCGTCGGAATCGTGGGCATCACCGCGGGCCCTCAGGCCCTCATAGCGATCCAACAGCACGGAATTACGCTGTTCCTCCTCGGCGTTGGCGTCACCCTGATCCCACCGATCCTGACGTTCTTCTTCTCCTTCTACGTGCTTCGCATTCGCAATCCGATTGAAGCTCTAGCGTGCGTCGCCGGCGGCCGAAGCTCCAACCCAGCCTTTGCCGCGCTCCTGGAGAAGGCCGGAAACGCCACCCCCGTGGTCTCCTTCACGATCACCTACGCCGTAGCCAACGTATTCCTGACCTTGTGGGGCCCCGTGATCGTCGGCCTCATCACAAAAAATGCCACCGCGTAATCACACCCAGAAAGGCCTAGTAATGCCCACACCGGACTATTCAAGCTTCACGAAGCTCAGCCCCTTTGAGCTGAAGGACAAGCTCATCTCCGTCGCGTCTTCTGATGCGCAGCGTCTAATGCTGAACGCGGGGCGAGGGAACCCCAACTTTCTAGCCACACTCCCACGCTGGGCCTTTTTGACCCTGGGTGAGTTCGCGATGAGGGAAGCCGAACGGTCGTACTCCTACCTCGACAGCGGTTTCGGTGGGCTACCCGAGCAGGCAGGCATCGTGCAGCGCTTCGAGGCCTTTGCTGCCCACCAGGATCACAGCCAGGGCATCACGTTCTTGCGGTCAGCGTTGTCATACGTCAAAGACCAGCTCGGACTCGACCGTGACGAGTTCCTCTTCGAGATGGTGAGCGCGTTCCTCGGCTGCACCTACCCGACTCCGCCACGAATTCTGCAGCACGTTGAAGAAATCGTCAAAGCGTACCTCGCGCAAGAGATGTTTGGCCCGATCAAAACCGACGGAGAGTTTTCCCTCTTTGCCACCGAGGGCGGGACAGCGGCGATGGCGTACATCTTCAGCAGCCTTGCCGTAAATGGACTCATCCACTCTGGCGAGAAAATCGCAATCGCCACCCCGATCTTCTCTCCCTACCTGGAGATCCCCGCTCTCGCGGAATACGGCCTTGAGATCATCGACATTCGACTGGACCGCACGGCCGACTGGCAGCTGCCACAGAGCGAGATCGACAAGCTTCTGGACCCCACCGTCAGGGTATTCTGTGTGGTAAACCCCAGCAACCCACCGTCGTCAAAGCTCTCGACTGCCGTGCTCGATCAACTCACCGAGCTGGTAAACACGAAGCGTCCTGACCTCATGATCATCACGGATGACGTGTACGGAACCTTCGCAGACGACTTTGTCTCACTTTTTGCCGTCTTGCCGCGGAACACTCTCCTCGTCTACTCATTCTCCAAGTTCTTCGGCGCTACCGGCTGGCGACTCGGTGCCATCGCGCTGAACACCTCCAACGTCATCGACGAGCTACTGGCTGCTTTGCCTGAAGGCGAAAAACTTCGTCTTGACACTCGGTACGCTTCCTTAACAGCAAAGCCCCGCGAACTGGCGTTCATTGACCGCCTGGTCGCTGACAGCCGCGCAGTTGCCCTGAATCACACTGCTGGACTGTCGACTCCGCAGCAGGCACAGATGGCGCTCTTCGCCCTGAACGGGTTGATGGACAGACTTGGCCAGTACAAAACAGCTGCGAAGCAGCTCATCCGCCAGCGTTACCAAACCCTCTACCGCAGCATGGGGGTCACGGCCGAGTTCGAACCGAACGACGTCAACTATTACAGCCTGATTGACCTTCAGGAACTCGGCGGCCGACTCTACGGCGCCGAATTCAAGCACTGGTTCATCACGCAGGACCTGGGAATCAAATTCCTCTTTCGGCTCGCCGACGAAACCGGGGTCGTTCTGCTCCCCGGCAATGGGTTCGAGGTGCTCGATACTTCTGCCCGCGTCTCCCTGGCCAACCTCACCGACAACGAGTACCGTGCAATTGGTGCTGCCACCCGTCACATCATGGATGAATACAACGACATGTTCACCCTCGCGTCGGCCTAACGCTAAACGCAAATGTCTCGCACTCCGCCCGGTTCACCCGTCTGGTATTCGACCATAGCCTCCAACCAGGACTTGAACGCGCGTCGACGCTCGTTGAAGCAGTCCGTACAAAGCTCTCGAAGCCGAGGGCTACCTCACAGCCCGAACTGGCGGAGGCACCCGTGTCAGCCAAAGCGCAACGACGACGCCACGGCCAGTGTTGGAAGCCGCCCGCCAGCTCGCCAGCACCAGCACGCGCGCTGGCACTGGCTTGGACGACACCATCCGCATCCTCCGGGCGGTCTGGCCCGAGCAGTGCAACTAATTCGCACCACGGGAGGCGGCGCCGCAATCCTGACGAGCCCTCGAGACGCCTGCCGCGACTCGGATCATCCTCAATCCGATCACCACCAGCATGGCTGTTGAAGGGTCGCCTCTGCGCTGCACCGCCTACGACCAAGGTGTCGCGAAACCGAAATGTCTCGTATCCCATGGGATATGCGGCAGGGAGGTATTGGCAATCTTCTGCAGCAAGACCGCTGCGGAAGAACCAGGTGCAGAAGAGATCGACGTGAGAAGTCCGCAGGTCGCTATCGTCCTCGTCGCGCTGATTTTCCTCGGTTCGGCGACGGCGTGAGCGGTCCAGAACCCGGTGCCAAAGGTTTTCTCAAAACGAGGCCTCATTTGACTCGACCTGTTGATTCACGGTCGGTCGCTGAGGGATCTTCACGGCAGGAACTGCTGACCCTGGTCAACGGCGACCGGGCGCCCGCGAAGCGGCATGGTCGGGGTCTCGTCCTTTCGCGCTTCGCGCACTCGGTTCGCCTTCATGCGAGCACCCTCATACGCTCGATGCTCAGGTCTCGCAGAGTCTCCTGCCGTGGCAGCCGGAGAGAAGTATCGATCCCGCACTTGCGCCCATCCGACTAGGACGATCATGACGGCGACGAAGGCCAGCGATACCCATCCCGATCCGATCCCCGTGCCGCCTTCGGCCTGTGGCTTCCCCAGCCCGTCGGCGACGGATGCGCCCAAGGGGCGTGTGAGGACGTAGGCGAACCAGAACGCGAAGACCCCACCGAACCCCCACCACCGGTACCCGGCCGCTGGAATCAGAATGAGCGCCGCGAAGAGCAGCACCGACGAAACGTAGCCGAGTCCCAGCCCCACGGCAAAGTAATCTCCCACGGCCGTGCCGAGCGCGAAAGTGCCAACCACCGCTGCCCAGTAGAACGCTTCTCGTCGCGTCGTTACGATTTCGTGCACGGACATGGTGCCCTCGACACGCCACCACAACCCGAATACCACCGCCAGTGCCACCCCGTATAGACCAGCAGACACGAGGTAGGGCAGTCCCATGACGACGTGGACGACGTCCGCTGCCATCGTCCCGAAGACACCAACCGCCGCCACGGCTAACCAGTACACCCAGGGCACGTATCTCCGCCGGGTCAGTTGCAGCGCCAAGGCTCCCCCGAAGAAGAGGAATCCGAGCAACACCGCCAGCACGGGCGGCATCACACGTATCGAGAAGTCCGATACGGACTCGCCGAGCGCGGTTGAGAGCGCTTTCGTGGCCCAGAACAGCACCGAGGGCACTGCCACCCGGGACAAACCGTTTGACTGCACATAAATGCTTCGCATCCTGGCTCCTTCTCGCGTATCCCAACCACCGAGGAGTGCTGGGTCTTTCTGATGCGGTTCATGAATCGCGGCGGGCGGGAATCGGCGGATCCATTGGAGCTGCGGCCGCACCTGCCACGAGCGCTTCAGTCAGAGCCTTTATGAGTTGAGTGTTGCCAGCAGGGTGGTGACAGCGTCACTCTCAGTGGCTCGGTCGGGTGAGGATGAGCGAATCGCTGTCAGCACACGGTCAATTTGTCCGTCGATAACCGACCATCCGCTGCCGTCCAGAGGTTTCAAGGTTGATTGATCTTTGTCCCACGCTGTCTCGAGGTCAGCAATGCGGATGACGGCGCCAGCGTGGTCGCCAGCTTTCACCAGGTCGAGAGTGTCTTGCAGGACAACCCGGTAGTTGTCCACGTTGCCGGAGGGGAAGTGCGCGGTCGCTGACTGGCCGGGCGCGAGGACAGCGCTGACACTGGTGCCTTCTTCGCTTGCGGCGGCGGTGCTGTGCGGTTGTACTCCGGCCCACACAAGTAAGCCGCCAGCGACAGCCGCGACCACCGCGAAGTATCCGATCATGACCCGTTCCCGGTTCCGAGTCGTCGTGATGGGTCCACGGGAGCGCTGGTTCTCTGCAGCGTCGACACGGGTCACGCTGAGATATATGACGGTAGCGAGGATGGCGGTGAGGAAAATGATGCTGGTCAGTCCAACCCCCAGCCCAAGTCCGCCGTCGGTGACGGGGAACCCCATCCAATCGCCGAGGTTTGCCCCCAGGGGGCGGGTGAGGATGTATGCGAGCCAGAACGAGAGCACCGGGTTGGCCCCGAGTCGCCAGCCGACGACGACAGCGATAATGAGTCCGGCCGGCAGCAGCACCGAAACGCCGGGGCTCCATCCCGTGATTTCCAGGATCCAGTCGCCGGACGCGGTGCCCAAGGCGAATGTGACGAGGATGGCGAGCCAGTAGAACAGCTCGCGCCGGGTAGTGGTGATGCTGTGAATGGACAAGGTCCGTTGGCTTCGCCACCACACAGCAAACACGATCGCCAGAACCGCGGCAAAGACGGTTGTGCTCAGCGCCAGTGGAACCCCAAGGTCGTCCGTCAGAATGTCGGTGTACAGCGTGCCGGCGACACTGACGACCACAACGGTAAGCCAATAGACGAACGGGACGTATCGGCGCAGGAGCAGTTGCCATGCAAGCGTCACGGCCAGCACGGCGGTGAAGATGATGGAAGTCAGCTCCAGGCCGACACCGAGGGTCATGTTTATCCAGTCGGCGAAACTCTCCCCTACCGTGGTGCACAAGATCTTGATGACCCAGAACCACAGCGTGATCTCAGGCACTTTGCTCAGCATGGCCTGGCTTGTCCGCAAGGGCGCAGCGTCCGTTGTCTTCGTCATGCATCGGAGGTTACGGATGCCGCGCTAAGGATCCTCTGAGAATGAAAGCTCAGGAGCGCCTCGTTCTACCGTCCATAAGGCGCCGCCCAGCCATGCCGGCTTTGAAACGGACGGGCTCGCGACTTATTTCGGTGGGCGTGGGAACTGAAGCGTGATTGTGGTTCCTGAGGCGGACGTGGTGGTCACCGTGGCGCTTCCGCCGTAACGACTCACGGTGTCCTGTACCAGGGAGAGTCCGATGCCGAATCCGGTGCTTGCGGTGCCGCCACCATCAACTGCCTGGGCGGATCTTGCGAATCGGTCGAAGACGCGGTCGGCGCTGATGCCCTGAATCCCGGGGCCCTGATCGGCAACGTCAATGCGCACCATGTCACGGCTGCACGACACAGCCAGCGTGATGCTTCGCCCCTGCGGGGAGTGTTTGATCGCGTTGTCGATCAGAGCAACGAGGCTGCGATGAAGACTGGTCTCCGGGATTGCCACAACCACATCGGCGGCGATCGGAGTGAGCGTGATCTGCACCCCTCGGTCTTTGGCAATCATCCGCATCGCTGACACAGCCGCGTGAACGGCGCGGTCGACCGAGATCGGCGACACGGCGGCGGCGGGTGAGACGTCAATGGAATCGAGGAGGTCTGCGACAACCCCGGCGAGAGCTCGCGAGTCATTGTGGATTTCTTCCACCAGTTCCCGGTGCGGATCATCGGGCGAGAGGGAGCGAGCGAGAAGCTGGATGCGGGCATCGGCAACTGCCAGTGGCGTACGCAGCTCGTGGGATGCGTCAGCAACAAAGCGCCGTTGCCGCCGCAGAGCGTCAACCAATGGGGCGACAGCGCGGCGCGTCACGAAGACGCTGACAATAGCCGCCAGCGAGATGGCCACCATCCCCACGATGACACCCCACACGATGACGTCGACACCGTCGATATCAACAGCTGTCTCGTGCGGGCCGGGGCTGAACAGCACGTCGAGCGGTATTTGCGTGAAGACCACTGAGAGAGCGGCGGCTAATACCGCCACCACCAGCGTGGAGACGGCGACTGTGATCGTCACGCCAACTCGTCGGGATGCGTTACGCACGAGACGCGCATCAGCGTCTAGCGGCGCGGCGCGCGTCGTCACAGCATCCCCAGCCGATAGCCGCGGCCGCGGACAGTGGTGACGATGTCTGGCTCTGTTTTGCGGCGCAGATAGTGCACGTAGGTATCGACCGTGCCGGGCGTATCATCAGCGGAAAAAACTGCGCGAAGTATGTCGTCGCGGGTGAACGTGCGTTCAGGGTGTACCGCCAACAGCTTCAACAAATCGCATTCGCGCTCTGTGAGGATCACCCGGCCATCGTAAGGAGAGTAGACGGCACGTGACTCGGGATAGAACTCCAACGCCCCGATCCGCACGAACGGCCCCTCGCCCGCGGCCACCCTGCGGATCGCCCTTAGTCGTGCGAATAGCTCGTCGAACTCGAACGGCTTCACAAGATAGTCGTTCGCACCAGCGTCCAAGCCCCGCACCTTGTCTTGGACGGTACCCAGTGCGGTGAGGATCAGAATCGGCGTCGTCGTGCCCGCCTTGCGGAGCGTTTCCACGATCGAGATGCCGTCCATGGTGGGCAGGCGCCGGTCAACGATCATCACATCGTAAGAACCATCTGCTGCAGACGACAGTGCGTCTGCACCGTCCGGCGTCAACGTCACCTCGTACACCTCATCCAGCACACGCGCCATGATCGGCCCCAGCGAGGGGTCGTCCTCTGCCAGCAGCAACCGCGGTCGCTTCTCAGACATCACCCACCTCCTCACTCAACGTTGCCTACCGATACCACTGTCACGCCCTCGTCAGCCAAACGCGACTCCAACCGCGGCTCGCCCTTCTCCACTGTGACCACCACCTCAGAGGACCCCTGCGTCCCTGGCCGCCGACGGGTGAACAAGTGCATCCGACCGGTCACCTCATACACAGCCACGACGATCACGGGCACAAGCAGAATCGAGGCGACCACATCCGTGGGGTAATGCACCCCGAGATACACCCGTGACCACGCGGTCACCGCTACGATCACCGACCCCGCCGCGACCGCAGCGATCCAATCGCCTCGCCACCAACACGACCACGGTCGTCGCAAGAGCCGCAGCAAAAGCGGTATGGCCGCTCGGGTAACTGTATGTCGTCGGGTCCACAGCAACCGGATGCTGCATCAAACCCGCGTCCGGTCGAAGCCGCTGAACGATGACCTTCACCACGTCCGCCAGAACCCACGGCACCCCCAACAGCAAAATTGTCCGCACACCGGCAACCCATGCCCGGTCAACGACACCCGTCCACACAACCAGGAGAAACCCACACACACAGCACCCACCGGACCGAACAAGACATTTACGCCCAAAGCGACAGAATCCAGAACCGGCGCGTGGGCCGCATTTACCCCCACCACGATCTGCGACTCTGCTGCGGCCCAGCCTGCTGAACCAACGATGACCAAACCGAGACACACCACCAGAATGATCTCGATCAGCACCACAATGGTCCACCTCACCGAAAACAATCTGAGTACGCGCATACATACACACTCCCCACCGACCACTAAGAAGGCTCTGAGAATCCAATGGGAATAGCTACGGTTCGGATCCTGAGTGGCTTCTTATAAGGCATCAGCGACGCTTTCCGTGTGGACCAACCCCCACAGAAGCGGAAGACAGAACATGCGTACAAAGAAGCACATACTCGTCGGATCCGGAGTCGGCGCGACAGCGCTACTCCTCGCAGTCGTCGCAGGTGTCGCGGTAAGCCTGCCCGCTCAAGCGGCCAACCCAACCGAGTCATCCGTTTCCACGCCGGCAACCGCTGTCAATACGGACCAGGAATCTTCGGACGACAACGGGACCCCCGATAACGACCCTGAAACAGCAGACGACCAGGGCGCGGGTGAACCCGACCAAGAGACAGCCGACGACAACGGAATCGAGGACGGCACGAACGACGGAGAAACCGCCGACGACGCAACCCCAGCGCCGACAAACTGATCAGAGAGCCTCCCCTGCGCTGCCCGCGGGAAAAAATCGCCCGCGGGCAGCGGTCGCGACCGCTCTGCCGGTGGTCAGAACCAGCTTCACGGCCTCGTCTTTGTACTCAGGAGTGAACTCCCGACGTGATCTTGCAATAGTGAACATTCTCTCTTGTGAGGTGTCCACTCCAAGGGGCCCGGGCCAGACCCACCCTTTCGTCATATGTTTAAGCTAGCTCACGCTGCTCGAGGGATCTGATTCAAGGCCACCAGAGCGTGGCCGCCAGATGTCTCCTCTTGCGTTTTACCTGCCCAATACCGGCGAGTCCGAATGTGTCTCACAACCCAGGTGCCTCATTTCCCATGGGATATGCGACAGTGCGATGCGGATCGCGGCTTGCTGCGGTGATCCCGTCTCTTCGGGTTGCGATAGAGGATTTACTCCTGCTGAGCAAAGTCCTTCACGTAAGACAGAATGACAACCTCATCGCCGACGGATTCGCATTCGTTCCAGCCGCTTAGCGAGTTGCCCTCCACGAGCAACAGAGCTTTCACCTCTTCACTTGTCACGATGTAACCGCGAGACGGCTCGATCAACTCACCAATACTTACCTCGCCGTTTGCTAACTTCACGATGTTGGACCGTGGTTCTGTCAGCTGGGTGCCAACTGGCCACACAGCAAGGCGTGACGTCTCCGAATCAGGATCGATGATGACAACACATCCTTCTTCGACCCCCACAAGACCTTCAACTGCGTATGGCTCGCCCTGCGGGCGGACTATTCCTGAAGCGACCGTAGACGCCTCGTCAGGTACGGGATCGGTGCCATCAACGGTTGGTATCGCTGAGCTGCATCCAGATAGAACGAGTGCGCACCCAAGCGCGACAGCCGCTCTGAATCCTTTCTTCATTTTTCCCCCTCATATGGTCGCCGTTGTCAACGGCAAAGGTCCGGACGCAGAAGTCCTTCACGTCTCCGCTGCTGGAACTCTAACCCTCCGAATCAAAGCGCGTTCTCCAGTGAATGTCCGGCCGGGTGCTTTGAGTTTCACTGCGCCTCGCACAGCATGCCGCCGCCAGGCCCGGCTGCTGGATGTCTCGCAACTCATGCGCCTCATATCCCATGGGATACGAGACGTCGAAGATCGCCTTCTCACATAATGAGCGCCGACACCGTAATCATGGCATCTGGTTCGGGCCGGCATCGGGGACGACCCTCATCGTGTAGCGGCGGGTGCCCGATGAGAGGACCGCACTGACGCCAGGTCCGCGGTATTTCTTTCCGTAGGCCGCGTCGACGGCGTTGATCGTGGCCTCGTCGTCGACGTCTTCTATCGTGACAGGGTAGCGGCGGTCACCGTTGATGAAGGCCGCCTGGTGGGAGCGTTGGACGCGCCGGTACCACTTCGACGTTTGGCCGAACCCATTGCGGATATACCCGGCGCCGTCGACGACAACCGCCCAGATCTCGGTGCCGATCTCCCCGCCGGTCTTGAGCGTCGTCGCGATCATTAAATCGTCCGTATGAGACAAGTAGTCGATCAGGCCGTCGCCGTTCCCTTGCTGTGTGCTCACGTCGATGCTCAAGCTCAAAGGTGGTCGCGGTAGAAGGCCGTGAGGCGTTCGACAGCTTGATCGACGTAAACGGGCTCGTCGTACATTTCGTAGTGACCGGCACCCTCGATCACGAGCAGGTCAACAGGGTTGGGAGCGAGCTCCCAGAGCTTCATCCCAGATTCGTTTGTCCGGTGTTGCCTTTGCGTCCGGCAATGATCACCTGGAGCGGCTGAGTGAGTAGCTGGTCAACAAGGTGGTACGCGTTGCTGCAGAAGCGCTGATTCTGCCTGATCTGGAATGGGACGACGCCAACAGCTCGAGTCTGTCCGTATTGGCCAGAGGGCCTATTTGCCGCCGACTCATCGACAAGGCCTCGAGAGATCGCGAGTCGTGAGGCCTTGTCCCGTGGTCCCGCGCATGACTTCGTCGAGGCCGCCACCCCGGTGGCCACGATGGGCGACCAATGACCGGCACAACCAGCCACGAGTTTCTTTCTGCCAGGGCCGCCGCACTATGGCGACTCGAAGATCACCTCGACCCGCGATCAGCCTCCTACGCTGAAGCGGACCAAGCCGGTGCCGGCGGCGATGACCCCGCTGGTCTTCGTAGCAGCCGAGCGATGAACTGGGTCCGAGCGTTGGGCGCCTACGAAGAGTTCTGGCGTGAAACTGGGCGGACTCCGCGAGAGAACACCCGCAACCGTGCCAGTCTGCCAGCGGCCGAGAGACGGCTGGGGGAGTGGGCCCGCTATCAGCGACGATTCGAAGACGGTCTGAGCCGATACCAAGAAATCAGGCTCGATATCTCACCGGCCTTCGCCTGGGACCCCCACCATCAGAGCTGGCAACAGCACTTCGATTCCTGCACTCGCCACGTGACGGCGACCGGCCAGCTGCCATACCTCAACGCGGCAGACCCGAGCGAGTTCGCGCTTGCCCGATGGCTGGGGAGGCAGCTGCGCCAGCTCCAGACCGGCACCCTGTTGCCGGACCGCGCGGACAAGCTGCCGGAACTGCTGACCATGAAAAACCGACTCATCGACACTGACTGGATCTGAACGCGGCCGAGTCGGAGGCTCGCCTTAGGTTGAGAGCATGACCATCGTAAGAATGGCTGAGCCGCACTCCAGCGGGACAATCGCTGTTCCCCTCGACTGGGCGGTCCGGGTACCCGGCGATGACTGAGGCAGCCAGGCGAGGACCGTTATCCACCGCAACCCGTATCGGCTTTCTGGGCGACGTCCACGGAGACCTGCAGCACGTTCTGGTCGTCGCCCGAACAATGGCGAACAGGGGCATTGGGCGCCTGGTCGTGCTTGGTGATTTTGGGTTCTTGTGGCCGGGACACAACTGGGGCATCGATGTGGACAAGCTCAGTCGGCGGTTGGCCTCCATGTCCCAAACGATCGCCTTCGTGGACGGCAATCACGAGAGCTTCGACCTGCTTTACCGGTTTCCGCTCGCCGACGACGGTCTCCGTTGGATCAGGCCCAATATCGTCCACATCCCACGCGGCTACAGAACCGTCCTCGCGAGCGGTGCCACCCTTGCCGCACTCGGGGGCGCCAACTCCATAGATATCGGCCACCGTGTCCTGGGACGCTCCATCTGGGCGGAAGAATCAATCACCGAGGCAGACCTAGTTGCACTCGGACATGACCACGCAGATATCCTTCTCGGCCACGATGCTCCGCTTCATATACCAACCCTGGATGCGAACCTGGCAGCGACGGACAGGTACTGGCCAACCGCCGGCCTCGAGTACTCGGCAGCAGGACGCGCCATGTTCCACCGCGGCTTCCTCCAGGTGCAACCCAAGCTTCACCTCGGCGGCCACTACCACCAGCACATCGACGAGCACGTAAGGTATGCAACCGGCCACGCCAACTTCAAGACCCGTGTCGTGATCCTGGACCAAGGCGGTTCCCGATCGGCTATCAGCCAAGCCATTCTCGATGTCCACACCCTCGAACTTGAATACCTGGCCCGAGGCGGCGAAAGCCCCGTGCGCTGAGTCCACCGAACACCCCGTCCACGAGACATCGGACTGAACGAGAGGGAAGCGCTATGAACTTGTCAGACGAAGGCAATCAGCCCGACCCACTCTCAACAGCGCGCGCCGTCATGCGTCGCGTCAAGCACCGACTGCCCGCAGACGAATTCGAGGTCGCTGACGCGACACTCTTCCTCTCCTCTGAATCCACCGTGCCGCGCGCAGCGTTCGCCGTCGTTTTCACCGGCGTCCCGCTTGGCATGGTGGCCGTGCAGTTCGAGGTGCCCGACGACATCGACACGATGGTTGACTCACTAGTGGCCGGGTTGCTCGAGAAGAGGCAGCGCAGCTGGGAAGAGAACGGACCTGCTTCCGGGCCAATGTCGCTCGCAGACCTCACCCCGCAGGAGACCCTCTACGACGATCGCTCCAGCGACACCGAGGCTGCCTCAAAAGCTCGCGACGAGGCGCCGGACTCTCAGGTCGACCGAGTGACCCTTGACCGCAGCGGAGTTTGGGTTCTCACCACGAGTTCCGGCGCCCGCGTGCTCGTAGCCGTAATAGTAGAACCGAGCACAACGAGACCGATGGTTACCGTGACCAGATTCGCCGCGGCCGGCTACGGCGACCAGTTCAACGGCGCTCCATTGACGGTTGCCGTGAGCGATCCTCCCGAAGTCGGCATGCGGTGGAGCGCGGAGGTAATCGCGGTGGATTCAAAGTATGTCGCGCACGACAGGATCGTTTACGGAAGCCACAACGCCATGTACATATCAACGCCCGTGACCATGATCCAAGAGCTCACATACGACATGCTTGCCGCCGCCACGGGCACACCGGGTCAAAGCGCGACGTGACCTCATGACACCCATCCATGTGCGCCTAATGCAGCAACAGAGTGCTCGAATCGGAAGAAATGGACAGATTCGACCGGCTGCAGAAAAAACTTCAAGCAATTTTCAGGGAGCTCGGTGAGCAGTCCGAGACGACGCTCGGCCTGAATTTATGGACTGTCGGAAGAGCAATCGTTCACTTTTCGCGCCGCCGGGCACGCAAAATGAATGCAATTTCTGGCACGTTTATTGAGGACGGCTCACTCATCTCGTGTCTTGGTGCGGCCCCGTATCGCCACGGAGAGCATTGGCGCCGGTCAAAATTTTCGAATGACGGAGGCGCTCCTATCCCAGTCAGCCTCGGCGTTTGGGAGCGAGTTGGTAATTCCACACGTCGCGTAAACCGCAAGATCTCACACGTGGGGAACTATCTCGCAGCTGGCGTCAGCGCCGCAAAAGTCTTCGAAAATCGACTTGACGGTTTGGACAGCTGAGGGCCTTTGGTTGCGGACCTTTTGATACTGTCCAAACCGTCAAGTAGCTGAGACGGGGCGCTGTTAGCGCCCCTCAGACGCGGTGTTAGCGACCGTCAGACGTCGTCTACGCTCATGGCTACCAAGGAAAACGAGGAGTCATGAACACCCGAACCGAACCCGAAGCAACCGGTGGTGAGCTCGACCTCAGCGCAGCTCGACATGGCGCCGCGCATGCCATCGCGCACCTGCATTTCGGCGTGACCTTTGGTTCTGTAGGTCTCAGTCCTTCCGGTTGGTGCGAAGTCATCGATCCGGGGTGGGCAGCGAATGCTCAGACAAACGCGCGGATCGCATTGGCCGGCCCGTGCATGGATCTAGCAGTCGACCTGATCGAAGATGAGGGCGATGAACCGATCGTCGTGCCATGGCTCGAGTCCTGGCGAGATGACGTGGTGAACCAAGGAGACGGCTATCGAGACGACATGGTTGCAGCCCGTGGCGGCGTGGCCAACGAGGCAGCCTGGGCCCTGGCGTTATGTCGAACCAATTTCGACCTCATCGATGAGGCAGCGATGCTGCTTGTCGCGGCCGCCACCAATGTCGAATACCTGACGTTCGCGGCCCAGCTCGATGGCCGGACACTAGCTGTCGGTCCTGACGAGCTGGAAGCCGCATACGACGACTTCGCGGGCGGACTGCTGGCACTCGAGGTTATCGATGAAGCAGTGATCGAGCACCTAGCGAGCGAGCTGGTGAAGTAGATGACGAAGCTCAGCTTTGATGACCAGGACGAACTCGGTCGCGCCATCGCGGACGCCGTTACGGGAGTCTTCGACTGCCGCGGCAAAGCGGCAGGCCTGTCGCCGCTCTCGTGGACCATCAGTGCCGAAGACGAGACCGAATTCGAGGGAGCCCACCCCGGTGGACAGGGCGACTTAGGCGCTGAACGACTTTGCATCGACTGGGCAGAATTCCTCGGCCTTCATGAGGAGCGCGGTGGGGACGAAGGCTGCCGAGCATGGTCCGGTGAGCTCGGGAACATGCGCCTCAGGCTCTTCGCGATCACCGACATGGACCTGCACGCATCGATCTATCTGTCTGACGCAGGGTAGCTGATCCTTCACGTCGGCGAATAACCGCATGGTAGGCAGCGACCTCGCTGCACAGCCATCTAAAGTATCGCCGAGCCAGCGAACGGATGGCCGACGTCCTAGCGTGTCAATGGAGTCGGTAGTGTGCCGCGGGCCGGCGACTCCCTAGGAATGAATCACCACGTACGCTCATGTCTCTGTAGAACAACGCCGATTTGCGAATGCACCGAGACCAACGATTGGGTGGTCCCGCAGGCTGCTTGCAAGAAGTTCACGTACTTGCGGTGTTCGTGCATTGTCGGAGGTCGCTCTTACACTCGGGTTATCAAACGAAGGGCATAGCCGCGATGACACAAACACCGGAACTGATCTACTGCCTCCGGGGCGCCCGCGCTTGCCAAACACATCGTGTTTCCTATCGCGCCTGGGAACGCTACGTCAACGCAGAGCTGGCGGCGCTAACCGATAACAAGGATCCGGTTCTCAACGAAGCAATCATCACAGGCATTTGGGGCAGGACGTGGCTTCCTCTGCGAAAGCCAGCTGCAATTGTGGCTGGGGTGATTGGTCTGTTTCGGAGCGGGGAAACGACGCGGACTGGTTGGCCTCCTGCCTTTGCCAGGATGGACGGGCTTTGAGGGCCGAGCACAAGCCAAGATACGCTGCCGCCCACTGGAAGCAGACCCCCTGGCAGCCTTTTCGTCCCGAGCCATCGTGCCTGGACAAGCGATGGATTGGCTTTTCGCCGTTGATCCCGCCTGTGACGCTGAGCACAGTATTGCAGGCTGCAACGCGAATCACCCACGTTTCTATCGAGACACCGACCAGAAAAGTCACCTAGCGGCACCTCAGATTCTGGCCTACAGCCATTGTCCTGGTATTGAGGTCCGTGAGATAACCGTCATCAACGATGCAAGCCTCGACGTCAATGTCATCTGGGACACAAACGACGTCAATAGGACAGGTGCCCGGAAGGAGCCGAAGAGCTTCCCCATCTTCCTGGACACGACGTACTTCCCAGTGCGCACGACCGCTGATGTACTCAACGGCATCGCCAAGTTACTGCCGCGGGAGAAAGCCGTGAGTTTGACCGCCGACAATCGTGCCACGCTTCGAGCGATCTTCGAAGCAATGTGGGTCAGAGCGGGGACCCCGGAAATCTCGTCTGCAGCCGAGTCCTGGGTGCGTCAGGATGTGCGAGATTGCATCCGAACGTCGCGGCACGAGCTTGTCGATGAAGAGCCGCCTGCCGCACACGACTTCCAGAGTTGGAAGGATTACGTCGGGTCAGCGCACGAGACTGCTTAACGGGCTCACAGGAATTCAGAGTGCGTCCCATGCCACGGCCCGGTTTGCAGGGCGTCGATGAATCGAG
This sequence comes from Cryobacterium sp. PAMC25264, assembly GCF_019443325.1. Taxonomy (NCBI): domain Bacteria; kingdom Bacillati; phylum Actinomycetota; class Actinomycetes; order Micrococcales; family Microbacteriaceae; genus Cryobacterium; species Cryobacterium sp. PAMC25264. The sequence continues at coordinate 888,419 of NZ_CP080383.1, forward strand.
CGCTCTCAATTAGTTCGAGAGGTTCCGCGATAGTGAGATCCAGGCGGTCTCACGACGAGGGTTGAGTGTTGGTCCCAAGCCGGAGATACCGCGGGGGCATTCTTGGCTTGAGCCGCGCTTCGTCTTCGGCGAGTCTGCGAAGTTGTTCCGAGAGGGCAGCGGTCGGGGCGTACCCGTTAGTGCTGCTGAGCAGAAATGCCTTTGCTGCAGCGATCCGATCTGGGGTGCGCCAGACGCTCTGCCAGCCATCTGTCTCGATGAGATTTCGTGCGACGACGCCTAAATCCGACTCGATCTCAGCGTATGCACCGATGGCCTTCACGCCCGCTAGCTCGACGGCGTCGCGAACCGCGCCCAGCACGAGCCCAGGGTCATCGTCTTCCTTGAGCAGGCCGCCGGCGAGACGCGTTGCTAGGGCCTTGCGGCCGCGAGTGCCTATACCGCGAACTGCGGGGAGTGCCTCTATCTCTTCAGCGAGTTCCCTCCGTCTGGCCCACATCGCGGCAACGTCTCTGGACCGGTTCTCCCGATCCCGTTCCTCTTGCTGGCCCTGCAGCTCACCTATTCGATCGCTCCACTCAGGAGTAGCCATATAGAGGAAGCTTTCGCCGGCAGCGACCCAACGAACGTACACGCCGTCGAGCTCGCCGTCATATTTCTTGTAGTCCTTGACCTCGGGCTCAAGTGCCGCACTTTCGTTTTCTTCGCTCACCTCTGAGATGAAGTCCTCGAAACTGAACTCCGTCGCGTCGATAGAAAGGAACGGCGCGTTCATCGCTCTTGCAACATCCAGCGCTTCGCCGAGTCCCACCTGAGCACTGACGAAAATAACGGTCGGTTCGGTACCGAAACTGGCGCTTAGGACTGGGAGGCCGCGTTCGCGTGCGCCGGCTCTCGCATCCTTGAGCACAAGCGCCATTTCGGGTCGTGGCGTGTGTTCGATCGTCATGGCATGACTGTACCGACTTTCCTGGGGGGAGCAGCCTGGGCGCCTGATAGGCGGTGGTGGCCTCGTGTTTCTCGATCGACCCGAACCAAGAACGCGGTCGTCCCTGAACATGGGGCATGGACCTGAATCGATTGCTGCACCACGCTGTCTTCACTGTCTGTCCACCTGCAAAGCGGCAGTTGCCCCGAGCGTCCTCACTGGGCGTGCCCATGCTGCCGCATCCCGCTTTTCAGTTCATGATGCAGGCCTGGCGACGCAGCCTGGTCTGCGTATGTTCTGAACGAGCCGGCGGTCGCAAGCTCGCGGCGCTGCCGATACCGTTGTGAAATGCCAACGCTTAACGAGATACCTGAAGAGTTTCGGCTCAACTACTTCATGGGTGACATTGTCATCAGTGACAGCTTCGCCGAGCACGAGGCGCGAGTGATGTGGAACACACTGCGAACTGCTGAACTTGTGAGAGGTAGGCGCCCCGAGATGTTCGGGCGGCTTCTGCCGGGGCTCCACGAAGCGTTTGTCTCGCCGAGAGTGCCCAAGGAGCTTCGGGAGATCGCCGTGTCCTTGATTGAAACGACGCGAAAGTGGCACAGTTACAGACGCGACTTGGTTCACAACCTGTTGACTGTGGGTTGGGGACGAGACGACGACGTGCACTCCGCGCTCGGGAAGCATCCGCCGCGACCAATGAGAGAAATCGTGAAGTGTGCCGAGGGGCTCCGGACTTCCGGCTATCGGCTCCGGGGCCTCTGTATCATCACGCCGTATTGGATTGGCGGGACGGGCGATGGCTGGGACGATGCGGAAGGGTTAAGGTCGTGGACGCGTGTAGCGATGGGCCATATCGCGGATGTTCCCAGGTCCATTTTGGGAACTGAGGGGCCTGCGCCCGAGCCGCCGGGCGGATGGGATGCGATCGTCGCCGCCGCCAACACGCAGCGCGAGGCTGACGACGCCCGCCTTGACGACTACCAGATAGAAATCAACCAGGGCGACAAGGGCTGAGACGAGCACGCCAACGAGGAGTCATTCCGGCCATTGGGAGATCTGGCGCCGTCACTCTCCCCGGAGTAAAGAACTCTCGGCTGTGAGAGCTAGCTTTCCCCAACTAGTGAGTGGTGTGCTTCTTCAGAAGTAGTACCAGAATCATTCGCCTCATTGGACCTTTCGTCGCGCTGTCCAAAGCTTTTGCCGAGGCCCTACGTGTCAGGGTTGGGTGAGGCCAGTAGCTCAGAGCAAGTCCGCCGTTTGATGTAGGGCGAGAACCAGGAAGTCCCCGATCATGTCCAGCCCATCGTTGATCGTCGTGCGCGACGATAGTTCCATGAGTAACCGAAGTCCCGGCCCAAGGTCCGGCGGTCCCACGCCCCGCCGGTCCTACACGCCCGCGCAGAAGCTTGAGCATCTAGCCGCCTATGACGATGCCATCACCCGTAACGAGGGCGGCGCGTATTTGCGCGAGCAGGGCATCTATTCCTCGCAGATCACGGAGTGGCGAAAGCTCCGCGACGCGGGCGTTCTTGAGGGTAAACAGCCGGGCGAGAAGATCGGCCGGTTGAGCGCGGAGCAAGCCGAGATCGCGAAGTTGCGCCGGCAACTGTCGCAGGCTGAGCAGCGGTTGGCGACCACGGAAGTAGCGCTGACGATCATGGGAAAAGCACACGAGCTCTTGGAGCAGTTGTCCAAGAGCTCGCGGGACGAACCCCCGCACACGAAATCCTGATGGCCGCCTACCGCGACCTCACCGCCGCAAACGTCCCGACCCGCACCGCGGCCCGGCTGGCCGGAGTATCTCGGGCCACCGCAACGCGAACACCGGTCCAAACCCCGACACGGCGGGTCTCGGCGGTGCCAGTGAACAAGCTCAGCGAGGCCGAGCGAGCCCAGATCCTGACGTTGGTTCTATCGCCCGAGCTGGTGGATCTGGCGCCGATCCAGATCTATGCCCGCCTGCTGGATCAGGGCGTGTATCTGGCGTCGATCTCCACGATTTACCGGGTGTTGGCGACGAACAAGCTCGTCAAGGAACGCCGCCGTCTGGCCCGCCACCCTGCCCGGGCGATCCGGAACTGGTCGCGACCGGGCCCGGCCAGGTCTACTCGTGGGACATCACCAAGCTCGCCGGGCCCGTCAAAGGCCGCTACTTCGACTGCTACGTGATGATCGATATCTACTCCCGCTACATCGTCGGCGCCTACGTTCACGCCTCAGAATCCGGCGAGCTCGCAGTGGAGATGATGAAGGAAACCTTCGGCATCCACGGCGTTCCCCACGTTGTTCACGCCGACCGCGGCACGTCGATGACATCGAAGACCGTGGCCGCGTTGCTCTCGGATTTGGAGGTCACGAAGTCGCATTCACGGCCCCGGGTGAGCAACGACAACCCGTACTCCGAGGCGTGGTTCAAGACGCTGAAGTTCGCCCCGGTGTTCCCGGAACGCTTCGGCACTCTCGGCGAAGCACGCCTCTTCATGAACCGATTCGTCGAGGGCTACAACCACACCCACCACCACACCGGCATCGGGTTGAACACGCCCGCCGACGTTCACTACGGCCTCGCCGCCGGCCGCGCCATCGAACGCGGCAAGGTCCTCGCCGCCGCCCGAGCACAGAACCCGGAACGCTTCAGCAGCAGTGCCCCACCGAAGATCCTCGCCCTACCCGGGCCAGCCTGGATCAACCAACCAGCCGAACCAGCCGTCGTGGAGGCCGAACGGAAACTAGCCGCCTAAACTCACGCTGGCCTCATTCACCTTGACAAATTCCGAGGAGGTCGAGGCTGAGTAGGTCAGAGAGATCTATTGACGTAGCCAAGGTTGTTTCATAGTGACTCGTATGAAACGCATAGAGGATCTCGTTGAGTCGCTCACGATTTTCGTCGCGAACTAGCAAGCGCACGCGGCCAGCTGCTGAGTTGTAGTCGACGTAGTAGATGCTGAAGCTAGTTAGCCCGGCCGCACGATTCGCTTCCACTTGATCGGCGGCCTGCTTGGCTGCTTTCGCTACCGAATCGAGCAATCCAAGGTAGATCGGTAGCTTGACATCACGATCCGCCGTCTTCGTGTCGTGTGTAAGTCGACTAGCCTCCAACGAAACACGGGAGGCATCAATGGCAGAGCGAGTCTTGTCCATCTCCGCGTTCTTGCGGACGGTGTACCAAGCCGCCCCCGCTCCGAGCAGTATTGAAACCAGAGGAAGCACGAAGCCGGAGAGGAGAGAGCGCCAATCATCAGGGGTCATACCTGAGCCTAGGCCGCGTTCCATCAGTTGGTGTGGCTGCACCAGGAACCTTCGATCTTTCGCCCCGCAGGGCTCGTCGAGCATCAGTCGCGTTACACCAAGTCAGCGGCCGCCCAGGCAATCTGACGGCACAGCACACGTAGATCGTCAAGTTCGACCAGTGCCAAAGGATTGCCGTCCAGATTGAGCAACGGCGTGTGGTGAAGAATCAGCAAAGTCTCGGTGGCCGGCACGACGCTACTCGGCAACGCCCGCCAGCTCACCTCGAGGTTGACGTTGATCCAATGAACGATGGAGTCCCGGTCAGGCTTCTCGAAGCTGAAGTTGTACTTGTTCACCTTGTTCGCGAGCGAACCGGCCCGCGGGCGGAACCCCAGAACGGCTCCGATGCTGCGGAAGAAGGTGCCGTGCCCACGACCTCGGAGTTCGTTTCGGAGCATCCGGTCCTTGAGCGACGTTGCCTTCCCTATATAAATCAAGCGCGACGAGCGTTCGCCGAGTAGTGACTCGAATGGTTCTGGCAACGTTGACCCGATGCGGAGTCGAATGGCGTAGAGGCCGGGGGAGGGCGGTACGTCGGAATCGATGGACTCGGCGGGACGGAATGAGGCATCGTCGACGAGTTCTGCAGCGATGGTCACAGCTGCAATCTTAGGCCGAGGGGGTCAGACGTCGAGATAGAAAGAGTCGAGCATTGACCCAGCCGCTGAGCGCCCCTAGCTCCGATGCAGAGTGGCGGCAGTTTTTCCGCGCCGTACCGCCCCGTTTACGAGTTTCTCTGTGCCGCCTTTAGCTCAGCGAGTCTTTTGCTCGCCTCCGCAGCAGCCCGCTCTGCCTTCTTCAGTTCGCGCTCGGCGCGGACGATGTTTTCGTCGCGCATCCCCCTGGCCACGGCGATGCGGGCAGCAGCATCAATGCTCTTCGCTGAGGAAACGACTCCGCGCGTGATCTCGCACTTCGGGCACCATTGTGTCGCGAAGCTCGGCTCTCGATTGGTGTGGTGGACGCTCTGCTCGACCATGTGTCCGCACGTCAGCGTGCGCTCCCAGTTATCGAGTTCTTCCTCCCGTCGCACCAATCCAGCGAGGATTCGCTGGATGCTCTCGTTCTGCTCGGGAGACAACGGGAGCGGCGGACAGCAATAACCGCAGTGCGTAGCCCGCGAGCCTGCCATGCTCCAGCGGTGCGCGTCGCAGGTCGAGTGCATCCGACGGTAGAGCGCTTGGTCTGAGTCGTAGATCACGCGTTGCTCGTCCGTGAGATACATCGTCCCCGGCCAGTCGCCAAGGTTATCGATCACGGGTAGCCCGCAGCCGCGGCACGGCTCGCCTGCAGCGGCTTGTTCGCGAGTTAGGTACATGCCCTTCTCGCGCCATTCGCGGCGCTTGGCTTCGTCGCGATGAGCGCGAGCCTCTTCCTTGAGTGCGTTGGTCATGCGGCGCTTTTCTGCTCGGGCAGCCTTCTGTTCTTCGGTGAGTGGTACGTGGCCCTCCAGTCGCGATGTCGGTGGTTTAGTTGAGAACGCAAGTCCGCCTCAACCATTCAGAAAGGACCATTGCTCTGAACGTGAGGGTAACCGGCTGTTTGCCAGTTCGGAAGTTCACCCCGACACGGTCCAGGAATGCTGCACTGTGGCGCCGAACGGCTTCTATAGAAGGGACGGCGGAATGTTGATCCGGCAAACTCGATGAACGAATGCAGATGAAAATTGTTCCGATAGCCTTGCCGACATGGATGCGACCTCTGTAATTCGATCGATAACGATCAGCGACGGAACTACGGTGGCGCTTCCAGAGCAAGGTGTCGTTCTCCTAGTCGGCCCGAACAACGCAGGAAAAAGTCAGGCCCTGCGAGACATCGCCAGGCAGGCAACCTCAAAATCAAGGGATGGGGTTGTTGTCACAGCTTCCGATGTGTCCTACGTGGGATCGAAGTCCGATCTCTTGGAGACGTTCGAAAAAGACAAAGCAATAATTCGGGCGCCCGGATCCGATGACCGAGTATCTGTCGGCAAGTCGGAGATGCCTCTGAGTCAACTGCTCGCCCTTTGGAGTGGAAGTAATCAACACCACGTCGGCGGTTACTTTCTCCAGCACGCGGACACCGAGAGTCGATTGAATGCAAGTCGCCCCGTTGGCGCGCTCAATTTGTATGAGAAGAATCCGAGTCATCCGCTGCACCGCCTTTACATGCGCCAGGATCTCGAGGTCCGGCTCAATGGAATCTGCCGAGAGGCTTTCGACAAGGGTCTGATACTCGACACTTGGGCCGGCGGCTCAAGCTGGGCACTTCGTGTCGGGGAATTAGCCCCGCCCAACAGCTCGAGACCAGACCAAAAGTACCTGGAGGAGCTCAGGGAGCTGCCGCTGCTGCACACTCAGGGCGACGGGATGCGCTCGATGATGGGGTTGCTGCTCAACCTGATGACGGGCCATCAATCGATCTCTCTCGTGGACGAGCCGGAGGCCTTTTTGCACCCGCCACAGGCAAGGTTCTTGGGCAAGCTTTTGTCCGAGGATACGTCCGAGTCACTACGGACGATTTTTTTGAGCACCCACAGCTCCGATGTCGTCCACGGAGTACTTGAGGGTTCCGCGAACACCACCGTTGTCCGGCTGCGACGGCAAGGGAACACCAACGAGGCCGCAGTTCTGGATAACGATGCCGTTCGAAAACTTTGGAGTGACCCGCTCCTCCGCTACTCCAATTTGCTTGAAGGACTGTTCACTGATGCCGTTGTTGTTTGTGAATCGGACGCGGATTGCAAATTTTTTGCTTCGATCCGAGACACACTGAGCGCGACTGAAGTCGATACGCGTCGCGCGGACATTCTGTTCACGAGCTGTGGCGGGAAGAGCCGAATGCATGTTGCCGTCGAGTCGCTGCGCGCCGCGAGCGTGCCAGTCGCGGTGGTCGGCGACTTCGACGTTTTGAACGACTGGCCAACTCTCTCCCGACTGGTCAAGAGCGCGGGAGGCAATCCGTTGGATTTCGAGCCCGACTGGCGGATACTTTCTGGGGCGCTAACCGCGAAAGCCCGAACCCCCTCAGTGATAGGAATGAAGGAGGCTGTGGCTAAGGCATTCGAGGCGGTGACTGAGGTGACGACGAAGTCCCTCGCGCCAGTACGCGAGGCCCTCAAGATCGAGAACGGGTGGGATCGTGTGAAGAACACCGGCCTTACGGGCGTTCCGAAGGGCGACGCGTACCTCGCTGCGTCCCGCCTCCTTGACGGGCTCGGCGCTATTCATATCCACTTGCTTCCAGTCGGCGAGATGGAGGATCTGGTACCCATGGTCAGCGGCCACGGGCCAGCTTGGCTGGCCGAGGTTCTCGAGCGGAGACTGCACGAGGGCCCAGATGGCGACAGTGCGCGCGGCTTCTTCAATGAAGTAATCCAGTCGATCGCTCCCGGCGCGGAATAGCCGAACTCTTCTCGAATAAGCAACATATCTCGGGAGCCGGGCGGGGGCGATCAAGGGCAAGGGATTGTGCTCCCACAGGGTGCTTGACCGAGCGGCAACTGTGTCTTCGCCGTGAGCGGAGCCTAGCTGTATCGAGTCATGACCTTGGTAACACTTGGCTGATGGCTGATGGCTGATGGCTGATGGCTGATGGCTGATGGCTGATGGCTGATGGCTGATGGCTGATGGCTGATGTGTGTTGCGCTTTGACGTTGGCCAAATACGCGGCCTGATTTCGAGTCCGCCTATTGCTGGCATCCGCTTTTGATCGGCCATGTCGTATTCGATCTGCGAACCTTGCCATGCTGACCAGCATGGTAGATACCAAAATGAGCAAGTCCGCCGGTGAGCATTGGACGTGTGCAGCGCTTTCTCTCCTTGGCTGGGGCGTCGCGCTTACGCGTGATGGTCTGGAGCGGACGGACATACTCGCCGTGCAAACGGGAGGCGATCGTCGGATGATCGAGGTCCAGGTAAAGGCTGCGCGTGGTCTCGGCGATAAGGTCAGTTGGCCTCTGGGACCTAACGCTCAGCTGCCCTCGATTTCCGACCGGGAATGGTTTGTGCTCGTGATGCTCCTCGACAACCTGGTGATGTCACCGCGCGCGTTCGTCGTGCCGCGCGACCATGTCGCAGCGGCTGCGTGGATCTCGCATATGAATTGGCTCACCGACCCGTCCGCAGAGTTGGGGAAACGCAATGCCACAGTGGAGAGAGCGCGGGTGTTAGCTCCTGTTTGGAGCCGCTACGAGAACCGGTGGGACCTCCTCGGCGGAAGTGCACATGAGGCACCGGTGCTTCTCCCGACGGAGTACCGAAGCCTTGCTAGTGACCCGCGAGTTGGACTGCCGCCTAAGCATCCGTGGCACTCCGGCGTGCCGGAATGGCAGTAGACCCGAGGAGCACAGGAGAGCCGGAGCGGAAGCACTCCGTTTGAAACGTGCCGCGCAGACCGTACCGGCCGATGTCTGCCCCCTCTGATTAGATGAGCTCAAGCAGAAACGGCGCGATCATGACGGACACGACAGTGAGACTCGGCGGGAATGCCGTGAGGGGATTCATTGCCGCCTTCTCGGACGCCAGGCGCCGACACTACGAAGACAAGCGTGTTCTCCGGCGTCAAGCGGCGGCGGACTTGCTGTCCTGGATCTCTGAACTCCGTCAGCTGTTGGTAATGCTGGAAGCGGAGTGTGATGAGGCCGCATGGAAAGATACGATGACGCGGTCGTACGCGTCGGTGCGCCGGGTTCGCCAGCTCACTCCCCGAGGGTGGGGGCATCTGCACCACTCGATTTTTGATGCGGTAGGCAACGGTGCCGGCGGTGTGGTGTGGATAGACGTGGCACCGTCATGGGCGGGGGACGCGCTCAGTTATAGCCCGGAGTGGTCCATTTACGCTGCTGTTAGCGGCCATGCCAAACTGCCCATAGGCGGCCACGGAACTGCCCACTGACGGCCAGTAGAACTGCCCGCTGGTGGCCATGAGATCTGCCCACTTCTATTTCTGAACCCCCGCCCGGTTACACGGCGGGAGCCCCTTCCTGGGATTTGATGACGGTGTCTAGTCGCATCAAAGTCGCCCAGGAAGAGGCCCTGAATGAAGTTTGACGGAGAAATCATGGAAATACTCGCTGCCTACGACCTGACCGGGTCGTTGCGCGCCACAGCCGAGCTCACCGGCTGCTCGCACCACACCGTTGCCCGGCACGTCGCGGCCCGCGACGCGGGCCGGCCGATCGCCGAGCCCGCGTTCCGGGGCCGGGTCACGGACCCGTTTATGCCCAAGATCGAGGAGTGGGTCGAGAAGTCGAAAGGCAAGATCCGTGCCGACAAAGCCCACGAGAAACTCCGCGCGCTGGGCTACGACGGGTCAGAGCGGTCGACTCGGAGGGCGGTCGCGCAGGTCCGCGCGGCGTTCCGGCTGGGCCAGGTGCGAGTGCACCGGCCCTGGATCACCGAGCCGGGCATGTGGTTGCAGTATGACTTCGGCGACGGCCCCGTCATCGACGGCAAGAAGACGGTGTTGTTCGTCGCCTGGTTGGCCTGGGCGAGGTTCCGCATCGTGATCCCGCTGCGCGACCGGACCGCGCCGAGCGTGTTCGCGGCGTTGGATCGCTCCTTCCGGCTCCTCGGCGGGGCCCCGACCTACGTGCTGACCGACAACGAGAAGACGGTCACCGTCTCCCATGTTGCCGGGGTGCCGGTGCGGAACCCGCAGACGGTCGAGTTCGCCCGGCACTACGGGGTGACGGTGCTGACTTGCCAGCCCGCGGACCCGGCCTCCAAGGGCGGGGTGGAGTCGTCGGTGAAGCTCGCCAAGGCTGACATCGTGCCCAAAGACACCAACCTCCGGGCCGAATACGCCTCGTTCGCTGAGGTCGAAGCGGCCTGCGAAGCGTTCATGGCCCTGGTCAACAACCGGGAGCACCGCGCCACGAAGCGGAAGCCTGCGGTGATGCTCGAGGAGGAACGGCCCCGGCTGCACCGGGTCCCCGACACTGCGCACACCGTCGCGCTCGGTCTGACCAGAGCCGTTCCGGAGAACACCCCAATGGTCACGTTCGAGACCGGCCAGTACTCGGTCCCGGCGCACCTGCTCGGCGCCCGCGTGTTCGTTCGCAGCCACGGTGTTGGGGCCGACGAGCAGGTCGTCATCGTCCACGTCGGCAGCGACGGCCCCGTCGAGGTCGCCCGGCACCACCGGGCCCGGCCCGGCAGTCCCCGCATCGACGACGCTCACTTCCCTGACCACAAGGAGAAGGTCCCGGGCGACTACACGATCACTCCGCGCAGCACTGCCGAGACTGAGTTCTTGGCCATCGGCGCCGGCGCGCACGCCTGGTTGCTCGAGGCCGCCGCGGTCGGCACCGCTCGGATGAACGTGAAGATGGCTGAGGCCGTTGCGCTGGCCAAGATCAGCGGCACTGCCCGAGTCGACGAAGCCCTCGGCCAGGCTGCCACTTACGGTCGCTTCGCGACCGGCGACCTCGCCTCCCTGTTGAACGCGGGCGGCGCCCGCCCGCCGGCGCGGTCGGCGACCGAGACCAGCTCGCTGGCGCAGGGCACCGCCGGGTGGGCTGCGATCGGTCAGACCACCGGAGACGAGCTGGAGCAGAGCGCATGAGCGTCACCCAGGCCGCCGCACCCGCCCTTCCAGCCGAACTAGAAGCGTTGATGCGGCAGCTGAAGATGCCCTACGCCCGCGCCCTGGCCCCCGAGCTCATCGCGACCGCCCGGGCGCAACGATGGGAACCGGCCGAGATCATCAAGGCCCTGTTCGTTGAGGAAGTCACCGGCCGGTCCCGGTCGATGCTCGCCACCCGGCGCAAGGCGGCGGGGTTCCCGACGGGGAAGACGTTCGATACCTGGGACGAGGCCGCGTCCTCGATCCCGGTTCCCACCCAGCAGGCGTTGCGGACGTTGGAATGGATCGGCCGGAAGGAGAACGTCGTCGTTTGCGGCCCCTCTGGGACCGGGAAGACGTTCTTCCTCGAGGCCCTCGGCCAGCAAGTCGTCGAGGCCGGCATGCGGGTCGCGTGGTTCCGCCTCGAAGACCTCGGCGCCCTCGTTCGCGCGCACCGCGCCGATGACTCCGTCGGCCGGGTCGTGGCCCGGATCCTGCGCTCGGACCTGATCGTGATCGATGACATCGGGCTTCTCGAAGTGGGTGCTGACGCGGCCGAGGGCCTCTATCGACTCGTCGATGCCGCCTACGAGAAACGGTCCATCGCGATCTCGTCGAACCTGCACCCGGCCGGCTTTGAAGAGCTCATGCCCAAGACCCTCGCGACGGCGACCGTTGACCGGCTCCTGCACCACGCTCACGTCTGCCAGACCTCGGGCGACTCGATCCGCCTCACCCAGGCCCTCGCCGGGAAGGGCGTCACGAAGATGAGTTAGACCAACGACGACCGCGCATGGCCAAGGCCACCAACACCCAGGTGGGCAGATCTGTTGGCCATGAGTGGGCAGTTTCCGTGGCCACCAGCGGGCAATTCTGCTGGCCGCCTACGGGCAGTTCTTAATGGCCATTGACACGCTGCGGAGTACCTCGACTACGCGCAGGGGCGGATTCAAGCCGGGCACAACGCGTACGACGCCCGGACGGCAGCAAAGGTGACTCTGCTCAGCTACCAGGACTGGCTGATCCGAACCCACCGGTATGGCGAGGACATTTAACGCGGGCGCACCACCTCCGCGGCAGGCGCGTTGAGGAGCGACGAGTGGAACTGGGCCGGTCTGGCGGGTTTCGGCCCTACTGGCATAACAGGGCGTTTTCGGCGGTGCACACTACGGCTCAGCGCGCACGGGAGTAGTGCCTGACGGTCCGTAGCGTATCTATGCCAATAGGCGTCGTTCTCAGGAAAAACTTCGGTACGCTCTACCTAAAGTGCACAGTGTGCGTGGGGGGAAAGAATTTAGTGCCGATGATGGGCGATTTCAGCGTTGGTAGTGAGCGACCCTCTGCCACGCGCACGCAGCATGCCATCAGAATTATGGTACTGCTGGACCGCTGTGGTGAGGCGACAATTGATGGCGACCCCGATTCCTCGGTTCGGGTTGTGCGGAGTGAACTCCGCCTGCAAGCAATGGACTTCTGGATGCGGAATCCTGACTACTTGGCCGACGAGCTCATAAGCCAGGTTCAGTCGGGGAATCTTGACAGCTCCTATTTGACAACTTCCAGCGACCTTCTCGACGGAGCCGAGCCAGACCTCCATTGGTATCCGATGCCGCGCTGGTTCTACGGCGCTTATGAAGCCATTGACGACGCGGTCGCGTTGCTGGAGACCTACGGTCTCGCGACATTTCGACGCAGTGGCGAAGTCGGGTCAAAGAGCCAGCGCAACATGCTGTTTCTCAACGAGAAGGGGGCCAAAGCTGTCGTCGAACTCGAGAAAGACCCCGTGTTGAGCTGGTACACACGCCAAGCTGGCCTCGTGGCGCTGGTGGCGAAAGACACGGTTGGATCCAAACTCAAGGAGCGCCAGTACGAGCAAGCGACATACGCAGGTACGGAGCTTGGCCTCGAAATCGCGTCGATTTCTGATCGTGTTCGAAAGCGGTTGAGTGAATTGGGAGTGTCCGCAATCGGCGGCGTAACAGGAGATGAAGCATGAGCGCGCTTGCTGAAGAGATTGTCAAACGTCTCAGTCGGAAACAGAAATCCAAACGGCTCAGTATTGAGGTACCTACGGTCGACAAGGTGCTGGAAGACCTGAGCATTCCCACTTCGGCCTCAAAGGGCGTGCCAGTCGGTCTTCGAGTCAAACGGGTGGCGTTCAGTGGCACGAAGCGTCTTCCTCCGGAGCACCCTGACGCTGAGGGTCATCCAATCGAAGAGGTAGGGGCAACAGGATTCCAGCTCGAGCTCGGACTCAACGACGCTGAGCAACGCGCGGAATCTGGACTGAACGATGCCTCAGTATGGACGGGCGAGACCAATGTTGCCGATGAGGGCGTAGATGAAAAGGTACCCCGTGCCTTAGTGCCGTTTGCTTTCGAATGGGAGCCGCAGGAAGGCGTGAACGGTATCGGTTCGGGGCGGAATCTCCGGGGTAAGTCGACCATAATGAATTTGCTTCTGTGGTCGCTGTCTGGCCGTTGCACAGAATTCTCGCCAGATACTCGCCGATGGATTGAGCATGTTGAGGTGGACTGGTTGGTTGGAAACGAGACACTCCGGGTTTCGTTCGACGCCGAGAACGGGGTCGCGAACAACGGAAGGGTTACATCGCTCCGGGATGACGGAGGCGCAGAGAACGTGGTCGCCAGGTTCGATGGTGACTCATTCGAAGATGCGATGAGCTCTGTGATGCTCAACCGACTTCGGTTGGAGATTTTCACAGTGTCGCAGGCAGGCAAGGCAGTACCGCATAAATGGGCGTCATACGTAAACGCTCTTTGGGTGCGTCCGAAATACCTCAAGTCGATCATCGGCAAGGAGCCGGTACTTAGTATCAGGCTGATGCAGATGTTTATCGGTACAGATTGGGTACCGGTCCTTGCGGCGGCTTCGACTGTGGCCGGGGTACTGGCTTCGGAGCAAAAGGCCAATCAAGAACGTACGAAAACTGCCACGGATGCCGTTGGGGCTGCTCGGGTTGAAGCACAGAAGAAGGTTGACGATTTTCAGGCCCAGATCGCGGCGTTGCCCGCCGGTACTCCAGATCTGGCCAAGACGACTGCAGCGAGCCTACGCGCCGGCGACATTGCACTCGAGATTCACGCACTCGAGACTCAGCTGCTGAATAGGTCGGTCGCCGCAGACACGATCCGGCAGCAAATAAAGGCAGCGAAGGCTCGCCAGCACACAGAGTACGAGCATTCCTTGCTGACGAAATTCTTCCATCAGATGGAGCCAACAGTCTGTCCGAGGTGCACAGCCACGGTGACCAAAGCGCGACGGGCTGCGGAACCGGATGAGCATAAATGCTCTGTATGCACCAGCGATCTGAACCTGGAGGCGCTCAAGGCGAAAGTCGTGATTGCCGCTTCCGTAGACATTGCTGTGGCGTCATCGCTGGTCGATTCCGCCTCCGTGAACGTCGCGGAGTCAGACGAGCAGCATCCGGCGCCGCGCAGCGAGATCGATGCGTTGTCAGACGCTCTTCAATCCGCTGAGTCTGGAATAGCGCCGCTGCGCAGTCGCCGTGACGAGTTAGCGGAAGCGCGGGAAGTAGCTAGCAATGAGGCGGTGCTTGATACCGTTCTGCTCGCTGCAGCGCGGGAGCGGCAGAAGCTAGAGATTGAGCTTGCGAGGGCCGAGGGAGCAGTTGACGCACTAGCGCTTTCTGTTACCCCAGCGGCGGGGATGCCTGTCGACCCAATTCATCTTGCGGTGGCGGAGGGTGCTGTCGAAGTCTTGACCAGGTGGGTGAAGCTCCACCAGGATCCACTGCTGATGACTATCTCAGGGGAGATTGAGCGTCTAACTGTAAGCTTCGGCGGCGACAGCTTGAGCCATTTCAAGTTGGACGGCGCAGCCAACCTGAGCCTTCGCAAGGGCGGCGACCCAGCGTCGTACGGGCAGCTGACGCCGGGGGAACAACTTCGAGTTAAGATAGCCACGGTCATCGCTCTCATCAAACACGGCTACGCCGAGAACATCGGTAGGCACCCTGGCTTCCTGCTACTTGATTCGCCCGCTGCGGAGGAAATGCCGGACGGTGATCTGGCGACAATGGTGTCCGCGCTCCTTGAGGTTGCGCGCGAGGCGCCAATGCAGATCATTGTCGCGACTAGAAATACCGGCCCGCTGGAAGAGTTACTTCACTTTAAGAACCGCATAATCGCGACAGGCAACGACTATGTCTGGTGACAACGGTTTATCTGTCTGACAGGTCATCCGGCACCATTCATACGACGCGCACTTCGCTGAACGGAGGTCCCTCGTGAGCGCGCCAGTGGCGAACGCCCTCGCTGCCGAATTGATGCGTCTTGCCCAGATCTCCGCGGGACGTCGATTCCCGGCGAATTCGATCGAGGTCCTTGGCGGTTGGGAACGAATCACGTTGGACGTCGGAACTCTTGTCGGCGAACCGACGCTTCCACTTCTGGCGCGACTAGTCGCAAGAGACGCCGGCGCGGTACCGAACGGACTCGCTACTGCCGCTCTGCTAGCAGTTGTTGACACTGTCTTGGCAACATCTCAGCCAGCGTTGTTTCGGGATTCGATTGATGCTCTGCTCGATGCGGAGGGCGCGACGCGGGTGACAGGTGACCGCCTGGCCGCAGGTTTGTTACCAATCGTGGAGAGCTTCTTCGCCATCGGAAGTCGTGAGCCGGTCGCAGACATGGCCTCAGCTGATGCGTTGGAAGTGCTGACCCGCGTGGCAGCTGCCGGATACGGTTCTCGGTTTGGCCTATTCGCGCTCCTCGAACGATTCTCGACTCCGACGGTCCTACCTATGGCGCGGGCAGCAGTCCGGTCTATTGGTACTGCAGTGGATATCTGGCCAGAAGCGGACAGCCTTATAAGTTGTGTGCGCGCCTTGGGAGGCCTGGACCCAGTGGACGGTGCAGATCCGGTACTTTCAGTGGCGGTGGAGTCGGATGCGACTTGGGTGCTTGGGATGGTCTCGGTCCTTCGTTCGTTGCGCGCCGATTCGATCAAGGAAATGGCCCCCTACGTCGACGACGCCTACCAGTTCTTCGACGTTGCAGCTAAAGCATATGGTCGGCCCGATGCGTCGATAATGCTGTCGGTGATGGACGCTCTTCGGGAACTTATTCGCGCCATCATCTCGGGAACTCCGTCGGAAGCGTTAGGGAGCAAGGCACTTTCGGCAAGTGCAATCGCTGACCTTCAAGCCCGCGTACTCAGATTCAGCATCGGTGGGCACGGGCTTGACCACTGGTATGTCGAAAGTAAGAGTGTGTCGCTCGCGGCCTGGGCTAACTTTGCCGGCGATCTTGACCGCCTTCGGGTCGAGTTTGCGAAGGACGCCTTTTATCAGGCCGAGGTAATTGTCGGCGCACTCTTGAACGTGTATGTGAGCGATCGATCATTCAGAATTCATCGTCGTGAGGGTGACATCGCTGGCGTTCAGGACTTGGTTCAGCCTGTAATCGAGGCGGGTTTCGCGACTAAGGCCAGTCATCTCAGCAACCTTGAACAGCATGCGGCTATTCTCGACGCACGCCTTGCGAAGGAAAGCGATGAGGCCCTCCAAGAGCAGCGGGATGCTGCATACCAAATTATTGAGATCGTCCGGCGGACGGCGAAGGGGGAAGGGGCGCCGGGAAAAGGCGAAGGCGGCGCCCCGTTGCCGCCGCTCCCCGCTTTGCTTAGCCGTCTCGTCAGGCCTGGATCGGTAGAAGAGAACCTGCTACAGCAGATGCCTTTGGAATTACAGGAGGCTATTGCCGAAGGTATGGACGGCGTTGCGGACGGGCGCAGGTACTTGAACATCGTGCAGAGGGAGGTGTTTGACGGCATCCGGGCAAAGTTGGTGGAGTGCTCCGATTACAAAGGTGAAGTGATTCCGCTCTTTGACGAGGTCTTGCTACTCATTCTGAACTTCGTTGTGAGCCGAACGGCGGCGGATTCTGGTCACTATCCATATCTCTTCGACGAAGCGGCGAAGGAGATCGAAATCCATGAGGACCTCTACAACTATCTGGTCGGAAACCTCGGTGCTCGCGCAGAGTACGAAGTCTCGCATGTTGGCGGCGGCAGGGTCGATTTGCGCTTGAAGTTTGACCGCTTCGCCATTCACATAGAAATGAAGGTCGACAGCACCCAGGTATCGATGGATGACAAGACTGCGTACCTCAAGCAAGCTGCGAGCTATCAAGGGAACGACATCATGGTCGGTTTCCTTATCGCTCTACGCCATAAGGCCTTCAAGAAGGGTGGGCCGGCAGCGCACCTGCGGTCGTTGATGGGGCACACTACCTTCGCGATCCCTGGGGACTCGGAGCCGCGCCACATCGTGACGGTGGCAGTTCCGGGGAGTCGGACAAAGCCGTCGGCCTCCACCGCCAGTTAGTCGACTAGGGCTGCTGCAGGCTGGGGAGATGCGGGCTCTCGAACGAGGTCAGGGAACGGGGCTGCGTCTAATTTGGCAGCGGTGCGGTGCGGCGCCGCCCATGCTTACGAGGCAGGGCGTTTTTGGCAGTATGCATCTTTCAGGCAAATTCGTGACCGTGGATCGGTCGGCTGTCGCCTAATTGTGCAGGGAGCTGTCCGTGCGGGAGAACGAAACCCTCATTCACACGCCCCTTACGTGTGCCGCGTGTCGGTCGTGGGTGTTCCATCCGGAGAGTGATGCCGCCTCAATCCATGTTTGAAAAGGAGCGGCGTCAGACTTGGGGCTTCACAACGACCCAGGAGGTCGCTGAATTCTCTGGTGACGTCTTATGAAACGACCAGTCTCTCCAAGTCCTATCGCCACGATCTCGGCGTTAGACCCGAGATGGGCGGGCAACAATATAAGCCTGTCGGCAGTGCGCGACGAGCTGGTGCCGTTCATCGAGTCAGCAGGCGACATGGAACCATTGCAGCGAGCGGAAGCGAGCCCTGAGAATCGCCGGGCCTACGTTTCGGCGTGGCTCAATGAGCATCCCGACGTCGCAACGGAATCGACTTCGGAATAGGCGGGCCCCGTCACCTGCCACCTCACCCGGTTCCAGGGCGCGTGTAAGCGTCGTGGCCCTAGTATCAAAGGGCAGGATGGCGGCATATATGCGTGCACGGCTCGTTTCCGAATTGAGCGTGCAAGAAATCAAGGTGGGGCGACCTGATGCCCTGACGAGAGAGATTGAGGAAGTGTTTCTCTTTGCCAAATCCAGAAATGTCTGAAACGTATGGGGATGCCACAGCGCCGATAGCCGGCGAGTTCGGCGTCAACCACGCCCTGTGGGATGTCTTTGATCGTCTTGAGACTGAAGTCGCAGATGCCGTGGTCACGTCCCGCTGAGTGGTGGAGTTTCTCAACACCGTGCGGGTCAGTTGTTTTAGTTTAGGCGGCGGCTAGTTCTGGGAGGATCACCGCCTCGTCGATTACCTCGGTGGGGTTGTTCATGGTGGCCAGCTCGAGCATGGATGCTTCGGAGAAGTAGCGGCGTTCGCCGGCTTCCCACTCGTCGTGCTGCTCGATCAGAACCGACCCGGCCAGGCGCAGCAGCGCGGCTGCGTTGGGGAAGACACCGACCACGTCGGTGCGGCGTTTGATCTCTTTGTTCACCCGTTCGAGCGGGTTGGTGGACCAGATCTGGCGCCAGTGCCGCCGGGGAAACCCGGCGAACGCGAGCAGGTCGGGTTGCGCGTCGACGAGCATCGCGGCGACCTTCGGGTGCGAGCGGCCCAGCATGGTGGTGACCTCGCGGAACTGTTTCTCGATGTGCTCTTGGTCGGGCTGGGCGAAGATGGTGCGGATGATCGAGGCGACCATGTCCTGGGAGCCCTTCGGGATCACGGCGAGGACGTTGCGCATGAAATGCACCCGGCATCTCTGCCAGCCGGCGCCCTGGAAGACGGTGCCGATGGCCTTCTTCAGCCCGGTGTGAGCGTCAGACATGACGAGCTTGACCCCGTCCAGGCCTCGGGTCTTCAACGACCGCAAGAAGCTAGTCCAGAAGCCCTCGTTCTCGCTGTCACCCACGTCAAAGCCCAGCACTTCCCGGCGCCCGTCCGCGGCGACCCCGACCGCGACGACGATGGCCTGGGACACGATCCGGTGCCCAACCCGGGCTTTGCAGTAGGTGGCGTCCAGGAACACGTAGGGGAAGTCTTGGGCCGCGAGGGTGCGGTCGCGGAACTCGGCGACCTCGGCGTCTAGGCCCGCGCAGATCCGGGATACCTCGGACTTGGAGATCCCGGTGTCAGCGCCGAGCGCTTTGACGAGGTCGTCGACTTTGCGGGTCGAGACGCCGTGCACGTAGGCCTCCATCACGACCGCGAACAACGCCTGATCGACCCGGCGACGCCGCTCAAGCAGAGCCGGGAAGAACGACCCAGCGCGTAGCTTCGGGATCTTCAGATCGAGGTCGCCGGCGGTGGTCGACAAGGTCCTCGGTCGGGTGCCGTTGCGGTGGGTGGTGCGGTCGCCGGTGCGCTCAAACGGGGCGGCACCGATGAACGCGGTCGCTTCCGCATCGATGAGTTCTTGGTAAAGAGTTTCCGTCGCGACCCGAATTCGGTCGGTGACGTCGGTGAGTTTGAGTTCTCCCAGCAGGTCGAGCAGGGCAGACTGGTCTAGAGCCATCGTGGTTTGTGTCTTTCTGTGAGTTGCTTTAGTCGGTACTCACTGACCCTCCCACGGTGGCTCTTTACGTTGACGAAGCAACGCTCAAGAGCGGGAAACCACACCACTCACAGGGACGCAACCGATGCCGTCGTCAGAGCACTGGTTTCGATGTTGCCCAGTCAAACGCGTGCGCTCCTGGAAGACCTCGGCGGTACTTCGGGACAACGCCACCTGTATGGGTACACGAAAGGGGCGTTCCGGCCAGACTTGATGCTGTTCGATGACGAAGGCCAGATCCGTGTCGTGGTCGAGATCAAATGTGGCGCCCAAGGTAACTCGACGTCCCTGAATCACATTCGAATTGGTGGCCAGTTTGCGGGAGAGGCCGGTAGACAATTCGATGACCCGACGGCTCGTCAGATCCTTAATGCTGCGGGTATTGACGCGAACTCCGATATTGACTTCCATGACGAGAAGACTTGTTTCCTACCTTGTATAGGGCATTCGAAGATGGATCCAAAGGGTCGAGTCCGCGCTGGGATTGCCCAGATCGACGCTTACAGAGTCTCACGTCGATGGATTCCCGAAGACGTGAAACTTGATGACGCAGAGAAGGCCGCGTGGGTATTCCTCGATAGCGAGGGACGTTCAGCTGCACAAGCATTTCCCTCTTCGAGGCCGGGGAATACGTGGGCGTTTTCTGCGGGAGCTTGGGATGCGGTTAGCTTTCTCGAGCTGGCGGACGCGATCGATAAGGAGACGAGGTACTTGGCGCCGGCGACAGACAGAGTCAAGGTTGATCGCCTTGTCTATGCACTTCGGTCTCGAGTGCGCCCGCAATAATCCAAGTTCTGGCCAGTCAGGTCCTTCCAATGCGCGCTAGTGCTCCTAACCATCGCGCTTTGGGGAGCTTTGCGGTTTCGTGCCGCGCCTCTAATGGGCTCCCCATCGCGCCGAAAGGCTTCCAACTCCGACCGTGCAAACACGACTCGGAGGAGTGCGGCTCAGCGCGGTTGAAGTAAGTGGAGGAAAATCCGGGAATCGCGGAGGAAAACGACACACACGATCTGGCGCGATCCCTGTCCTGCTGCCTTTCGTGAACAGCCCACCAAATGTCCCGGAAACTCAAGGGTTTCCGGGACTTTTTGGTTAAGAGATACGAGAACTCGACCTCTCTTTTCACCGACGACTGGGGCCTGGAGCCCCTGGTGGACGTCCACGAGCTGGCGTCCTATATGGGCATTCTGATTCCGACGGTCTACGACTGGCCGGTGGACGGCAAAGGCCCCGCCTACCGGTTCGGCAAACACCTAAAATTCGCCATCTCCGACGTGCGCGCCTGGATCTCCCACCAGCGAGCCCACGAACTTGTCGCCGGCCAGCCTGTTCAGCGTCCTGGTGATCTACTGGCTGGGGGGCACCGATCTGGAAGGCCGGGTCTCCCGGGCCACTCGGAACCTGTACGAGCGCGGCAGGCACACGCTCGTCTCACCGGCGTTCGACCATTTGACGTTGCGGGAGATCGGGGTGGCACTGTGCGACAAGTTCATCAGGCAGTTGGCCAGGCCGTCCTACAATCGCGCCAAACAGGCCCGGGTCGTGCTGCGCTTCGCCCTGGAGCTGTGCGGCACGAAGTTCTGCCGCGGAACCCGATGGACCACGTCGCCCGCCTCCACCGCGAGCCGCACATCCCCGCCGCGCTCATGGCCCCCGAGGCCAACGTGATCCGCGTGACGATCGCCCAGCGGGAGAGCGCCGCCGACCACATCTCCGGCCCCAAGCCCGACGGCAAGATCGGCTCGATGATCGAGGTGATGCTCGGCGCGTCCGCTTGAATCGGTGAGGTCCTGGCCATCCGCCGCCGGTACATCGACATCACTAGCCCCGTACCGTCCATCTGCCTGGCCGGCACCATCGTCAGCCGCAAGGGGGAGTAGATCTCCCGGCAGGACCACCCAAAAAGAACGAAGCCCACCCGCGTTATCGCCCTCCCCACCTTCACCTCCGACGCGGTCCGCCGGCGGCTCGCCAAAGTCGGGAGCATGGGCCTGGATGAACTGCTGTTCCAATCCCGGGACGGCACCCCGCTGACCACCGCAAACGTGCGCCGTCAGCTGCGACAGGTTCTCGAGGGTGCCGGCATCAACGGGGTGACCCCGCACATGTTCCGCCGCACGGTAGCGACCGCGGTCACCACCGCCGCGCTCCTCGACCGGGCGAAGGAGATCAGAAGTTTCGCGAGATGCGGTCAGTGCTGCAGATAGCGTCATAAGGGCGGCGCATGGCTTATCTCTGACGACGCCAGTCCACTGGGGTGGCGTATGTATGACGCTCGCTCGCGCTTAGTCGGTGCGAAGACCGCGCAGCGCGAGCTCGACGAAGCGTGCCGAGGCGGGTATTTCATTCCCGGGCGAGTGGGCGATCACTCCCGCGTTCCCTTGGAGGATAGCGAGCACGTCGCCCACAGTGACGTCGTGACGCAGCATTCCGGCGTTGGTGGCGTGCTGGGCGATAGAGGCAAACATCGAGCCGATGTGTCCTGCGGGTCCGTCAGTGTTGCGGCGCTCACGCTGTCAGCGATCGCGCCCGCAAGGCCAGGGTGCAAAGCCTGATGAGCCGCGCACGTGCGAATCGATGCGGTGAATGCCTCCCAGGGGTCGCCTGCGGAAGCGGGGTCGGTAGCTGCTTCCTGCATGCCTGAAAGCTCCTCAGCGATAATTTCGCGAAGCAGGTGGTCTTTCGTAGGGAAACGGCGCTGCGCTGTGGCGAATCCCACACCAGCGCGCCGCGCAATTTCGGCCATCGAGACGTCAATTCCGTCGCTGGCAAATGCAGCGCGCCCGGCGTCCAGAATCAGCTGGCGATTGTGCGCGGCGTCCGCTCGCAGTCGACGTTCGGCAACAGCCATGGCCTGTCCTCTCTCTTCAGCACGATACCGGTGGGGCGAAGTCTGTAAGTGGTAACCCCTGTCCAGTTACATGCTATCGTCTGCAAGTGGAGAGGCCACACCACTTAGTGGTCAAATATTGCAAGGAGCACATCATGGAGAGCATGCGGGCAGTCCTGTTCAATCGGTACGGCAACCCGGAGGAACTTTATCAGGGGACTCTTCCGAGGCCGGAGGCGCGAGCAGGAGAGGTCCTTGTGCGAGTCGACGCCGCCTCAGTCAACGGCGCGGACCTGTTGCTTCGGTCGGGCAAGCTCGGTCTTCTCACCGGCCGTCGTTTTCCAAAGCAACTCGGGATCGATTTTGCCGGAACACTCATCGCCACAGATCCCGGAGCCGATCTTGGCGGGCTGGCTATCGGCGACCAGGTATGGGGCATAGTCGATGAGAGGGGAGGGCCCCGCTCGCTCGCCGAGTTCCTGAGTGTTCCCGCGATCCAGATCGCGCGGGCACCGAACAATCTGACTCCGGAGGACGCGGTCACGCTCCTCGCCGGCGGCACGACCGCTTATACCGGTCTCGTGGAAAAGGCCCGCGTGCAGCGCGGTGAGCGAGTGCTTGTGCGGGGTGCGGCAGGTGGCGTCGGCAGCGTGGCCGTGCAGCTCGCGAAGATGCTCGGGGCGCACGTGACGGCGCTCGCGGGTGCGTCCGGCCAAGAATTCGTGAGGGGATTGGGAGCTGATGCCGTGTACGACTACCGGGTAACGCCGCGCGAGGAGCTGGGCAGGTATGACGTCATTTTTGATACGCACGGGAGTGACCTGCTCGCGTTTCGCCGCCTGCTGGCGCCGGGCGGAAGAATGGTGTCGATCGCTTTCGACAAGGAGGCGCCAATACGCAGCCTTGTGACCATTGCCGCCAGCGCGGCTTTCGGCGCTCGACGCATCCGCTTCTTCAGGGGCAAGCCTGAACGGCGCGACTTCCAGCGGCTCACCGCACAGGTCGAGCGGGGAGAGATCCGCTCCGTACTCGATCGCGTCTTTCCGCTGGCCCGGTCTGCGGACGCACATGCCGCACTTGAAACCCACGGCGTACACGGGAAAGTGGTCATCTCGATCTCAGAGTAAGCCGCAGAGGGATCCGTCTACGTGACGTAAGGCGCGACATGAATGCCGCCACCGATAGTCCCCCTTGACTCTGTGGTTGGAATATGGTTTTGAGTGGTCGCATGACTACCCAAGCAGGTTTCCGAACGACCAAACGACGCACCAACGTCCTTCTCAGACCATTCCAGATCATTCGCGAAAACCGCCGAACGTTAGTCGTCCTGAACGTAGCGCTGTTCGGGCTGTTGGTGGCGGGTTTCATTGTGGGGATGCTCTTCCCTGACCTGAGCGCTAAGCAGGTGAACGGGCTCGTCGAGGACGGCACGGCGGACCAAATCGCGCCGCTTCTTGGCAACGTCTGGTTCTTCGCGCTGGCGATTCTCTTCAACAACGTAGTGAACGTCGGCGCCGTAATCGTCGTGCCCTCCCTCGTTGTGCCGTTCGCCGGCATTGCCTATCTCGGCTACACAGTGGCCGAGATCGGCCTGACCCTCGCCGCAAGTGGATCGGACCTCTGGGGCGCGATGCTCCCACATCTCGTGACGGTGGTCATCGAGATAGAGGCCTACGTGCTCCTCGCCCTCGGCGCCTATCTCCTCGGTCGGTCCTGGATCTTCCCCCGAACAGTCGGTGCCTCCAACCGGCGCTGGGGCTACCTTCGTGGACTCCAGCAGTTCGGCTGGCTGGTCCTGCCCGCGTTCGTGCTGCTGGTCATCGGCGCGCTCTACGAGGCGGTCACGTTGATCTACGTCATCGTGCCTCAGTTCGCCGAGCTCGCCGGATAGTGCAATAGAGGCGGGTAGGAAAAGCGGTGTGAGGCACCGAGCAACTAGCGATTCATGCCGGTTACCGGTTCTCGCGGGCTGCTGCCATCGTCGCGAGCGCCAGTCTCGCCGTCTCCGCGACGAGCGCGTCATCGTATGCCACGTCGGGGTCGTTTCGGGTCGTGAAGACCGTGATAATCAACGGAATTCCGTCCGGGGGGATCACGACGGCCACATCGTTGCGGATCGCTCCGGAGCCTCCCGATTTATCGGCGACTTCCCAACCTTCCGGCGCCCCGGCACGAATCAGGGTATCCCCGGTCGCATTCCCTGTCATCCAGTCGATGAGGGTGGAACGGTCGGCGTCATCCAGAATCTCGCCCGAGACAATTCGCTCCAAGGTCTTCGTGAAGGCTCGTGGAGTCGACGTGTTGGCAGTGTTCTCGGTGGTGACCGTGTTCAGACCAGGCTCGTTGTCGACCACGTCAGTCACGGTGTCGCCGTACCCTTCGATGATCTTGTCGAGGCCGGCCGGGCCTCCGAATTGCTTGAGCATGAGGTTCATGGCGGTGTTGTCACTCGCGCGTATGGCGGCCATGGCGACATCACCGAGTGGCAGGCCGGTGTCGAGGTGTTCGCTGGTGACGGGGGAGTAGCCGGCCTCGAGGACATCCGCCTCAGACCAGGTGATGACACGGTCCAGCTCTTCAGTCGTGGTCTGGTCGAGCAGGGCTGCTGCAGCCAGCGTTTTGAGAGTGGATGCGTAGCCAAAGCGGCTGTCGCCTTGGTAGTCGAGGGTCGAGCCGTCAGCGGTATCGATCACGCTGAGCCCGATCCGAGCGTCGTACTGGTTCTCGAGTTCGTCTAGTGCGGTCTGCAGTGCTGAATCCGCCGGTTCTGTGGCGTCCCGCGAGGGCGTGCCTGCTGGCGTGTTCAGCGCGGCCGCGGTGCACCCGGAGGATGCGACCATCAGTAGCGAGCCGAGGACGATCGTCGTCCATCGTTTGTTCTGGGTAGCCATGACTGCCTTCTTGATCTTGTGTCTTGTGCGGTGTTGACCTGATAGGTGTAAGGCCGAGGGTGGGGGGAACTTAGCCGGCGGACACCAGCACCTTCGGACCGGTTGCGTTGCGCTTCTTGCGCTCGATCAGCCAAACCATGCCTACCGCTGCGACGTTCATCACCATCAGGATCACTAGTGACGCTCCAGGGCCGGAGCCGGCGCCGCGGTCGACTACGGTCGCTTCGTTGCCCGAGAACAGGGTATTGATGATGCTCACGACGATGTTGTTTGAGACGTGGAAGGCCATCGCAGCTTCGAGCCCGCCGCTGATCATGCCCATTGCCACCGTGCACGCCGTGAAAACGAACATGTAGCTGACAAACCACGGGTCGAATGACACATGGACGAGGGCGAACAATGCTCCCGACAGGACGATGCCCAGGAGGATCGCGGGGCGTACACCGCGAAACCACGACCCGGCCGCCGGAACGACTGCCCCTCTGAACGCGACTTCCTCGCCGGCGGCCTGCAGGGGCGTGGCCACCAAGGTCACGAGAATGACGACAATCGTGGTGGCTCCAACCTCGAAGCTGACCCAACCCGTCGACTCGGGAGCGATGAGGGCAGTGGCGATCCCACTGAGTCCGACCGGCACCGCTGAAAGGGCGAAATAGAGTCCGAGACGCCGCCAATCAAACTTGCGGTTGTGGCTGAAAACGCTCCGCCACGAAATCTTTGCCAACCAGGCTACGAGCACCGTTGCGATGAGCGCCGTGATAGCAGTGCTGACTCCTGACGCAAGTAATGTCAACGGCGTCAGTCGAGGCTTCAACGGATCCGCAGGACCTTCAATCATTGCGACAGCTTGGAAAACTAGGACCTGCACCACGAGCAACAACAGAGGCACGGCGATGAGAACGACTAGCGACTTCCACCGGGGGAGACGGAAGTGGACCCCGAAAGGTCGGTCGGCAAGGGCGGGGCGAAGCGGGCTGGTCATAGCTGTCTCCTGAAAGAAATTGTGAGCGCGCACCGGGCAGCGCGCGTCTCGTCTCTCACGAGTGCACACCATGTGGTTACAACAAGGTCAAGCCAAGAATCTCGCCGCCGGCGGAACACATCACCCCTCCTACACAAAAATCCAGACCCACCAGATCAAGGGAGACATCACAGATCGCGTCTCCATTTCGTCGCCTGCATCCCCTAGGAGACTGCTGATTTATCGGGGCGTTTAAGGCGCGCCTTTGTTGGTTTCGGCGGAGGTGTTTAAGACTTGATTCATGCAGGGTCGTGATGATGGTCAGCGTCAGTTGTTGGATGTCGGTGTGTTCGCTGGGCACATGTTGCCGGCGGGGTCGGTGTTCGCTTTTCTCGCTGAGCACCGGCACGAGTTGTTCCCGGATGACGCGTTCGCGGACCTGTTTCCGTCGGGTCGTGGCCGGCCCTCGACGCCCGCGGACGTGATCGCATCGGTGATGGTGCTGCAGACCCTGCACTCGTTATCGGACCGGGAAACCGCGGAAGCCGTCACGTTTGATCTGCGGTGGAAAGCGGCCTGCGGGTTCGGGTTGACGGAAACATCGTTCCACCCGACGGTGTTGACGTATTGGCGACGCCGCCTCGCGGCAAGCACCCGCCCGCACCGAATTTTCGACGCCGTCGCCGAGGTTATTGCCGGTTCTGGGGCGTTGTCGGGTCGGAAGCGGCGGGCGTTGGACTCCACGATTTTGGATGACGCGGTCGCCCGCCAGGACACGGTGACGCAGTTGGTCGCGCAGATCCGCCGGGTCGGTCGGGAGATCCCCGGCGCCGACATGATCGTGGCCGGCCTGCCCGGCCATGACTACGAGAAGCCCGGCAAGCCCGACATCGCCTGGGACGACAAGGCGGCCAGGGACGAACTCGTTTCCCGCCTCGTGACCGACGCCCTGGCGTTGCTTGCGGCAATCGACACGACGTCATTGACCGACTCGCAGCAGGAGACGGTCGCGTTGCTCGCCCTCGTCGCGGGCCAGGACGTCGAGCCGGCTGAGGGGTCCGATGGCTCGGATGGGCGGTGGCGGATCGCGCGGAAGGTCGCGCCGGACCGGGTGATCTCGACCGTTGACCCGGACGCCCGCCACGCGCACAAGAGCCGGGAGAAGAAGCAAGACGGTTTCAAAGCCCACATCGCGATCGAGCCCGATACGGGTCTGGTGACCGCGGCCGTGTTGACGAAAGCGTCCGGGCCCAAGAACAGTGACGCGGCCCGCGGCGCGGCCCTGGTGGCCGCTGACACGAGCATCGGCTCGGACACGGTCGAGGTCCTCGGTGATTCTGCCTACGGCAGCGGGGACCTCCTCGCCGAGGTCACCGCGGCCGGGCATGTTCCGATCATCAAACCGATGCCGTTGAGTCGGGCGGTTCCGGGCGGATTCACAATCGATGACTTCAGCATCGACGAAGCTAAGCGCACGGTGACGTGTCCTGCGGGGAACACCCGACCGATCACCGTGAAACGTAATGTCACATTTGGCGCCGTTTGCGCGAGCTGCCCGCTCCGAGCCCAGTGCACGAGCGCCGTCGACGGTCGCAAAATGGTTTTGCATCCGCAGCAGCAGATCCAACGCGAGCACCGCGCACGCGCGCTGGACCCTGACTTTCAAGCCGTCTACCGGCAGCACCGGCCGATGGTTGAACGCTCGATCGCATGGATGACTCGCGGCGCGAGACGAGTCCCTTACCGCGGCGTCGTGAAGAACCACGCCTGGTGGAACAACCGCGCCGCCGCGATCAACCTGAAACGACTCCTGAGCCTTGGCCTCACCAGCCAGAACGGGGTTTGGGCACTTGGCTGAAGACCCCAGGCAGGGCAGACACCCCAGCCCTCACACCGACCCCGACGACCACCTTCTACTGGCCAGACTCGCGACACCGAATCGATCCCGCAAGCAGCCCAAACACGACCACACCCGACTCAAAAAACGGGCCCCCGACTCGCCGGGCCCACCGCAGCCATCTAAATCAGCAGTCTCCTAGGAGTTGTGAACCGGACGACTCATCCCTGCGTCGGCGCCAATGAAGTCGACGAATCCGGGTTCACGCACCAGCGTGCGACAGCCCGGTGAGGATCGTCTCAAGGCTTTCGGGGTCGAGACGTGTGCCCGGCTCGTTGAATCCGCTGCCTGGCGCCGCGGCGATTTCAGCGAGAGTGCGCAGATCTTCTTTGAACACGTGATTCGCGTTGGCCGGAAAAGAGAAGGTTATGTGGGTCATTCCAGCAGTGGCTTCTTGGAGAGGCGTGCCGTCGGCGTGCATGTCTACCTGAAGGTCTTTCGCACCGATCAGTACCAGGACGGGAATCTGCACCTTCGCCAGCGAATCACTTGCGGACTCGATCCACAGCTCGCGGGCGAACGGGAGATTAGCCGGCGCCTCGAACCCGGCAAGCACCATCTTTATACTGTCCGGCAAGCTCGAGTCAGGGTTCATCTGTTGCCCGGCCGCGTAGCGAGCGGCGGCCTTCTTCACCTGGGTCATGAGGTCGGGGTTGCCGGGATTCTGGGCGGCCTGGAGCGCTAGCTGCGACAGCAGCACTTCCTGTATCGGGCGGCCGGGTGGCCCAGCCAGAACGATCCCGGCTAAGGGGATGTCTCGGGGAGTTGTCGCGTAATGGAGCACGTGAAGGGTTCCTTCGCTATGACCGAGCCCGAAGATCCTCGAGGTATCCACGCAGGCCTGCTGGGAGAGCGTCGCGATGGCCGCGACCAGCTCGTTCAAATGCGACTGCATACTCATCCTCCCGATGAGCTTCTCGGCGTTCTCCATCGCGTGTGTGCCGGACGCCCGCTTGTCGTAGCGAAGAGAGGCGATGCCTGCATCAGCGAACGCCTCCGCGAGGAGTCGGCCGCTTCCATTGTTGCCGGGCACCAGTGGCGAACACCAATCGCGGTCGGTCGGCCCGCTGCCGGCGACAAGGACTACTGCCGTGAACGGCCCATCACCGGCGGGGCACACAAACGTGCCCTCCATCGTGATGCCGTCCAGCGTCCACGTCAGATCAAATGCGTTTGTCATGTGTGCGGTTCCATTCTTTCGGCTGGGCCCGTCGCAGCGACGCCGACGGGGCGGTGAACGCGGTGAGCGGAACGCCTCAGCTCGACCGGCAGGCGGCGTTGATCATGTCCACCTGTCCGAGGGGATTGTCGACGGTGAGGACGAGCCGGTCGAAGCGTTGGGCAGCGTCCAGTTCGACGACGATGGCTTTTTCCAACCCGACGGTATTCCAGAACTGTCGCTTGCCGTTCGTGTAGAAGGTGCCCGCCACTTTGCGTGGAAGGTGCAGGCCGGGGAAACGGATGCCTGGGGGATCATCAATTACGGTCGGGTCGAAAAAAGCCCCTCTCACCTGTGTCAGCGGAATCTCAATACGGCGGGTGAACGACCACAGCCTGTCCAGGCCCCGAGGCTCGACCACCAGCTGGTCGTCGGCAATGGTCAGTCGGTTGCCGCTCACGTCCGGTTCCCTCCGGCGCGAGCCCAGACTGCCTCGTCGATCGATGCCGGCTCTGCTTCGACCGCGGTCTGCGCGGTCGCCGGGCGGCGGAACTGACCAGTGGCGACGAGGACGATGACAAGAGCGAGCGGGACGATCCACCCGCTCCATCCCAACACGGTCGCCTGCGTAGTATCGATGTGCTCGCCCGCCATGGAAAAGATCAGGATGGTGCCGGCAGCCCCGTTGAACGCTGCGTGGGCAAGCGCCGCGGGCCACACCGAATTGGAGCGCAGCCGCAGCCAGCCGAAGACCGCACCAATCAGGATGCACATGCCGACCATCATGGTGAGGCCGAGCCAGCCCGGCGCGTCGGGATAGTTGTATCCGAGGAGGATCATCGGTGCGTGCCAGAGCCCCCAGACGACGCCCGAGATCACGATCGCCGCGACCGTTCCGAGCGGCATGAGCTTGGGGAGAAGCCAGCCTCGCCAGCCGAGTTCTTCTCCGAGTGCCGGAATGAGGTTGAGGAACGCCGCCACGGGGAGCATGAGCAGCTGGATAGCAACAAGCGTGCCGAGATCCATCGTCAACTCGCCCGTACCCGCAGCTTGTGCCCGTTCGGCGAGGTCCTGCTCAAATCCCGAGAAGTTCACGAAGTCGGCCGGATACACCCCCAGCAGCGCACCAATAGGTAACGAGACGAGAACCAGCGCGATGGGCACGAAGATTCCCAGGAGGGAGTATTTGACCAGCCGGCGCACGGGCTTCAGTGGCCAGAGCCCGAGCACTCTTGCTTTTTGTCGATCCCGGTCGACGAAGAACACCATGATCAGCGCCGCGATCGCGGGAGAGGCCATGGTCGCGACCGCGATGATCCCGATCGTGGCTGTCGGGCTGTCGAGTCCGTCGCCGAACCAGAGCGGGAGCGCGATAAGCCACGCGAGCACGAAAGCGATCGACAGGAAAATGGCAATTGAGCGGATGTCGCGGCGACTCAACCGAGAACGTGCTGGGGGGTCGATCGGGGAAGCTCCTCCGGAGGCATGGTCGCTCATGTCGTCTGCTCCGGGAGGATGTGCAGACCAGCAATGGTCCGGTCGTCCCGGAATGCGATCCGCGCCGTGTAATCGCCCGCCTCCATGGACAGTGGCGTGTTGGTGACCGTCACATCGCTGGCTCGCGACACAACCGGTTCGCCCTGGCCTTCGAACCCTCCGGACAGGCCCACGATCTGCGACCACGCCGCCGCCAGGGCATCCTCCGACAGGCCGTCGCGCATGGCCGGGTCGAATCGCTCGGTGACGAGCTTCCATCGACCGGCCGCAAGGTCTTGGACGACCGATCGGGCCAATTCGGCGGCGTCGTTGAGGGGTGTGGTGTTCATGAGTTCTCCTGTTCGTGGGTCAATCGGTTTTCCGTAGCGCTGAAATGCTGCTTGCCGGCTCACGCCGAGAGCGTCGCCGATTGCCTGCCAGGTAGCGCCGCGCTCACGCGACTGTTGCACGACGGCACGAACGATGTCTTCTGCCGCCACCTGAATTCTGAGCGAGTACCCGATCGCGCCGGCAAAATCGTCGCTGTCTGTTAGAACGCGAGCCGCGAGGAAAGCGTCTGTGTGCCGCTTGAGCTCTTGCATTGCGTGTGTCAAGTTGTTTTGCATTTGTCAAGCGTAGCTTTACAGTGCTCGTTTTAGCAACAGCATGTCGCTTAATGGACACTCCGGATTGACTCTGTGCCAGTTGGGTGGCCTTCTAGCGGGACGGGAAGGCGTGCGTTCGGCCGACGGCGACGATCAGGGCGGCAAGCGCGGACAGCCCAATCATGGCGACGGGGAGCGCTGCCGGTCCGCTGTCGTCCACGAGGAGCGCACCGATCGCTCCTCCGCCGAAGATGGCCAGGTTGAAGGCTGTTGTGAGCATCGCGTTCGCAATGTCCACGCTCTCGCCAGCCGCATCGCCGATCGCCGTCTGAAGCTGCGTCGCGGCGCCACCGAATGCCACGCCCCAGAGGGCAATAGCGAGGATCGTCACTGGGAGCGACGCCGGGAAAATGAGCAACAGTGCACCGGCGATGACGAAAGTCGCCGTACTCGCGAGGGCGAGGCGTCGAAGTGAACGGTCGATGAGGGCGCCCGTGATCCAGATACCTACCAAAGCGGCGATTCCGAAGGCGAAGAGGGCGGCGTCAGGGCGGAGGTCGACCCCCACGCCGTCGAGGTACGGTGCGATGTACGTGTACAGCAGGTTGTGGGCGAGCATCCAGGCGAACACCACACCGAGCACCACGGCCACTCCCGGGATCAAGAGGACACGGCCGAGGCCGAGCCGAGTGTCTGATCGTTGTCCTGGCGCGTTCGGCACGAATGCGAGCACCAAGAGAACGACGACCACGGTGAGTGCGGAGACGCCGACGAAGGACCATCGCCAGCCGACCATCGAACCGAGCCAAGCGCCGAGTGGCGTTCCGATGGAAAGCGCGAGCGGGGTGCCGGCCATGGCGATCGCGAGGGCGCGGCCGGCATGTTCGGGGGCGACGATGCGACGCGCGTACCCCGCCAGCATGCCCCAGATCAGTCCGGAGAACGCCCCGGCGATGAAGCGCACACCAAGCGCTGCCACGAGAGTGGGCGCGATCGCTGTGAGGGTGTTCGCGAGCAAGAAGCCGAGCAGCCCGATGACAAGCAGCGGCTTGCGGGATACGCCCCGCGTCATCGCGATCGTGGGGATGGCCGCGATGACGGTACCGAGTGCATAAGCGGTGATGAGCTGCCCGGCGGTGCCGTCACTGACCTCGAACTCGGCGGCGAGCTGGGGGAGTAGCCCGGCGGGAAGCGTTTCCGTCATGATGATGATGAATCCCGAGAGGGCCATCAGGACGAGAGCAAGAACGGGCAGTCGATTCTTGGGGTCCGACTCTATCGACGCGGTGGTTCTGGGTAGTGAAACGGACACTGGCATCTCTCCTCGGTTTACGGAATGAACGTTCCTATATTGATCGACAAGTCGTCATGTGTCAAACTGGAACGAACGATCCGAAAGGGCTGAGATGGCACAAAAGGGACGACCGAGGACCTTCGTAGAACACGAGGTGCTCGACGCCGCAATGCGGGTGTTCTGGCGACACGGTTATGAAGCGTCGTCGATCACGGAACTTCGTGCGCAGACCGGTCTCTCGGCAGCGAGCCTCTACGGCGCCTTCGGGTCTAAGGAGGGCCTGTTCGAGCGTGCGATCGAGCACTATATCGCCGGTCCGGGAAGGGTAAGTGAACTCGTTGGCGACCTAACACTCGACCCGCTCGATGCGCTCGGCCAGATGCTTCACGGGACGGTAGCGATGCAGTCGGACCCCGCGTATCCGGGAGGTTGTCTCGTCGCGTTGTCGGCCACCGTCGGTGCGGGCGGAGACGATGACGTCGCGGCCCGGAAAACTGTCGCCGCACGCCGCGCGGAGGACCGTTCAGGCATTGAGGCGTGCATCCGTCGAGGTGTCGATACCGGCGCAGTCCGTGCCGATCTCGATCCTGGGATATCGGCGATCATGGTGCACTCCTTTGTGTTGGGTGTCTCCACGCAACTGCTCGATGGTGTGCCGCCCGCCGCGCTTCATACCGCTGCCGATCTGCTCCTCACCGGCCTGTCAGGAGCGATCTGACCCCTCTGGCGGGAACATGGTTGTGACCCTCGTGGATGGACGGCACCCGACAGCTACAGCAGGAGCTGCTGGAGCGGGTAGACGAAGTACCGAAGTGAATACGCCTCCCACACCGCGCCGATGATGAGCAAGGCGATGGCGGGCAGCGCCAGAAGACCGAGCTGCTTCAGGCCCTGAAGGTAGCCTCTGCGCCGATTCGGCGCTCCGACACTGCGGGGGAACAGCCAACTACTCCCGAGGCGGTACGTGCCGAGCGCCACGATCACGTAGGCCTGGAGTTCGATGACGAAGGTGAGGGAATGGGGAATGAGCGATACCCATCCTTCTGGCGTGCCCGGCGCAAGTGTTATGCCCGTCTGGACCGCCCAATATCCGAAGAACGCGAGCCCGGCGAAGGGCACGACAAGCGACGGCAGCACGATGGTCAGCAGGCTCAGTTGGAAGACGTTCACGGCGAGGATCACCAGGGCGAACAGCGGTGGGATATTGATCAGCCAAACCACCATCGCCTCGGTACCGTTTTCCTGCAAGCCCGTGACCTTCGCCACACTGAGCGCGGGAAAGGCGAGTCCGATCAGGAACCCGATGATGGCCAAGCCGTACGTGGCCAGGTTGATGATGAGATATGCACGCTTGTTCTCGCGGATGATCTTCAGAGGGCGCCGCCAGAGCGGCGGACGTGAAGTGAGTTCTGTGGAGATCGGTAGTGATGTCATGTGTCCCATCACACTCCAGCAGTCAGCCCGCGTGCAGTGGTCAGACGTCATCAGATGATGTGACACTGCGTCACTACCGTCGGCACTTCGCTGACGCGATCGTTGAGTTCATGAAAATCCTCGATTTGGCGCTGAACGCACTCATTGTTCTCGGCGCAACGGTCTTCCTGGCCTATGTCGGCTACTACTACTTCGACTTCGGTCTCTTCATGACCCTTCCGGCAAGCATCGTGGACATATTCCTCGGGAACGGGGCGTTACAGTACATAGGACTTGGGCTCGGCGTCGCGGCAATGCTCGCGAAACCCCCCGTCGGCCGCGAGATCAAGCGGCAGGACGCCGAGAACCGGAGCTAGCCATCGACCACAACGCAAGCGGCGAAGCTCCAATCATCACGCGAATGCGTCGCGTGGCGATGGTCACGGCTGTCGCCGCCATTGCGCCGCCGAGCATCATCGGTATCGTGCTCACGTCGACCTCGTGGTCCGAGGGATTGATGGTCGTTCTCGGGTTCCTGGTCACCCTCGCTCTGCTGCGCAAGTGGAGCCTGGAGGGGTACCCGCGTCTGGCGATCCTTGCGTTTATGTTCACTACGGCCTCGTGGATCATTGGGGCGCTGACGGCCTCGAGCCCGATCGGTTTCGTGCCGATGGCGCTCATCGGCGCGCTTCTTCTAGCACGAGCACGAAGACGGCGATTATGGATCGCGGTTTTCGCGCTCGCGGTCGCGACGATCGGGGCGAGCTCCTTCGTCTTCCACCCCGCCACGTGGGCGCTCGCGGCGGCCTACCTCGCGGTCCCGACTTTCGGCGCGCTCTTTGTCGTGGCGGTCATATTGCTCAGTGAGCAGGCCTGGCAGGTCGTGCGGCGGCTTGAACGCGCGCAGGAAACAGAGGCTGAGCTCGCAGTCGCGCGCGAGCGGATGCGCTTCACCGGTGACCTCCACGATATCCAGGGTCATTCGCTGCATGTCATCAAGCTCAAAGCGGCACTCGGCCGACGCGTGGCTCACACCGATCCCGACCGGGCTGAGCTGGAGTTCTCCGAGATCCGCCGTCTTGTCGACGAGACGATCGTGGAGACGAGAGCGCTGACCTATGCGCGCTATGAGCTGAATCTGGTGGCGGAACTCGAGAACGCCAAGCGGCTCGTCGAGGCTGCGGGTGTGGCCGTTCAGGTGAGATTCGACGACGCCGGCGAGAGCTCCGCGCATCCCTTGTTGGCACAGGTGCTCCGGGAGGCCACCACGAATCTGCTTCGCCATGCGCGTCCGACCATCGTGAGGATAACCGCATCGCGGAGGTCCTTGGAAGTCGCCAACGACGGCGCAGTCGATGCCGTCGACTCCCCGCTGAGAGGGCTTGCGCACCTGCGGGATCGCGTGGAGAGCGCGGGCGGCGACCTGCGGGTCGAACGATCGGCGGATAGCTTCGTCGTATCCGCTCGGATCGATCCCGACATCGGAACCAGTGAGACCGGGGCCAAGAGATGAGCGAGGCGGATGCCATCAGGATCGTCCTGGCCGATGACGAGCTGCTACTGCGGGTGGCCCTTTCGGCGCTCCTCACGCTCGACGGCACCATCGACGTCGTGGCGCAGGCGGGCAACGGCGAGGAGTCCGTGACCGCAACGCTTCAGCATCACCCGGATGTACTTGTCATTGATCTCGAGATGCCTGAGATGGACGGCCTGGAGGCCGTCGCCTCGATCATGTCGACACGTCCCGAGCAACGCGTGCTGATGCTCACCCGGCACGCGCGACAGGGTGTCCTCCGGCGAGCGCTCAAGCTTGGCGTGCTTGGGTTCATGAGTAAGGGCGCTGATCCGGAGGAGATCGCCGAGGCCATCCGCAAGGTGAACGAGGGTCAGCGCTGGATCGCGCACGACGTGCTGGAGGCCTCGGTCGTCGACGACTCACCTTTGACCGAACGCGAGGCCGATGTCCTACGGGAGACGCGCGAGGGGTACTCGGTCAGAGACATCGCCAGGCGATTGCACCTCGCGCCTGGCACTGTTCGAAATTACCTCTCCTACGCCACCCAGAAGACCGCGACCTCAACGCGACACGACGCAGCCAGGGCAGCCCGCGATCGCGGATGGCTGTGACCCATCGGCGGCAAAGCTGGCTCCCGTGCGCCACGGGATCGGAGCATCCCAACTTCACCGACCCGATGGCTCCTGCCCGAACCGGAGTCTTCACGCCCAACGGCGATTCAGACCGCGCTGCTTGAAAATTGCGAATAGCAACGAAATCACCTCAACGAAAGCTGGCGAAAAATGACACACCTAGATGCCATCACCACGCTCGAGACAGCGATCAACTCCCATGACGCCAACAGCATCGCCGCGTGCTTCTCTGCCGGCTATGTTTCCGAAACCCCTCATCACCCGTCTCGGAATTTCGAGGGTCGCGCAACCGTGCTGCGTAATTGGACCGCGATACTCGGCCGATTCCCCAATCTGACGGCGCGAGTTCTTCGTCGCGCGATCAATGGCGACGAAGTCTGGTCGGAATGGGAGATGGACGGCACCGCGGCCGACGGCACTTCGGCAGGAATCGTAGGCCCCGTAATCTGGCGCACCGATTCGAACGGCCTGGTGTCCTGGGCGCGGTTCTACCTCGAGCCTGCAACCGATGAGCCGATCAGGCCGTCCTGAACGACCACCCAATAGAAACGAGACGACATGCTCAGAATGACGGGAACGATTCTTCTCGCCGTCGGCTTCCTCATGGTCGCCGGTGCGTGGGCCATCACCGACCCTTTCGCCACCGACGCGAACATCGGGGCCGGCGGGCTCATCCTGCTTGGCCTGCCTGCAGGAGGGGTCGGCATCTTGGTCTTGCTCGTCGACGGAATCCTCAGGCTGCGCAGGCGTGACGCGTGACCAAGCTCCGAGCACCTTAAGACCGACCCACAGGAAGAGGCCCACTCAATGCGCGCATGGATAGCAGACCAGTCAAGCCACGCAGGACTTTCGTTTCGCGAACTGCCCGATCCGCCCCAACGTGAAGATGAAGCTCTCATCCAGGTAAAGGTATTTGCTCCGAACCCGGGAGATCTCGCGGCGCTCGCCACCGCGGAACCCGGATCAGTCCCAGGCTGGGACGGTGCCGGGACCGTGCTCCGTAGCGCTCCGAACGGGAGCGGGCCCGAGGAAGGCCAGTCCGTGATCTTCCTTGGGAGCCACGGCGGCTGGGCTCAGATGCGGAGTGTTCCGACAGCGACGATCGCCGTGACACCGAACGGTGCAGACCCGGCGCTGATGAGCACGATTCCGGTCCCGGTCACCAGCGCTCTTCGGGCGCTTCGGGGGCTTGGATCGCTGCTCGGGCGGCGTCTGCTCGTGGTGGGTGCCAACAGCGCCGTGGGAGCGGCCGCCGTTCAGCTGGCGGCCAGATCCGGGGCGCACGTCGTCGCGATCGCGCGGGACCAGGCGGCTCACGACCGAATCAAGCAGCTCGGAGCGGCAGAGGTGCACGCGACGATGGACACCGTATCGGTGCCGGTCTTCGCGGCAGTGGACGTCGTGGGCGGACCGCATCTCGTCGCCGCGTATTCCTTGCTCGCGCCGGGAGGTACGGTCATTGCGCTGGGACATGCCGCCGGTCACGACGAGCACTTCCCGTTCGGCGCGTTTGTCGCCGGCCCGACAAACTTCGACAGAACGATTTCGACGTTCTTCCTCGGTAGCCACAACGGGCTTGGGCCCGAAATGGAGTATCTGGCAGCCGAAGTCCACGCCGGTCGACACACGATCGGTGACCTCGACCGGAGGTCATGGACAGCCCTCGGACCATGGGTCGCCGACGGCGCTGCGCGGTCGACGAACCGGGTCGTCTTCCTGGTGGACTGATCCAGGACGCTCGGGTCATAGCCGACACGTTGCGTCAGCCGGAGGGGGCGTGAGATCGACAAGGTATGCGACGACGACGGAGTCGATACATTCGTTTCCCGAGATCACTGACCCGTGCTGCGCTCCCTCAACGGTCAGCAGGCTTCCACCCAGTGTTTCGGCGAGGCTGATGCCACCCTGATGCGGAGTGACCGGGTCACCGGTCACGGACACTGTCAATGTTGGAGGCAGACCCTTGATATCGGTTGCGTAAGGGAAACCCAGCGTCGGCTCAACCGGCCACCCCTCACACAGGGCAGGCGCGACCTTCACAGGCGTCCCCGGGTCGAGGAAAGGGGCGGCGGCCAGTGCGGCGCTGACGAGCTCAGCCTGGCCCGCCGGGCTGAAGCGGTCCTCGTCCAGGCAGTCGATGGCCACCGTCGCCTCCGCGGAATTGGCATAGCTGCCGTCGGAGGACCGTTCGTGGTAGAGGTCTCTGAGCCACAGAAGGGTGTCACCGCGGCCCGCAGCAAGTTCGGTGAGGCCCGCGATGACGAGCGGCCACAAGTCGGCACTGTACAGCCCCATGACAACGCCGTCGTTGGCTGCCGTGTAGCTCAGCTCACGACCTTCGCCGGCTGGGAGCGGTGTCTCGAGGAGGGGACGCACGAGCTGCTGGTATGTCTGTGTCGCGGTGTCAGTGTGTGCGCCGAGCGGGCAGTCGCCCTGTGTCGCGCAGAATGCCGCGAGTGACTCAAAGCCGCGCTGCAGTCCCTCCCATTGCACGACGTTGCGCTCAAGAGTTCCCGTATGCGGGTCCATCGCACCGTCGAGTACCAGGGCTCGCACGTTCTCCGGGAACATTTCTGCGTACACGGCACCCAACCTGGTGCCGTAGCTCACCCCGACATAACTGAGACTGTCGTCGCCGAACACTTCCCGCAGAACATCCAAGTCCTGGGCCGCATCCCTCGTTCCCAGGTGCGCTAAGACGTCGACGCCGCCGACGCTGTCGGCGCAGGCGTCGACAAGAGGGCGCGAATCCGGCAGAGACAACAGACTCGCGGCCAACGCGTCATCGTCACGCTCTCCATCGGTGTAGCAGTCGATCGCCGGGGTGCTGGTGCCGGTTCCGCGCGGATCAAACCCGACGAGATCGAATTGCTCGGTGACGGGACTGTTCACCCACGCGTGCGCCACATCAGCCGCGTACCCGACCCCGGGTAGTCCGGGACCCCCAGGATTGATGAAGAGCGATCCGATCGGCTCCGTGCCTGTCGCGGGGATGCGGAAGACAGCGATTTGCGCGGTGCCCACGTCTGGGTTCTCGTAGTCGATAGGAACATCGACGTGCCCGCACTCACCCGGAACGAGGACATCGCCAGTGAGGACGGGCGTCTCGCAGGGCTCGAGAGTGAGCTCTTGATTGTAAAAGCTCGCGAGCGATACCTGTGCTTGCTGCGGCTGAGGCGAGGGAACACACGCGCTCACCAGCAGCACCACCGGCACAATTACGGCGAGCGCACGGAGGCGATTTCGGACTAGACCTACTGGTGGGCAAAGAGTATTCCGTGGCATAGAACGAGCAGACACTATGTGGACGGCACCGGGTCAAGTGCAGAGGTATCCGTACCGGGATCACCCAGCGCGGTAACCGGTGGCCCGCAGAGCCTGGTCCTAGCGGATCGGTCCGTTGTGTTGGAGCCAGAAGTCGATCGCTGCACGCCGCGGTCGCGGGGACACAACGCTACCGTCTGGCCCGAATTCCATGACGTCGTCGGAGCCGTGCGCAACCGTCGGCCACGCGGGCAGGCCGGTTCCGTTCGGGTTGCCCGTGCGCACGAAATTGAGCCAGTACCCGCTCATCTGATCGCGGAGCCTGTAGTCGGCCTCCTGGTACACGCTGTTGTCAACGGCACCAAGGTTGTCATACGCGTAGGCAACCTCGGCGCCGTGGTACGCGCCGAACTTCTCGAGTCCCGTGTCCGGAGGTACGTGGGAGAAGTAGTAGAGGTACGCGTCTTCCGTGCCGGTATCGGTTTGTAGTTGTGCCCAGAGGAGCATCGCACGTGTCATGACGCTGTCTGTCTGGGCTCTCAGAGACGAATCGAGGACCTGCTGCTCGGTTTCGCCCGGGTAGAGCCCGAGGAAGCGCTCCGAGTTGTTGCCGTAGGTCTGTTGGACGGACGCCTGATATTCGGACACGCTGATCTGTGGCGGGCTTGCGAGGGCCAGCGACGCTTCGTCTGCGTTGCTTCCCACGAGAGTGGGAACATCCAGCTGCTCTCCCGAGGCGTAGATCTCCGCGGCCGCCTTTTCGAGTACGTACCCGTCGACGGAAGGCCGCCAGTGACCGGCAAGTGAGTCCGATGCATCCAGGATTTGCTCGACGGACATGTCGCGCATGTCCTGTAGGGATGCGTTGCCAAGTGCCGTGCTGACGCGCCGCCCTGCCTCCTCCGCCGCCTCACGTGTATCGAACTGGTCGCCGGCTTCTGTGTCGCCAGTGGTGCCCAGGCACGCGCCGCTGCCGCCGATGATGCCGTCGACCAAACCTTCCGCAAGTGGTGTCGCTCCCAGAATGCACACGCTCTCGCCGCCTGCGGACTCTCCTGCGACGGTCACACGGTCCGGGTCGCCTCCGAAGCCGGCGATGTTGTCTCGAATCCACTGCAGGGCGGCGATTTGGTCGAGAAGACCATAGCTGCCTGAGGCGCCATAGTCCGACTCGGCGGCGAGATCCGGATGCGAGAAGAACCCAAGTACTCCCAACCGGTAGTCGATCGTGACGGTGATCACGTCGCCCCGAGAGGCCAGAGCTTCGCCATCGTACAGAGGCAGCGCACCGGATCCGGTGGCGAAGCCCCCGCCAGGAATGTAGACAAGGACTGGTCGCGGCACCGAGGCGGATGCCGAGCTACGCCAGATATTGAGGGACAGGCTCTCCTCACTCACTGGATACGGGTTGAGGAACGTGTCCTCGAGCGGCATATCGACGACCTGCGAGAGCGCTCGGGTGAGGAACCGGGACGTGCCTTGGACGGGTGCGGATGAGAAGCGGTCCGCGGTGAAGACCTCCGTGCGCGCCGTGAGTGGCTCCGGAGCCAGCCAGCGCAGATCACCCACCGGAGGCTGGGCATACGGGATCCCGGCGAAGATCTCCACCGCACGATCGTCATTGGTCACACCACGAACGGGGCCGTCGTGCGTTGCAACAACGTCGGTGAGCAGCGGATCTGCGCCCCCGGCCTCGCGGACCATCGGCGCCGGGTAGGCAAAGAGGGCAGTTGTGAAAACGATCACCGCGGTAAGCAGCCACGCGCCCACCTGAAGAAGAGCGTGGCCGCGAAGCCATCTTCGGGCAGCGGTGGCCGCGGCCACAATCATGACGCCCACCAACACCCAACCCCACCACGGGCTCCGATTGAGCCACAGAAGTACGGCAGCGACGGCGGTGAGGGGGATGAGCGGCAGCCAAAACCTCATCGTTCTGGCGAACCGTGAGCGCGTGCGCTCTCCAGAGATCATCAGCGTGGCTTCGCCTGAGGTGCGACCGGTTTTCATGA
Organism: Cryobacterium sp. PAMC25264; assembly: GCF_019443325.1. Classification (NCBI taxonomy): domain Bacteria; kingdom Bacillati; phylum Actinomycetota; class Actinomycetes; order Micrococcales; family Microbacteriaceae; genus Cryobacterium; species Cryobacterium sp. PAMC25264. Next base: position 929,766 of record NZ_CP080383.1, read on the forward strand.
TGGGCTCTTGCCTTCCGATCGAGTGTCACCGACTGCCTGCACGCCTGACTTCGACTGAGGTTCGGAATTCTGGTCTAGAGCGAGCAGATGGCGGTGTCGATCAGGCCGCGGAGACGGGCATCCGCTTCTACCGACGTGGGGTTCTGAGTGACCGCAATGGCGGCGGCGCGGCCGTCCTCAGCCGCTGCCACCCGGCTGACGGTGCCGGGCACGTCGCCGCCGTGGCCCCACGCAGTCACCCCGCAGGAAAGCTCAAAGGAGATGAGCCCTAACCCATAGGCGGCACCCTCCCAGAGCGATTCGGCCGGGATCGTCTTTCGCATCTCTTCGAGCTGAGCAGCCGCCACCACGTCTCCTGTCGCGAGTGCGGAATAGAAAGTGGTGAGGTCCTCGGTGGTCGACACCATTGCGCCGGCTGCGTATCCCCAGGAGGGATCGAAGTCCGTGAAGTCGACAGGGGAGTCGCCAAGGGGAATGTAGCTGTGAGGATGATCGCCCCGGATGACTTGTTCGCCCTGGTCCGGGAAATACGTGTCCTTGAGCCCCAGGGGGACGATGATGCGCGTATCGATCTCTTCGGCCAGTGGCCGGCCGGAGACGGCCTCGATGATCAGCCCAGCCAGGATGTAGTTTGCATTGCTGTATTCGAAGCTGGCCCCAGGCGCGTTGGAGACCGGATGCGTGAGCGCGAGGTCGAGTGAAGCCCGAGGTGAGATGTAACGATGCTGCCATTCCAGCAGGTGGTCGCTGATGTCGCCGTCCATGTCGGGCAGCCCACTCGTGTGCTGCAATAACTGACGGACGGTGATGTCGTGTCCACTGACCTGGGGGTGCCGGACGACTCCCGGAAGGTACGTCTCGACATCTGCGTCGAGAGAAATTGCGCCCTCGCCGACCAGTTGCATCACGAGTGCGGCGGTGAAGGATTTGGTATTGCTCCCGATCCTGATCTGGCTATCGGCCCGCACCTTGTCGGGCTCGCCGAGCTCGATCACCCCGGAAGCGTAGGTGCGAACCTTCTCGTTGGAGGCGCGAACGGCGACCAAGCCTGCGGGCCACGCGTCGACGGCCATGGTGTGCGCGAGAGCTGCGCGCACTGGGTCGCGGGGTGTCGTGTGTGGCGTGGCCCCGGACGGAAGGCCGGATAGGGCGAAGACCAGCGCGGATGCCGCGGCGATGGTGTGTGAGAGTTTCATGATTTCTCAATGAGAAGGTATGTGCCCTGCACAGGGTCAAGTGTTTGCGCTGCGTGGGGGTGAGCCGGGCAGCGTCCCTCCCGAATTGAGAGGAACACCGTTCCGGTTTGTCGCTCACAAGCCGAGGAGCCCGAGGATGCCGGACGCTGCGATCGCGATGACACTCGTCCAGAGCACAATCGCGACGATCTGCCACAGCATGACCCAGCCTTTCGAGACGCCTGTGCTGACGAAAAACGCGGCCGTTAGCATCGTGGGGAGGGCGAGAGGGGCGAGGATGCTGGCGCCGGGGACTCCGAACCGGACCATCCAGCGACGGAGGCGGGCCCGGCCCTTCGAGCGTCCGTTCGGCTTTGCGTCGAGCGTTTCAGGCTCGCCTGCGGGCAGCGCATGCCCGCCGGCAGCGACTAATGCGGGCTTCGCCGCACGCCGCGTGACGACGCCTTCGCGGATCCGGGATCCCAAAAAGACCACGCCGAACACGCACAGGATGTTGCCGGTCGCGCCTGCGATTGCGGCTACCACGGGGTTGATGCCCGCGATGATGCCGAAGGCTGTGGCACCTTCGCCCTCGATATATGGGATCGCGCCGGCAACGGCGACGATCACGGGTTGGAGGATGTCGGGAACCTGCTCGATCAAGCTCCGAAGCCACTCGTAGGTGTCCATGTTGAACCTCTCTGGGGATCCCGATCCGGGCCGACCGTTCGGCCGACGCGTGAGATAGCTTTAGCAAAGACCGTGTTCTTGCCACAGGGTCAAGCGAGCGCGACAACCCAGCGGAACCTTGACCCTGTGGCGGGAACATAGTTTTCAATGGTGATCACGAGCGCAGCCGATGCTGCCGGCCGCCAGCGAACGATCGGAGTCTGTGATGACGTGGAGCACGCGCGAGGTGGCGGAACTCGCCGGCACGACGGTGAACACGGTGCGTCATTACCACCAGGCGGGCATGCTCGAACAGCCCGAACGAACATCCAATGGGTACAAGCAGTACGGGCCTCGCCATCTGGTGAGGCTGCTGCAGATACGTCGGCTTCGCGACCTTGACGTGCCCCTCGCGCAGATCGAGTCGATGGATTTCGGCGGAGAGACACCGGCGACGGCTCTGCTGGCGGTTGACGCTGACCTGGCTGCGAGCATCAAGCGACTTACGCGTGCTCGCGCCGAGATCCGGGCGATCCTGGACGGCACAACAGCCACCGATGTGCCGTCAGGATTCGAGCACCTTGCCGGCCGGTTGTCCAGCTCGGAGCGTGCCCTCATGCTCGTGATGTCGCAGCTCTACGACGAGTCGGCGATGGCCGACATGCAAAAGATGGTCGAGGCGGAGGCGGAGGATGCCGGCGTCGAATTCGATGCGCTGCCTCCCGACGCTGATGACGCCACCCGGCAAGAGCTCGCCGAGGCGCTCGCCCCGCAGCTCGCTCAAAACCTCATCGACTATCGATGGCTGCTAGACCCGAAGGCGCATCTTCCCAAGGGTTCGCGGGTTGCTCAGGAGACACTTCTCGAGACCGCCGTGGAACTGTTCAGCGAGTCCCAGCTCGACGTCATCGCACGCGCGAGCGTCATCGCGACCGAGCTGGCCGCTGAGAGCGACACCCCGACCTCAGACGGTTAGACAGGTTCGACGCCAGCGGAGAGCAGTACAGCGTCGCGACGGTCCTCGCCACTCGTCGGTTTGACTGTGTTCTAGGCACATGGAGTTCACTCGAGATCATCGTCGGCGTTGGTCGGCAACTGACGGAAGGCCATTTGACCTGCCGTTTCTGAAGCACAAGAACATGGAGCTCCTCTTTTGATTGAAGCCCACTCTCTGACCAAGCGTTATGGCGCCAAGCTTGCTGTCGACGCCATCAGCTTCACCGCGCGCCCAGGCCTGGTGACTGGATTCCTCGGGCCGAACGGCGCCGGCAAATCCACGACCATGCGGATGATCGTGGGTCTCGACCGCCCCTCGAGTGGGTCGGTGACGGTGAACGGCAAGCCGTACGCCGAGCACCGCGCCCCGCGGCACCAAGTCGGGGCGTTGCTCGACGCCAAGGCGGTGCACGCCGGCCGAACTGCCCGAAACCATCTGCTGGCCATCGCGGCGACGCACCGAATCGGCACGAAACGGGTCGACGAGGTTATCGGCATGACCGGGCTCGAATCGGTAGCGCGCAAACGCGTGGGCGGCTTCTCACTCGGCATGGGCCAGCGACTCGGCCTCGCCGTGGCGCTGCTCGGCAACCCGGCCACCCTTATCCTCGACGAACCGGTGAACGGTCTCGACCCCGAGGGAGTCGCCTGGGTGCGTGTATTCCTGCGCAGTCTAGCCGCCGAGGGGCGCACAGTGTTTCTCTCCTCACACCTGATGAGCGAGATGGCGCAAACCGCCGACCACATCATCGTTCTCGGGCGTGGGAGGGTCGTCGCGGATGCCCCTGTGGGCGACATCCTCGCGAGGGCCGGTGGTGACATCGTGCGGGTCCGTTCTCCCGAGGCAGTGCGTCTCACGGCGATCCTCACGACGGAGGGCGGTGCCATGACAAGCGCCGAGCCCGACCTGCTGTCGGTGGCGGGTATCTCCGCACGGCGGATCGCAGAGTTGGCCGCCGGTTCGGGAATCGCTGTTTACGAGCTCACCCCGATCGCCGGCTCGCTCGAAGACGCCTACATGTCGTTGACCCGTAGCGAAGTCGAATACCAGACGACACAGACACGTGCGGGGGAGAACCGATGAGCTCCACTGCCACGAAGGTCTTCACGCCCTCGGGTCACGATCTTAGGTTCGGCGGCATCCTGTGGTCGGAATGGGTGAAGCTTCGCAGCGTTCGCTCAACGTGGTGGCTGTACGGGATGCTGGTCGCGGTCACCGCCGGTCTGGGCGCACAAATGTCGTCCTCGCACGGATACAACGCTGCGGAACTCGAACCCGAAGGCGTGCAGGCTCTGGGAGTGTTCGCGACCACTGTGAGCACCGATTTCACCGGCCTGATCGTAAGCATTCTTGCCGTGCTCTTCATGGCCGGTGAATACGGATCAGGAATGATCAGCACAACACTGACATCCGTGCCCAAGCGCCTGCCCGCCTTGCTCGGCAAGGCGCTCGTCTTCGCCGTAGCGACGTTCGCGGTGAGCGCCGTCGCCGTCGCGATCACCATCCCCCTCTCGGTGGCCGTGCTGTCCGGTACCGGCATCGACATCGACCTGGGCGACCCGCTCTACTGGCGCGCGCAGCTGGGAGTCGTGCTTTACCTCGTACTGACAGGTCTCATCGCCTTCGCGATCGGCGCGATTCTCCGCAGCACGGCCGGCGGCATCGCGGTGGCGCTCGGACTACTGCTCGCGGCACCGATCGCGTTCGGACTGTTGACGCTCAGTTCGTCGCAGATCTGGATTCAGAACGTCCAGGCACTGCTTCCGACGGAGTTGGGAAAAGCCCTCTTCAGCCACCCCGGTCGGTGGGAGCTCATCGCTCCCGGCGCGCCGATGGAGCCGCTGCCAGCAGGCCTCTGGGTACTCGAACCCTGGCAGGCGGGACTCCTGCTCCTCGCATGGGTGACCGTACTGCTCGCCGTCGCCGCGCCGCATCTCAAACGCCGCGACGCGTGACACCGCCCCGACCGCGGCGGAGCAGTCGTAGTCATTGACGTGCCGAGTCGATCGCGGGGGAGGGATCGATCGGGCAGCACGGCGCCATGGCCTCTGCCTTCGTTGCAATCTTTGCGTTCGCCGCGGGCCGCTGGTTCATGCCACGTCCACGCGGCGCACGACACATGCTGAACGTGCTCGATGCCGCAGCGCTGACCGCAGCTCACTCTGTGATTGCGCTACTGACATGGACGCTGGTGGTCGAGATTCTCGACCGTGCTCTAATCGGCGCCGTAATTTTCGGGCTACCGGGTGTGATCTTGGCCGGGGCTATGGGCGCTACCACCGCCTACGTCGTGTTTCAATCCGCTACACGTATGACGCCGGCATTGATGGCTGTGGTGCTTGCCCTGTTCTTTGTCGAAGGGGTTGTCGCCAGCATGCTCGCGGCGAGCGATCCGCAATGGTGGAACGATGATTTCAGCGCACTCGGTGCCACCGGTGACGCGTCCGCCGCTGCGTTCAATTTGACGCTGATTGTGGCCGGGCTCATCTTCACCACGCTTGGGCGCTGTGCCCCACTCGGAATCCCGACCACTCACGAGCACGGCATCGCCCGTGTGCGAATAAGCCTCGTCGCCATCGGCATTTTGCTCGCGCTCGTCGGGGCATTGCCAGCCCACGCGTTCTATTGGATGCATACCGCCTTCGCGGTCGGCATTGCCGTCGTTTTCGCGGTATTAGTCGCTCTGCTGCCGCGTTGGATTCCCGCGATGCCGACGCCTTTCGTCATGCTCGGATGGCTGATCATCGGCATCCTCGCCGTGCTCCTTGCACTCTTCGGCGTCGGCTATTACACCCTGACCGCCGTTGAACTCGTAGCGGGCACCCTCGTACTGGCGTGGATCAACCTGTTTATTCGTAGTGCAGCGGCAATCCGACGAGACTTTGCGGATGACGCGGCAGCGCCCAAACCAGACCAGGAAAGCGCATCTTAAGTCAGCAGCAGCAGCGCCGACGCGTTGCGAAGCGAGTGAAACCGGGAACGGCGAGGCCAACGTCAGCAGAAGTCTGACGGTGCAGCTCGCCGTGGTGCTGGTGGCGTGCTTCGCGACAGTGCCGTGACGCAGCGTGTCCAGCACGCAGCGTCGACTGGACTTCCGTCACGTCGGAGTGTACCTGCGAGCCTCCGCCCAAGACGATTCTTGGAACTGGAGGAAAATCCTGAAATTATGGAGGAAAACACGTTTTGCGATCTGGCGCGATCCGCGCCGTGCTGCCTTTCGTAAACAGCCCACCAAATGTCCCGGAAACTCAAGGGTTTCCGGGACTTTTTTGGTTAAGAGATTTGATGTTCCCATCACTACCCCATCACTTTCAGCCCATTTCCGCCGCTCAGCCGGCCCTGTCGTGCGAGGCGCTGAGGTCGGTTTCGGTTCCTGCCGATCGTCCAGGATCCTCGTGCGCACCTTCCGGGTATGAGCATTCACAACGAGAACCCCACCTCACCTGCCACCGACGACTGGGGCCTGGAGCCTCTGATGGACGTCCACGAGCTGGCCGCCTACCTCGGCATCCCGATCTCCACCGTCTACGACTGGCGCGTGCACGGCAAAGGCCCCACCGCGTACCGGTTCGGCAAGCACCTCAAGTTCGCCATCTCCGACGTGCGGGCCTGGATCGCCCAACAGCGAGACCCCTCCACCAGCGAGCCCAGGCGCACCGATCGGCGGTGAGCTGAGATGCCCCGGCAGAGGTTGACCATCGGCACCTTCGGCGACATCAGCACCCGCCAGATGCCGAACGGACGCTACGAGGCACGCACTCGCTACCGCGACTGGGACGGCCAGGCACGCCTGGTGCAAGGCACCGGTGCCACCGCCAAGGCCGCCGAACGGGCGCTGAAGGCCAAGATCGCTGACCGGGACCTGTTCCAACCCGGCGACACGAGGTTGTCGCCGGACAGCCTATTCAGAGACCTGGTGGTCTACTGGTTGGAGGACATCGACCTAGAGGACCGGATCTCCCGCACTACCCGGAACCTCTACGAGCGCAATATGCGCACCCTCGTCTCACCCGCCTTCGACCATCTCGCGTTGCGGGAGATCGGCGTGGCCCGGTGCGACAAGTTCATCAAGCAGCTGGCCAAGCTCTCCTACAATCGGGCCAAGCAGGCTCGGGTGGTGCTGCGGCTCGCCCTGGAGCTGGCGGTGCGGCACGAAGTCCTGCCGCGGAACCCGATGGACCACGTCGCTCGCCTCCACCGCGAGCCGCATGTCCCTGCCGCGCTGATGGCGCCGGAAGTGAACGTGATCCGTGCGGCGATCGCGCAGTGGGAGAGCGCCGTCGACCATACGTCGGGTCCCAAGCCCGACGGCCAGCTCGGCGCGATCATCGAGGTGATGCTCGGCACCTCGGCCCGGATCGGTGAGGTCCTGGCTATCCGGCGCCGGGACGTCGACATCACCAGCCCCGTGCCCTCGATCCGCCTGGCCGGCACCATCGTCAGCCGCAAGGGGGAGCAGACCTTCCGGCAGGACCATCCCAAAACCGCCAAGTCCACTCGTGTCGTCGCCATCCCCACCTTCACCTCCGACGCGGTCCGCCGGCGGCTCGCCAAGGTCGGGAGCATGGGCCCGGATGATCTACTGTTCCAGTCCCGGGACGGCACCCCGCTGACCACGGCCAACGTGCGTCGGCAACTCCGGCAGGTGCTCGAGGGCGCGGGCATCAACGGGGTGACCCCGCACATGTTCCGCCGCACCGTCGCCACCGCGGTCAACGACAACGCCAGCATCGAACTCGCCGCCGAGCTACTCGGACACACCGACACCAGGGTCACGGTCATGCACTACATCCAGCGCAGCGAGCTGGTGAACCCGGCCACCGCCGCGCTCCTCGACCGGGCGTTCGCAAAAGATGAAGACTGAGCACGGTGCTGCCGCGACGGCAGCGTGCCACCTGGGGTTTTGCTGTTTCGCAGTGAATGAGTGATGCGCCCACCGAAGCTGTCCCCAATGGTGGTTCGCTCTGGACCTCGAATTATCGGGTGCCGCCACCTGGCGTTTTGCCACAATCCCGAAATCAGGTCGTCTGTTCAAGGCGAGGGACTGTTCATATCTACTTTCCGTTTGCGCCGAGGATCAAGCGTGCACAATCCCCCCATCCTGCGGAAGCAGAAGGGAGTTATCACGTCGTCGGCAGTCATAGCTGGCGGGCTGTCATTCCCGTTAGACACAATCGCGCCTTCGCCTGACCTTTTCATCGTTCTATCGTTCTGTCGTGAGTTCCGCCACGTCCACCTTTGGGAGCGGTATGAAGCCGGCCTAGGTGGGGTGGACCCCACCCGGTTAGGTGACAACGCAACCAGTCATTCCGGTCTTTATGGTCAGACCGAAGTGCCATTCTTAGATCATGGGGAGATTCAAGCTTGAGGCAGCTGCAGATCACGTTCAAGGACTTGCGCACGAAGGCAACGTTGTTCGCGCGGTTCTCGAACTCATTTGGAATGGACTCGACGCCGACGCTTC